>NZ_JBWKVA010000013.1:0-186699 GCF_059421425.1 Pseudomonas sp. GW821-FHT02H09
CTCTTCTGATTACGCAGTTTCTCGGCGATCGAGGCGGCGAGCTTGTTGGTGGCCTCAGCCATGGCAGCCGGCAGGCGGGCCTGCTCCATCAGCATCGGCACCACTTCCGGCTCCGGGCGACGGTAGGCGGCGGTGATAGAGGCGCGCAGGACCGATTGCGGCAGGATGCTTTCAGCGAACTCCAGAAAGGGTTGCACTGGCGTGCCGAGAGCAGGATCCAGGGCTTCGAGGTCTTCAGTGTCAACTGGGCCCGCCAGGTTGAGCAGATGGTGGGCGCAATCACCCTGTTCGCTGCGCTCGATAAAGTTGAGAATCAACTGTTTGATGACCCAGTGCGGGGTGCGTTCGGCCGACTGGGCGGCTTTCTTCAAGCGGTCCCGTGAATCGCTGGTCAGTTTTACCCCGACCGTGGTTGAAGCGCTCATATGCCATCCTTCCAAACAATAAAGTGCGCCTTGCGAGGGCACGTAGGTTGAAGTGACAGCCAGCTGAAATGCCCGGATATTATTTCAAATGGCTGATTGGTATACTTACCGGCTTGAAACTTGCTCGGCGATCCGAGCCCTCTGACAACAGGACTCTGCCCCCCATGCCCGCTCCCCAGAAAGCCGTTACCGCTACCCAGAAGGCCTACACGGAACTCAAGCGGCGGATCATGGACGGCGTCCTGGCCGAAGGTGCGCCGATTCGCCAGGACGAGGTCGCCCAGGCCATGGGCGTGAGCAAGATTCCGGTTAGGGAGGCGTTGATGCGCCTGCAGTCCGAGGGCCTGGTGGTGATCACCCCCAATGCCGGCGCCACCGTGGCCACGTTGACCGTGGCCGACTACCTCGAGATGCTCGACATGCGCATTGCCCTGGAGTGTCGGGCCCTTGAATTGGCTGTGCCGAACATGGCCTCCAGCGATATCGCCAAGGCTCGTCAACTGCTGGCCGCTTACGATCAGGCTATGACCCAGTACGAGTGGAGCGACCTCAACATGCGCTTTCACGAATGCCTTTACGCCGCGGCCAACCGGCCTCGTCTCATGGCCATGACGCGCTCGGTGCAGGATCAGATGGGGCGTATCCTGCGCCTGCGGGTTTCCATGGCCGCTGGCCATTCGCGTTCTCATCAGGAGCATGTGCAGATCCTCGATGCTTGTGAGCAGGGTGACGGCGCCTTGGCGGTGGCCCTGTTGCGCAAGCACATTGAGCAGACCCAGCGCGAAGTTCAGGGCTATTTCCGCAATCGACCGAGCGAAAACCTCTCCTGAGCCCTGTGCCAGGGGTCAGTCCAGGCGGTCCTGGAGACGTTTGTAAAAAGTCGCCGCCTGGACACCGAGCCCACGGAAGCGGTGGAATGCAATCGACCTGATCGACGACACCGGCACCTGCAACTCGTCCGTTGAGAGCCCCAGTACCCGGTTCGCCAACTGCTTGCCGAGCGCCGTGGAAATGGCGATCCCCCGACCGTTGCACCCCACGGCAATGTGCAGTTGCCGAGCCGGCTCGTGGACATGGGGCAGGTGATCGCTGGTTACCGCGAAATAGCCGCTCCACTGGTAGGCCCACTGCAGGCGGCCCAAAGGGCTGAACAGTTGTTCGCCGACACATTGCAGACCGGGCACGATCCGCGAATGGTCCAGGCCCGCTGTGGCCCCCGAGCCACCCATGACCAGACGGCCATCGGGTGACAGGCGAAACGAGGTCAGCAATTGACGGGTGTCCGATGCCACTTGGCCCAGGGGCAGGATCGCCGCTTGCATGGCGGCCGGTAGCGGTTCGGTGGCGATCTGTGCGGTGCGCACCGGAACGAACGAGGTGCGCAAGCCGGGTACCAATTGTTCTGCGTAAGCCCCGGTGGCGACGATCACTTGCCGGCTTCTGACTTGCCCTGTGGCGGTGCTGGCCAGCCACTCGCCTTGCTCTTGACGCAAGGAGTCGACCTTGGTCGGGGCGTGGATTCTGACCCCCAATTGCAGCGCCACTTGTGCCAGGCCGCGGGCGTAACTCAAGGGTTGCAGCGAGCCGCCTCGCGGGTCGATCCAGCCCAGACTGTAGCCGCGGGTGCCGAGTAGGCCATGCAGGTGCTCGCCTTCCAGGAGCTGCGCATTGACGCCGCGCTGCTGCCAGGATGCGCAGCGTGCCCGCACGGCCTTGATGCCGGCGCGGGTGCAGGCCGGTTGAATCCAGCCTTGCTGGCGCGCCGCGCAGGGGATGCCGTGGCGGGCGATCAGGCGGAACACTTCGTCAGGTGCCTGGTCGCCGAATTGCACCAGCTTGCGGCCTGCTTCGCCGGGAAACAGTTGCTCGATGACCTCTGGATCTTGCTTCAGACCGGCGATGACCTGGCCATTGTTGCGCCCGGAAGCGCCCCAGCCGGGTTGCTCGGCATCGACGACGATGCAGTCGACGCCGGCCTCGGCCAAGTGAATGGCCGCCGACAACCCGGTGAAGCCCGCGCCGATGATCAGCACATCGGCCACCTGCGGGCCTGACAGCGCAGCTAATGCCGGCGCGGCGATGGCGGTGTCAGCCCAGAGGGAGGGCGGCAGACCCAAGGGTTCGCCCAGCAGTGAGGCATTGTCGCTGCGGGTCATCGGCTCAGGCCTCGGCGAAGTCAAGGAGCATACCGCAGGCGTGCTGCGGGGCCACCCGAATACGGTCGGGCAGAACTTCGAACGGCACCTGGTTGCGGCTCAGTAGTTGCTTGAGCGTATCCAGGCTGGCGACCCGTACCCCGGTGCTGCTCAGGTAGGGGGCTGTCACGCCGTCGAGTATCAAGCCGCTGTCCTTGGCCAAGGATTCCGTGAGAACGCGGTGAACCCCGCCGTCTGCCAGGCGCACCTCGATCTGCTGCTCGCTGATCCCCAGGCTGTCGGCGCCGAAGTAGGGCAGCAGTTGCTCGTGCAGGCCCTGCAGGCTGTCCACCACCGAGGTCATCTCGAAGATTCCCAGAGCACTGTTGGGGTGGACAAGAAATTCCGGCTGGCGCAGCCGCTCGGGCGTCAGGTGCTCGCAGACCAGCGATGCCATGAGCGCCGGGGCTTCCTCAGGGTTGAAAAAGACCAGGCGAAAGGACACGGGCAGGGGGCCGCTGGACAATTCGAAATTGCGCGTCAGCTCCCGAGGTTCGGCCGGGTGCAAACCGGCGTCGACGGCGTTGCGATACAGGTCGCGGTTGTCCAGATCAGAGCGAAAGGCAACGCCCATCAGGCCTTCGCGCTCGGCGAGAAAATGCTCCAGTCCATGGGTATAGCGACTCGCGTCGGCAATGCCGCGATGTTCCAGGTAGTCGTGCTCGAACATGATGCACCAGTTGCCGGTGCCCCACTCGATGTGGCGTCCGGCGGGCGGCACCATGAAGCCGAGTTTTTCATACAACAAACGGGAGTGGTCGAGGTCGCGCACAGCGATGACCGGATGATCGAAACCGAGAATACCGATACTCATGGGTGACCCCTGTTGGAAAGAGAAAGGAGCGGTTGTCTCGGGGCAGATCACTCTGCGGGAGAGGAGTAGAACTTGCCCGCATGGGCCCAGTCATGGGCAGGGATCTCGGAAAAAATCACATCGATGGACTCCACGGAGCAGTTCAGCACTTCAGCCGTCAAGCGAGTGACTTCGTGCATGTATTGGGCTTTTTGTTCCTGGGTACGGCCGGGGCAAAGTTCGACGCGAACGATGGGCATGGGATGCTCCTGGTGAATGGTATCTTAAAAATTAAAATCGTATACCGATGTCGTCGTAGCAAATCCTGAATTGACAGAGCGGGTTGCAACAGTCTTGTTGTTATGTGCAACCCGCAGAGCCTGGTTGCAACTGTGGGCACGCTCAACGGTATCAAAGTATCCTATATCTAGCAATAGTATACTAAATGTTCCGATATTCAGGCGTGATTGGCGCTTTTTCGGCTCTTACGCCAGCCAATGGCGCTTGCTTGAGACAGTGTTCAGCATCCCTGCGATTCGCCGTATCAATGCTCTTTAACTTTCTTGATGCGCAGAATAATCAGCGCAAGGATGCCGATTGCGAGGGGCGTCATGGCCAACATGGCCTCCCGCGGGGCCACCTCGGCGCCGAGCAGGTGCAACCCCGAGTAGCCAAGCTTGAGCAGGTTCAGCAGGTAGTAGGTGATGGCGATAATCGACAGGCCTTCCACGGCGCGCTGGATCTTGATCTGGGCATCGGCGCGGGTGTTCAGGTTTTTAAGGATCTCCGAGTTCTGTTCTTCCATTTCCACCTGCACCCGAGCTTGCAACAGATCGCCCAGGTTGGCCACGCTTTTGGCCAGGTGCTCCAGGCGTTGTTCGGTGACGGCGCAGTACCTGACGGTGGGCTTGAAGCGGCGTTCGATGAACACTCCGAGGCGCTGGCAATCCCCCACATGACTTTCCCGCAGTTCGCCCAGGCGCTCGAACACCAGTTGGGCATAGGCCTGGGTGGCACTGAAGCGGTGGCGGGTTTTCGCGGTACTGCTGACCACCTGGGCTGAAAGGCTGGAGATATCCGCCAGTAGGGCTTTGGCGTTACCGCTGTCGGCTCCGGCGTTACGCTCGGAAAGGGTGACCAAGGTCTGATCAAAGTTATTGAGTTGCGCGCTCAAGGCCTTGGCCGTGGTCAAGCATAGCGAGGCCATCATCCGGTAGGTCTCGATTTCCAGCAGGCGGCGAATCATCCGCCCTTGGCGGTAGGCGTTGAGGCGCCGGTTGACGAACAGGAAGCGGTTGCTGCCGTCCTCGCTGAGACGAAAATCGCTCCAGACCACCGCATCGCCGCCGCCCACGCAGGAACCGCACGGGTCCTTGAAGCCGTAGCGGGCGAGGTCCAGGCCGGCTTCGCCACGCACGACGATCTGCACCGAGTTGATCAGCTCCGGCAAATGCACTTCGACCTTTTGCGCCAGCACCTTGGGCAGCGATGTCCAGGACAGGTCATCGCTGGATGAAGTGACCACCAGGGTCAGGGTGAAGAACTCGGCGTGGCGTTCCCATTTCAGTGGGTGGCCGTCGAGCTGGGTGATGCCTTGGACGGCATGAGGATCGAACGGGGCAGGACAGCAGTGCTCCAGCAGCGCATTGCACTCCTGGTCCCCGCCGAGGAAGGCCAGATGAAACACATGGGCCGGTTCGTCGAAATACAGGGACGGGCGTGCGTGCAGTTCATTGTGCAGGGTTTTTCTTTGGGGATGCATGAGGTTCGGCCACTTTGGAATTGTTCTTGGCACTTGCGATCAACGCCCCCCGCTAGCTAGCCCCCTTCTTAGCGGGGCGTACACGCTTCAGGCATTGCTCGACGGCTGTTGTTGATGGGACAGGCTAACGAACTCACGAGTCACTAATGGTAATCGATACATTTCCGGGCAGATGTAGGTGATAAGGAGGGGGAGGTTGGCGCGATCCGCTGGTAGGGGCGTGTGTGTAAGTGAATTTTGAATGCTTGAGCTTCGCCCCAATATGCCTGCGGCGCTTTGCAGTCTGCGAGCGGCCCCCAATCAACTAGTTTGCGCGAAAACATCTGCGATTGTCTGACCCTCTGATCTTCGAAAATGTATCAGGGAGACCATGACGCGATTCATTGAAGAGACTCGGACGCAAGGGACTTTGTGGTCTGAATGTGTGGAGGATTATATAGCGAAAGAAAATCCAGCCCATGTGGTCGACGTTGATGAGCTCGACCTGGGAGGGGATTTTCTGCGGTACATTTGAGCTACTCCACAACCGGCATCGACTCGTCGTTCGCCTGGGCCTTGGGACTTTTAATAATCAGCAGCAGCGGCATGACCGCCAGCGACAACACCATCAGCAGCTTGAAGTCATCCAGGTATGCGACCCAACTGGCTTGTACCGTGATCATTGCGTCCAGGGTTGCGCGGCCGGACGCGACCATCGGGTCCAGATAACTCTTGATCGGCCAGGCGTCGAAGATCCGGTTGAATGGGGTGACGTAGGCACCTATTTCCGCGTGGTTGACCTGGATGTTCTGGGCAAGTAGCACGGTCACGATGGAAATCCCGACGCTGGATCCGACATTTCGCGACAGGCTGAAAAGCCCAGTACCTTCTGCTCGCAACGAGGCCGGCAATGTCGCGAAGGCAACCGTGGTCAGCGGCACGAAAAGCATTCCCAGGCTGGTGCCTTGAATGAAACCGACATAAATAATGGTTTGTATCGACACATTGGGCGTCCAACTGGTCATCAGCCACATGGACAGTGCTGACAAACCCAGGCCAATCAGCAGTAACAGACGTGTATCAACTTTGCCTAGCAACCGACCAGCGAGGAACATGGTCAGCATTGTGCCCAACCCACGAGGCCCCATTACCATGCCGGCGGTCATCACCGGATAGCCCATTAGGGTTTGCAGGTAGGGAGTCATCAACGCTAGCGAGGCCAGGGAGGTGATTCCGACGATGAAAATAAAGATGACGCTGATCGAAAAATTACGGTCCTTGAACAGCGTTGGGCTGATAAAGGGGGCGTCGGTGGTGAAGGTGTGGACCAGAAACACATAAATGGCGGCAACGGCCACCACAGCTTCAATCAGGATTTCACCGGAAGAGAACCAGCCCAATTGTTCGCCACGGTCCAGTAACAGTTGTAGAGCCATGATCGCCACACTCAGCGAACCAAAACCTAGCCAGTCCAGGCGCGACGATGTGTCGGTTGGCGATTCGCTGACGTAATAGATGATTCCGGTCAGCGCCAGCAAACCAATCGGCAAGTTGATGAAAAACACCCACCGCCAGCTGAAATTGTCAGTCAGCCAGCCGCCGAGCATCGGACCCAGCACGGGGCCGACCATGATCGATACACCGAACAGCGCCATGGCTGAACCGCGCTCCTTGAAACTATAGATATCTAACAGAATGCCCTGGGATAAAGGCACTAACGCCGCGCCCGCAAGGCCTTGCATCAGACGGAAAAGAATGATTTGTTCCAGCGATTGCGCGAGCCCGCAAAGAATCGACGAGATGACGAAGCCGATAATCGCCCAAAGCAGCACGCGCCTGCGACCGAAACGTCTGGCGAGAAATGCAGACGGCGGCGTCATGATCGCGGCCGCGACGATGTAGGAGGTCAGCACCCAGTTAATCTGGTCCGAACTGGCCGAGATACTGCCTTGCATGTAGGGCAGGGCGACGTTGGCAATCGTCGTGTCCAGCGCTTGCATGATCACCGCCAACACAACGCAGACGGTAATCATCCCGCGATGGGTCACCGGCTCAGTCACTGCCGGATCATTCATGGGCGGTAGCCTTGCCGGCAAACGATCCCGAGAACATTTCCCGAAGACCACGCGCCTTGCCTGTATTGATCCGGGCTTCCACGCTCATGCCGGTGCGCAGTGACGGTTTTTGACCTGCATCATCGATGCTGATGCGTACGGGAATACGCTGCACAACCTTGACCCAATTGCCAGTGGTGTTCTGCGCTGGCAGCAGCGAGAAGCTTGAACCCGATGCAGGGCTGATGCTTTCGACTGTGCCGTGCCACCGAACGCCAGGGTAACTGTCCACGCTGATATCGACGGGCTGGCCGGGTTTCATATGGGTCAGTTCGGTTTCCTTGGGCGACGCAGCGACCCACAGATTATCAGCCGACACCAGGCTGATGCCGGATTGTGGCGGTTGCAGATAAGAACCAACTTGCAACGAATCAACGTTGGTCACGATACCGTCGAACGGCGCCGTGACCACTGAGTTGGTCAGGTTGCGCTGCGCCTCGTCAACTGCGGCCTGGGCCTGTAGATACGTGGGTTGTTGTTCTACGGGTGTATCGATGTGCCCACCCAATTGTGCAAGTACCATTTGTGCCGTGGCCTTGGCGACGGCAATTTTTTGCCGGGTGCTGTCCAGCGCGTGCTTGGCGTCGTCGTAATTGGTTTTGGACACCGCAGAAACGCTGAGCAGGGTTTGCTGGCGCTGGAAGCTGGTCTGGTAGTACGGGAGGTCAATTTGTGCCTGATCGATTTCGGCCAGCGCTTGGTTGTAATTGGCTTTGAGGTTGAGGATCTGGTTACGCACGTTGCCCAATTGCGCCTTGGCGCTTGCCAACGCAATTTCAAAAGGCTCCGGCTTCAGGGTGAACAGCACTTGACCCTGGGTGACCCGCTGATTGTCTTTGACATCGACCGAGGCCACGAGGCCCGATACATCGGTGGAGACACCCACGTGATCGGCCTGAATGTAAGCGTTGTCGGTCGAAATGATCTGCCCACCTGTGGCGTATAGGTAACCACCGACAAGAAGCCCGATGGGTAGCAATGTAAACAGCGCTATCCGCGTGCGCTGTCGTTTTGAACGGGCGGGGGGCGCATCACTTTGCATGCCTTCAGCTTGGCCAAGGTTTGATTTGGGCGCCTCGGTTGAAGAGGGACTTTCCATCCGTGAAACAGTGGGTCTCACCACAAGGTCCGGGGCCGACTTCAGGTTTTGATCAGCCATGAAGACGTGCCTCCTCTTCAATGGGAAGACTGCAGGCATCGATCAGATTGGACCTTACCCGCTTCATCATCTGCAACAGCAGTTGATTTTCTTCCTCTGAGAAACCTTTCGTAGCCTCCTGGCGTGTCAGTTGGCCCATGCCACGCATCAGCTCCAGCAACGGATGAGCTTGGGTGGTCAAAAACAGCAGGGACAGGCGGCGATCTGTTGCGTGACGGCGCCGTTCGATCAACCCGCGTTCTGCCATTTTGTCCAGCAGACGCACAAGGGTGATTGACTCCAACTCCAGCAAGTCCGCGAGCCCTTTTTGATGAATCCCCTCATGGGTCGACAACATGGCCAGCACTTGCCACTGCGAACGGGTAAGTCCGACGTGTCGCGCACGTTGTTCAAAGCGCTTGCGCATCAATCGAGCGCTGTCATGCAGGGCGAAACTTAGTGTCAATGCGTCAGTCATGCCGAGATTTCTCACAAAGAGCTAGCTTGTAATTAGCATACTATCTATTTTTGCGGCAAAAAGAAGAAAATTCTTCAATGACAAGGTTAGTGATGGCTTTGAACAGAGCAATTAAAATCGATTGTGGAACAAAGGGGGAGCCGCGCTGCAAGGTCGCAGCCGGGCCATTCAGAACCCCTTCGCGTCCCACGCATCAATTCTTGGGTTAGGTCAAATCAGTTAGCCCCTTTTCTCCACTTGCCCCGTCGCTAGACGTGGCCCATGTCCTACCTGCTATCTGATCAGTCTTTTGCGCTTTGCAGCCTGAAGTTTCCCTCGGGTGAGCTCGGTCAGTTCTCGCACCATTTTTATGCCGGTACTGCTGTTGCAATGTGGCTGGTTTGGCAGCTGGCGGTATTAACCGGTGTGTATCTGGGCGTAAGCATCCCCGAGACATGGTCGTTAAGTGGATTGCCGTGAATAGGTTGCCCATGATCATCAGGGTCAGGCATAGAAACAAAGCCAGGTCCGCACCAGAAGCAAGCGCCAAAGTCAGGCCGTTGCGCTGATACAATTTGCCCATCACCTGCGGCCGTATTCGGCGTAGGTATCGAGGCGGATTTTGGCCATGACCTTGGGCACATTGATCGCGAACTCGTGTGGCGCAGCGTACTGACCAGCCTGTGCAAACTCCAGACATCGGGTCATCGCAGGGAAGACCGCGCAGAAGCCTTCGCAATAGCGGCAGGCATTGCTGATGCTCATCTGCCATTGGACTTCGCTTTCGTCGAAATTCAGCACCGGAATCAACCCGCTCGACGCTTAACAGTTGCATATCAAGGCCATCGTTGGCGCTGAGATCGAGCAAGTAAATGCGGACTTCCGGTACTGCTAGTTGAACAACCGTATTACGGAAGGGAGGAATCCGCTCATCTCTCATTGGGGTGTAGCTGCGACTTCTGCCCTAGAGCGGCTGGGCTCACGGATTGTCACGGAGTTCCGTGCCCCGCTTGGCGTACTTCCTACCGGGTTTCCGCGATTGCAAGTCATAGTGCGCGGCCCAATGATTTGCGCCATGAGCAGAGTCTATGGGTGCATGCCGGCTCCTCCCGTTTCAGGCTTGAGGCGGATATTCACGGTGTGTATCGCTGCGTGATGTATCGGTTGAGCCAATCATGGAAATAATGCGAATTCATTATGCCAAATAGAAATGAATTGATTCTGGCTAACTTGATTGCCAATCGGGCGGAAACTCATCCTGATCTGGATGTCCTTACCTTCGAGAATGACGATCAGCCCGTAGATATCCGTACTTATGGCGATCTCTGGAATCATGGCCGGCAGATAGCTGGGGCGTTTCGTAGGGAGGCCATGGAACCAGGTGATTGTTTCGCGATCCTCATGCACAACCATCCCGAGTTCGTGGAAGCGATGGTAGGTGCTTCAATTGCGGGACTTACATTCGTTCCAATTGATCCTCGCACGCGAGGTGAAAAGCTGGTGTATATGCTGACGCACGCTGGCTGCAAGGGCGTCATTTGCACCGACTACACCATCGACGCCGTCCAGGAAGTAAAGCAAGACGTGCCGTGTTTGGAATGGGTTTGGGTTTTAAACTCAGATGGCCAAGAGCTCCAAGCTACACCGTTGACGCGCGTGCGCGGTATGAAAGAGATATTTGAAGGGCCAGTACCGTTATTGGAAACCGTTGTGAAAGATCCCATGGAGCCCATGGAGATTATGTACACCTCCGGTACTACGGGCGAACCAAAAGGCGTGGTAATGACTCATGGTCGCTGGGGTATCGTCGCAAGCTGGCACGACGCTCTGGGTTATAGGCCCGATGATCGACCCTACAGCGGACTGTCGTTGACCCATGGCAATGCGCAACTGGTAACACTGGCGTGCAGTTTGAAATCTGGAATGCGCGCCGTATTCAGTCGCAAATTTACCAGATCGCGATTGTGGAGCATCGTTAGAAAATACAATTGCACAGTTTTCAACTTACTGGGGGGAATGACGACCGCCATCTACAGTGAACCACCTTCCGAGATGGATTCATCAAACCCAGTGAGATTTGTCATCAGCGCAGGAATGCCCAGTGATATCTGGGAGCATTTTGAACAGCGCTTCAACGTTCGTATCTTGGAGTTTTATGCGGCGGTGGAGGGCGGATTGACCATAAAACCAGTAGATGAGGGACCTGTAGGCAGTATCGGCAAGCCTCCTGCCGGTTTAAAGATTCGTCTGGTCGATAACTATGGCGCAGACGTTCCGGTGGGCACGCGGGGCGAAATAATTTTTCAACTTGCCGACGGTACCCCACCTGATGTGGAGTACCTGCATGATCCGGAGGCTTCCGGCAAAAAGGTGCGCGGTGGTTGGCTGCGCACCGGTGACATCGGACACCTCGATGAGAATGGTTGGCTGTTTTTCGATTTTCGCGCAGGTGCCGCCATTCGTCACAATGGCGAATTCGTGAATCCGGCTCGCATCGAAAAGCTTCTTGCTGAAAGTCCACTGGTAGCTGATGTTTTTGTGTACGGGGTCCGGTCCCAGTCAGGTTCACCAGGTGAAAAGGATGTAGTGGCCGCGGTTGTGCCCACGGATCCAAACGGGTTGGATGTGGCGCGGTTGTTCACGCTCTGCCGAGCGCAGTTGGAGCCTAATTCGGTACCAAGCTATTTGCAGGTCGTTGACGAGATTCCCAAAACGGTCTCTGAAAAGCCGATTGAGCGCTTTCTGCTTCAGGCGTTCGACGAGCGATCAGAAAACGTGTATGACGCTGCGGATATATGGCCCAAGCGAGCCTCTATCGTTGAATTGAATGCAATGGACGACGATGTAATGACTGAGGAAGGGCGGCCGTCGATGTGAGTCCGAAGACTGGCGCTAGAGAGGTTGCGGAAGGCAATTCTAAAACCTGAACGTCTATCAGGCCTTGGTCCGCAGTCATTTTGGCTTCAAAGGGGCCGGGTATGGTATATCCTCGAAGCCAAGGCCTAGCCACGATAATTATAAAAATGCACTCTACTACCTCTTTGCAACACGGGCGTATCATCCAGTCCAAGCTCAGACCGCCAAACACAGGTCTGGAGCTCACACCGCGCAATGATTTTTGCAGCCGAGTCCTTGAGAGTCGCGCAAATTTTGTTTTGGTCAGTGCTCCGGCAGGCTATGGCAAGTCTACCGCCATGACTCTCCTGGCCAAGCGGATGGTGAACGAGGGCATCAAGGTCGGCTGGTTGACGGTGGACGCCGCTGACAATGACATTGCATCTTTCGCCAACTACCTCTGGCGCTGCCTGGTGGCATTACTGCCGGAGCATGCCAGGCCGATCGATGACTCATCCGCAATCGAGAAGGCAAGTGAGGTACTGACGGGGCGTCCCTATGAGCTTCTCGATGCACTGAGTTTGTTCGAGGAGCCGCTGGCGCTGTTCATCGACGACTTCGAACGTATCTCCTCTCCTGACGTACTCGCTTTGGTGACCAGTCTGATCTCGAATCTGACCGAAGGCCAACGGCTGATCATTGGCAGTCGTCAAAAGACCCAGCTGCCACTTGGAAAGTTACGTGTTCAGGGTAAGCTTCTTGAGATGCAGGCGCAGGATTTGCGGTTTTCCCAAGAGGAAACGCGTGCCTACCTCACAAGCCGTTTGAAGAGGGATGTGGGCGAGGGTAATTTAAGCCTGATACAGGAAAGAACCGATGGGTGGGCTGTTGCGCTTCAGCTTTCCACGGCGGCATTGATGAACGGAGCGAGTTCTGCAGTCGTACTCAATGGGCTTCCGGGGCCGAGCCAGGAGATTGCTGATTACCTTGCAGAGGACGTTCTGACACGACTGCCTAGTGCACAGCGAGAGTTTCTAATTCAGTCGAGCCTGTTTGAAGCCTTTTGCCCGGCGATGTGCGACGAGGTCTTCGAACGCACCGACAGCGGCGCAATCATCGAGCAGATCGAGAAGGGCAACCTGTTTTTGCAGACGATCGATGCCGACCATGTCTGGTATCGTTACCATCCGCTGTTTCGCGATTTCCTGAAAAACCAGCTCTCGCGCTCCGGTTTTACCGCTGCGCTGGCGCAGTGGCATCTTCGTTCCGCCCGCTGGCTGGATCGGACAGGGCAGGGGTTGCAAGCCGTCAATCATGCTATCGAAGCTAATAATTTCGAATACGCAGCTGAGATCATGGTCGCGAGGGCCAACGAGTTTCTGCGCGATGGCCAATTCCGGCTGGTGCATGAGTGGATCAAACTATTGCCTGATGACGTTGTTGGCAAGCAACCCCAACTGCTTATTGCCGCTGCTTATGCGATGGTGTTCCTGCATCAGTACAAAGGGGCTTGGGCATTGCTGGCCAGGCTGGAGGGAATGGGGCTGGTACCCGGGCCATTTGCCTATGACCTAACAGCATTGCGAGTCATGATCGGCGGGTGGTCTGATGATCCCTCGGCTTTGGAGACGGCAAAAGTAGCGCTGCCATCTTTTCAGGGGGCGTCGCCATATTTTATAGGGCTGCTCAGAAACACGGCAGCGATCCACGAAATGGCCCTGGGCAACTACCATGCTGCTCTCCAGCAATTGGCTGCTGCAAAGCACGATCTTCAACCCGTTCAGTCTATCTACGGCTTCAGCTACAGCCAATGCCTGGAAGGCGCCGTTGAGATGCTCGAAGGCAGTGTCATTCAGGCGGAGGCTCGTTTCAATTCCACCCTTTGTGGTCTTATTGAAACGGGGGACCGATTCACTAACTCGACGGCGGTGGCGGCTGCGTTTCTTATTGAGGCTCGGTATGAGTTAAACGATCTGGATTCGGTCGAGATCCTGTTGACTCACTACCTATCGATGATCCGCGACTACTGCTTGCCGGACCAGCTGATTACCACCTACCGTGTCGCTGCACGGGTGCATTTCCTTCGTGGGCGCCAGAGTGAAGCACTGGAAACATTGGACGCTTTGCAGGATCTTGGCGACCTACGCGGCGTACCCAGGCTGGCGGCCGGCGCGCGCCAGGGCAAGTTACGCCTGGCCTTACGTGCAGGGGATACGGCTGCTGCAAACCGCTTGTATCTGCTATTGGCCGAGCCTGGTATCTGGGAAAAGTGGAAGGGGATGTTTCCCTATTCAGATGATCTGGACGACCCCTTTGTTGCGAGGGTACGGATTGGGTTGGTATCTGGGAACGGTGCCGGGCTGGTGGGCGAACTGCTAGAGGCGATCAGTGAAGCCGAGGAGAAGCATCGATCCCGACGGCTTGTGCGTTTGCGCTGTCTCCTGGCTCAAGCTCTGGACGCGGCACGCAAGCGACCACAGGCCCTCGAGGTCCTGGAAAAGACGCTCGTTTTTGCGGAGCCCAAGGGATTGTTCCGCGTTATTGCGGATGACGCATGGTTGCTCATGCCATTACTGGAAATGCTCGAATTACGCTCCAAGCGTGTTTCAAGAAACTTTATCATGGCGTTGATCAAAGCAACGGCCGACACCAACGTTGCGTTCATTCCAGGCAATATCTCGGACATGGGTAATGAACAGAAACCCAAAACCAATCTGAGTCAGCGTGAGCTGCAAATCATGAGGCTCCTTGGAGACGGCGCTTCGAACAAGGAACTTAGTCGCAAGCTCATAATGAGCGAGAACACCGTCGAAACCCATTTACGGCGGATTTACTCGAAGTTAAACGCGAAAAATCGTACCCACGCCGTCGCTAAAGCGCGTGAATGCGGCCTGCTGTAATCATTTCTCGAACCGGGTAGATAGGGGCGGGGCTCTCCCGTCCCCCTCTCCCTGAGGTCATGAGCTTTTCCAAATCCTGATTCTTATGGCCTGCGGGCCAGCGCTGGACAAGCGCATAGCGCTTGCGTCACGGATATCATTTTCATTTTCCGACAAATATTCCCGGATTCCCGCGATTGGAAGCCAGGCGCGTGCGCCACAGAATCGTGGTGTAGGCCAATAGTGGTTCAGACATGACGTCGCTTGGTGTGTTGACGTGAGGAATGAACTGCCAGCGGCACCATTGGAGAACGGTGAATCAGAATGGGCAATTTTTCGAGACGGGAATACCTGCGAGTCAAAAAAGGGGGCACTGATGAGCGCAACGTGCAGGGTGAGAAGCGCAAGGCCGAGCCACGAACTGCCCCCCGAGACTATGATCCCGTTCAAACCCATGAGTGTGACGTTCTGGTAATCGGTGGTGGAATCGCAGGTATGGAAGCAGCTCTGCGAGCTGTCAGCCTCGGTAAAACAGCAATTATTGTCGACAAAGGTGTCTTCGGACACTCAGGCTCCTCGGGGATAAATTGGGGCCACACCTATCAGAGTATGGAGTTCAGCTCCGATGACGATGAAACCGTTGCCAAGACCGTGGCGGTCATGGATATGGTCTGTGAAGGGCTGCTCAACCAGCCGTACTTCTATCACATCCTCAAAGCCCAGAAAGAAGAAAAAGTCATCGCCAACGCATTGAAGTACGGCAGTATTCCGCTGTACAACGAAGACGGTACCGTATACAGCCACAACGAACCGCACCATGAATTTCCGGTGACCCATGACCAAGGGTTCTGGCCACGGATGATGGCGCAATGGTGCCAGCGTAACGGAAACGTTACCGAAATTTTCGATAATACCTACGTCGTCGACATCCTACTTTCTGAAGACGGGCACGCTGCTGGCGCCATCGCGATCGACATGATTCACGGCACACCTCGGGTCTTCCGCTCGAAAACCACGGTCATGGCGACGGGCAGCTATTGCTGGATCACCGGATGGAATGGGATGGGTGCCGAGTCCATGGCCGGCAAGGAATGCACGGGCGATGGCACTGCATTGCTGCTCAAGCATGGTGTGCCGATGGCAGACATGGAACAGTTCTGTGGTGATGCCTCGCAATGGACGCCCATGGGCGTGCGGCAAACCATGGGCAACCTCAATTTCGACGCGCTGCAGACGCCGCGCAATATGATCTATGACGTGGATGGGATTTCTTGGGACGAAATGCTCAAGGACGTGGAAGTGCCGTTCCTGTCCATGGGCGCGACCATGAAACTCATGTATGGCATGCGGCTGCATGGGCGCACCACGGCAAACGGCGGTTGCCTGATGGACAAGGATTGCGCACCGGTGATGCCCCGTTACTACCGGCGTAGCGAGCAGCGCCAGAAGGCTGTGATGGGTTACCAGATGCCTCAACTCATCGAGGTAGTGCCGCAGACTTGGGACAGTGCAGGCTGTCCACGTGATTTGTCGTCGAACTCCATGACCATCATCCCGGGGATGTTCTTCGCCGGTGCGGCACCAGGCGCGGTTGGCGGGATGGCCCAGGTGGCGGCGCAAACGGGGGGGTGGATGGCCGCCAACGGCGCCGCAAAAATCGCCGATGAAATCGCGATGCCGAAAGTCCCCGAGGACCAGATCAAGGGCATTCTCGACAAGGCCTACGACATGCTGGACCGTGAACCGCAGGCGCCGATCAGGCCTCGGCATGTCATGAAGAGCATTCAGCAAACGTATTGGGATCGGCAAAACGGTCCGCTAAAAGATGAGGCGAAAATTCAGGAGATCATCGCCGAGCTGAATCGCATCAAGCTTGAAGACATCCCCAGAATGTACGTCGCTGATAAGTCTTATCGCATGAATTGCGAGTGGCGGGACGCGTTCGAGGCAGAGAGCATGCTCTATTGCGCGCTGGGAGCCTCTTATGCCGCGTTACTGCGCAAGGAAACGCGAGGCATGAACTTGCGCACGGATTACCCGGATACCGACAACAGTATCGGTTTGTTCAATACGGTGGTCTCGGTGAAGCCGGACGGTGAGTGGAGTTTCGAGAAAGGCAAGAAATTCGACAGTATCGTGCCGTCCGAAGTTATCGCCGCGATGGTGCCTCAGAACATCGGTTTGAATACCGTTGCAAAGAAAAAACAATAAGACTGATGTCGGGAGGCTGCGGTGGACAATAAAATCATAGCGAAAGTTTTTCGATTCGATCCGACGGTGGACGAAGAACCCTATTACATGGAATACGACGTGCCGTGGCAGGATGATCCCAGTGGTTTCATGACGGCCCTGCAGGTCCTTAATTATATATACGAGAATATTGATCCTATTGCCTATGACTACAACTGTCGCGGCGGTCTGTGTGGCAGATGCTCGATGGTCATCAATGGTAAACCAGGACTTGCGTGTTATACGCCATTGAAGCCCGGCAAGCATGTTTTCGAACCGTTGGAAAGTCTTCCGATGATCAAGGACCTGATTATTGATCGGAAACCCTATACCAAGCGTTTTGTCGAATCCGCTGTGGCGAAGAAAACCATCAATCCGGTAACCAAGTCAGAAGATATCGATTACAAATTGTATTGGGAAACACTCGAAGTCTTGAACAACTGCAGTGAATGCATGTGTTGCTATGACGTTTGTCCGGCTCTGGATAACACCACCAATCGTGACTTCATCGGCCCGGCGGCCATGATGCAGGTTGCCTTGCGACACTTTGATCCGCACGACGACGCCGATCGTATCGAGCAAGCCGTTCACTCTGGACTTTGGGATTGCATTATGTGTGGGCGTTGTGACCGGGTTTGTCCTTCCAAGATCCCGATCAGTAAAACCATTCGCAAGCTCAAAACCGAGGCTGAGAGTCGCGGCATGAAGCCCACGGTCATGACCTGGAGCAATGGCCAACAGTAATGCCTGCGGCTTGTTGGAACGTTGCCTGGATCCCCTTCGAGCAACCTGATTGACGCTGCATTTTTTCATGACATTACCGACGCTTTTTGAGTTGGCGGCTCGGCTGTGCCTGCTGCCGACGACGTTCGCGCGGTTGCGAGCATCCGCCGCGACTGTTGTAACCGCCGCGAACGGCGTCACGGATTTCCGTAGGCCACCGACATGAAGTTTTTCCCGGATTCCCGCGATTGGCCCTTGCTGAGCAGGCGCGCAGGATTAGATGTGCCTGCTCAGCAGGCAATAGTGAAGTATGCAAAAAGCTCTGAGCAACGGTCACGGCAATAAGGGTACTGGCAAAAATAATAATCAAAAGATCAGTAGAGAGAGTGCGGTTCATGAACTACTTAAGGAGATCTAATCTTTTCCGTTCTGACTGGAAGACAGTTATTGTCAGTCTGGTACCTATTTTCACAATGGGACTGAGCGGGGGAGCGACGGCGGCAATTGAATACCGCTCGGAAGACGGTGATCTCGCGGTAACGGTAGGCAATACCCTCCGTTATAACCTCGGCTGGCGTACTGAAAAGCAGAGTTCGTCGATCGCTAATAATTTCGTCTTCGCACAATCGGATCTAAAGTTTGATCGCGGTGATGTTGTCACCAATCGCCTGGATTTGCTGACTGAAATAAACCTGACCTACAAGGATACTTGGGGTGCACGCCTGAGCGGTGCTGCCTGGTATGACAATGCGTACGATGATCATGATGTAAAAACTCTGCCTGGCATGATCGGTAGCTACCGGAACAACGAGTACTCGTCCAGTGTAAAGCGCTATTACAACGGACCGTCCGGAGAGTTTCTCGATGCCTTTGTTCTAGGGCGCTTCGACGTCGGGTTCCCATTGGACGTGCGCCTTGGGCGAATGACTAACTACTGGGGGGAAAACTATTTCAACGGAAACAGCGCCATTTCCTATTCCCAGTCTCCGGTTGATGGCCGCAAGGCGATTGCCAACCCGGGAATCGAGACCAAGGAAGTGTTCTTGCCGATCGCGCAATTGGCTGCCAAGGCCCAAGTTACCGACGATATCTCCTTGGCATTGCAGTACTACCTCGAATGGCGTCCCAGCCGTTTGCCGGCGCCTGGCACCTTCCTCGGGCCTGCTGACATGCTACCAAACGATATCGACCAGTTTCCTCTGCTGGGTATTCCCGTCGTCGACGCTGCGGAGCCTCATCACAAAAGCGGCAACTGGGGTGTAAATGCGCGGTGGGCAGTGCCTAACTCGGACTACACATTAGGCCTCTACTACCGCGAATTCGATGACTACAACGCTTGGACCAACGTCCAGACAGTGAATGGCGTTCCTGTCGCCCTGCGTGCGGTCTATCCCGAAGATATCAAGCTTTACGGGGCCAGCCTGGCAACTACCGGGCCTTGGGGGGCAGCGCTTGGGGCGGAGGTTTCCTACCGCAAGAACGACGCCTTGGCCCTCAATGACAACTTCGCACTGGACGGCAGAGAGGGGCCTCGTGGCAATACCTTGCATGCGCTGATCAACGGCACCTGGTTGCTGGGTACGACACCGCTTTGGGAAGCAGGGACGCTGGCGACTGAATTGGCGTACAGCCGGTTGGACAAAGTCACTTCACATCCCGAGCTTTTCAAAGGCGAGGGTTACCCCTCGTGCGCGGGGCAGGACAAGTCGACAGGATGCGCCACTCGCGATACGTGGGCCACGACCATTTCGTTCACGCCCAGCTGGCTGCAGGTTTTCCCCGGCATCGATCTCGAGATGCCCACATCCATCAGCTATGGGCTGGATGGTAACGGGGCGTCGAACAACCGGCTTGCTTTTGAAGGGGCATACAACTGGACCGCTGGTTTCACTGTGAAATATCACATCCACACAGATATTTCTTTGGTTTACAACGGCTATCACGCTGATCGAGTAGGGGATGCCGCAGGCAATGGCGGCTTCTCGTTGAATGACCGTGATTGGGTTTCGCTGACTGTCAAAACGTCGTTCTGATGGAAAGGAGAGGGCTATGTCAATAATAAGAATGTTGGTTCTGAGTACTGCCGTATCTTGTACCTTTAGTGGTTATACACTTGCAGCAGTCAGCGCCGAAGAGGCGGCGCAGTTGGGCAAGACACTCACGCCTTGGGGCGCCGAAGTTGCCGGCAACAAGGAAGGAACTATTCCTGCCTTTACCGCAGAGTTCCCGAAACCCCCAGCCGGATTTGTTTCGGGAGGCGGTTACTGGCCTGATCCTTTCGCCAATGAAAAGCCGTTGTTCCGAATCGACTCCAAAAACATGTCGCAGTATGCCGATAAGTTGTCGGAGGGGACGAAGATGCTGCTCCAGCGTTACCCTGACAGTTACTATCTAAACGTCTATCCCACTCACCGTCTGGCCATGTATCCGGACTGGGTGCAACAAAATAGTATTCGCAACGCGACCGCATGCAAGACACTTGAAGATGGCATGGCAGTGGACAAAGCCTGTCGAGGTGGTGTGCCATTTCCGATTCCTAAAACAGGTAATGAGGTCATGTGGAACGCGCTCCTCGCCTATGCAGGTGACGGCTCTTTCCATGTAAAAGGCAACCGGTCCTGGATGGTTGACGCGTCTGGTAAGGCGCTACTCGCATCGGAATACCGAGCGTGGGAGGAGCGTCCATTCTGGCAGCCCAACCAACCGGGCCGAGAGGACACCAACATCGCGGTGCGCTCAGCCAACGTGACACTTGCGCCTACTCGGCGGGCAGGGGAAGCCTTCACTATTCAGGACTATCTTGACCCGATCAAGATGGAGCGCAAGGCGCTGACCTACACACCTGGTCAGCGTCGCATCAAGGGCGCTCCCGAGCTGTCCTACGACACGCCGTCCGCGCAGACGGGAGGCTTGAGTTATTACGACGAGATCTATTTGTTCTACGGACGTATGGATCGCTTCGATTTCAAACTGGTTGGCAAGAAAGAACTGTACCTGCCCTCCAACTCTTACAAAGCGACCCAGGAGTGCGGTGCACCTAGCAAGTTGCTGATGGCCAATCACGTCAACCCGGAATGCGAACGTTGGGAATTGCATCGCACCTACCAAGTCGACGCGACGCTCAAGCCCGGCAAACGGCACAGTCAACCGAAGAAAACCTGGTATTGGGATGAAGACTCTAAGGCAGTAGGTCTCTATGACGCCTGGGACCAGGCTGGCAATCTCTTCCGCGGTGGACATTCATACGGATTTGTTCTCTACGACTATGGATTCTCATATGTACCGAGTACTGCTCTGTATGACTTCAACAAGCGTGGTTATACCTACAACAACGAGAGTGTAAGTGCTAACCGTGGTGGTTACGTGTATAGCCAGAAACCGGTTACTGAACGCGACGTTAACTTCGAGTCGTTCGTCGGGTCGATCCTTCAATAAATAGATGTCCAGGGTCTGGTCTGTCGATGACCACCCGACATTTGCTTCCTGCCCGGAGGCTCAAGCATTGCCAATGCTTACCGCGGGGCGGGTTTGCAGATTGAAAGCGGCCCGGATATTCCTAGAACAAGAATAAGGAGCAACGGCATGTGGCGTACAGCCGTGGGTAGTATCGCGTTGTACTTGATGAGCCATTGTTTGTCTGCGCATGCAGCGGAGTTTATCGATCCCCTTGATGAACCCGCGACGATGAGCACTTTGGCTGCCTCGAGCATGATCAATGCCGTGGCTGTGGCCGGGAGTTCGCTGGTTGCAGTCGGGGCTCGAGGTCACGTCCTTGTGTCCGACGATGGCGGTAATCTCTGGACTCAGTCACCGGTTCCGGTATCTACGGATCTGGTGGCGGTGCACTTTTCTTCGCCGCAGCAGGGGTGGGCAGTCGGTCACGACAGCGTGATCATCCACACCCGTGATGGAGGAAAGACCTGGAACCGTCAACTGGATGGGCGCAAGGCGTTGCAAGTGTTGTTGCAGCGTTATGAGCACAAGGCATCCGTATCCGCAGACAAGCGGGATGAAGCCATCCTGCGCAGCATAAAAATTACCATGGGGCAGTCCGCCACGGCAGATTGCCTGCCCCTGCCTCTGCTTGACGTCTGGTTCCAGAACGACAAGGTCGGTTACGTCGTCGGGGCCTTCAATCTGATCTTCCACACCATCGATGGGGGGGATACCTGGGAACCCTGGCTGCATCAGGTCGACAACCCTAGCGAATACAACCTGCATGCGATTCGTGGCCTGAATGACGTTGTCTACATTGTCGGTGAGCGTGGCCTGATTCTGAAGCAAGATCAGACGTCGGGCCGATTCGTCCCAGTCCCGGTTCCCTATGAGGGCAGCTTTTTCGGATTGATCGTCGATCCGGACTATTTAGTCGTTTATGGCATGAGGGGGCACGTTTTTTTCAGTGGTGACAAGGGTGAGCACTTCCGGCCACTGGTTCTTGGTACCAGCCAGTCGATCGTGGGCGGGGGCAGTCTCGAGCGTGGGCGGATTGCACTGGTTACCCAAGGCGGCAATCTTTTCGTCAGTGACCCAGGGGTGCATCAAATGCTGCCCGTCGCCGAGCATTCCTTGGCCGGTGTTCTCGGCGCGACCGCGATCGGCCCCGATGCGATCGCTTTTGCTACCGGTGCAGGCGTGGCCACGGCGCAGATCAAGCTCACTGACCTCATCGGGGCTCCCAGTGCCGCTGTTCCAGTTGTGGCACGGAATTAACCGACTGAATTAGGAACGATAAAAATGGCACAGAATCGCGACGAAAATGTCGAGGACGAGATCCATGATCGTGCAACCTTCGACAGTAATTCGGGTGGACGGCTGGAACGCCTGGTCTTCAACCATCGTTTGCTCGTGGTGCTATTGTGCTTGCTGGCGACTCTGGGCTTGGGCTATGAAGCACTGCAGCTCAAAGTCAACGCCAACTTCGAGCGAATGATTCCGCAGAACAATCCTTATATCCGCAATTATTTGGATAACAAGGCCGAGCTACCCGGGCTGGGCAACGCCATTCGTATAGTGGTGGAAACCACCGATGGCGACATACTCGATCAATCTTATCTGGATCAGCTGCGCAAGATTAGTGACACGGTGTATCTGATCCCGGGAGTGGATCGCTCTTGGATGAAGTCGCTCTGGACGCCGCTGGTACGCTGGATGGAGGTCACCGAGCAGGGGCAGGTGGGCGGGCCGGTCATGCCGGAAGACTTCGATGGTAGTGGCGAGAGCATCGAGAAGTTGCGGGTCAATATCGCCAAAGCAAACCTTGTCGGAAATCTTGTCGGCACCGACATGAAGTCGACGATGTTGTTCGTTCCATTGTTGGACTACGACCCGCGCACCGGCATGCAGCTCGACTATGCTGCGCTCTCGCATTCCCTCGAAAGTCAGGTGCGTTCGCTTGAAACCCCGACCACCCGGATTCATATCGTCGGGTTCGCCAAGGTCATTGGCGATTTGATTGATGGTTTGACTTATGTGGCGTGGTTCTTCGCCGCTTCGGTCCTGATTGCCACGCTTTTCGTCTACCTCTACACCCGTGACCTGCGCAGTACCCTGGTTCTCACCATCTCAGCTACGCTCGGGGTTGTCTGGATGCTCGGGCTGATGCATTTGCTGGGTTACGAATTGGACCCCTACTCGATCCTCGTGCCGTTCCTGATTTTTGCGATCGGGCTGTCACACGGGGCCCAGCGCATGAATGGCATCCTCCAGGACGTCGGACGTGGCATGGATAAATACGTTGCCGCCCGCTATACCTTCCGAAGGTTGTTCCTGGCTGGCCTGACCGCCCTGCTGACCAATATCGTTGGCTTCGCCGTACTGGTGATTATCGACATACCGGTGATCCGCGACTTGGCGATAGCCACCAGCGTTGGGGTTGGGGTGCTGGTGTTCACCAAGCTATTCCTCATTCCCGTGGCGCTGTCCTACACCGGTGTAAGTCAGGCTGCTGCTCGGCGGGCGCTGGCCGACAGTGAGTATGAACAGGCACAGAAAGGGATAGTGGGCCGCTGCTGGCAACACTTGGACCGCTTCTGCGAGCGTCGCTGGGCGCTGGCTGCGATTGGTCTTGCCGCGATCATCGGGATAGCCAGCACGGTGGTCATGCAGCATTTGAAGGTCGGCGATACCGACCCTGGCGCACCCGAGCTGCGCCAGGATTCCCGATACAATCGGGATAATGAGTACATTTCCCGGCACTACTCGCTGTCGTCTGACCAATTCGCCGTGATCATCAGGACACCCGAAGGCGGCTGCCAGACCTATCGGAACCTGACCGAAGTCAGCCGGCTTTCCTGGGCATTGTTGCAGGTGCCGGGCGTTCAGGCGACGAGCTCGCTGGCCGAGGTCGCCAAACACATCACCGCCGCCCAGTTCGAAGGAAATCCGAAGTGGACCTCGGTGACCCGCAACCAGGCCATCCTCAACACGTCAGTTGGCTACGCTGGCAACTCCAGCCCTGAACTTACCAATCCTCGCTGTGCGGTGTTTCCTCTGATTGCCTACCTGCAGGACCATAAGGCAGACACCCTCGAGCGAGTGCTGCATGTGGTCGAGCGTTTCGCCGCCGAGCACAACAGCTACGAGGAAAACAACGAAGTCGAATTTCTTCCCGCTGCAGGCAGTGCAGGCATCGAAGCCATGACCAACATTGAAGTACGGCACAGCATCGTCACCATGTACCTGGCGGTATACGGAGCCGTGGCGCTTTTGTGCCTGATCACGTTCCGCAGCATTGCGGCGACCGTGATCGCACTGGTTCCGCTGATCATCACGTCGCTGCTGTGCAAGGCGCTGATGGTATGGCTGGGCATTGGTCTGAAAGTGGCGACACTTCCGGTTATTGCGGTGGGTGTCGGTGTTGGCGTGGACTACGCGCTGTACCTGCTCAGTGTGCAGATCACCTTGCAACGTAAAGGAGTGCCGCTCGCGCAAGCCTACCGGCAGTCGCTTCAGTTCACCGGCAAGATCGTCGCTCTCGTGGGCCTGACCATGGCGGCAGGCGTCATCACGTGGGCATGGTCACCGATCAAGTTTCAGGCTGACATGGGCATCCTGCTGACCTTCATGTTCCTGTGGAACATGCTCGGCGCTCTGGTGCTGACACCTGCACTTTCGCATTTCCTGCTTCAGAGCAAGGCACAGCGGATGGCCCAGCGCGCAGTGTCCATTCCTGCGCCGCCGTCTGCCCACGGCATTGCACGTACATGATTACGAACCTTATCACCGCTTGTCGGCGGTAACGCATTCCGGGCAAGGGTCCACGACCTGTCAGGGTGCGCTGACCATTCAATGGAGATTGAAGATGAAGATCAAAGGTGTCTATCACGTGAACATCAATTGCAGCGCTCTGGAAAAGTCCAGAGCGTTCTATGAGATGCTCGGGTTCAAGGTGCAGTATCCGCTGCAAAGCCAGGCAGATCCGGTAGGGGCGGGCGGTCTGGCTGCTGCGTTGGGGTTGCCTCGTGATGCTGTCGTCAATGGCTACATGATGCAATTGGGGGACAATAATGGCTGCCGCATTGACCTGTTGCGCTGGGAACCTTACGCGGGATTCGAACAGGGTAAGCCGACCGACCATATGATGAATCTTGGTCTCCAGCGCTTGAATATCTGGACCCGTACCGAAGATTTCGAGGCCGATGTAGCCGAAATCAAGGCTTACGGTATCGAAGTCGTGGGCGAGCCGATGGATGCGACGTTCTTCGGAGCGCCCTGCAAGGTATTTGCCTTCAGGGACCCCGATGGTACGGTCATCGAGCTTTCCAACGTGGACCCCGCCTACGCCAGCTGATCGATTGTGCCGGGCATTGGTCTGTTTGCCGGCACCGGCAGCGATCGCGCCTTGTGCCCGGCGCCAATGGCCAGCCAGTATGAGTACAGCAAGTGTTGAACCCAAGGTGAGCTATGGATGATAAGCAGGACTTAAAGGGCAAGCTCGAGCAGTACCTCCAGTCCAGGTACCCATTACGCGACCAGCTGAGATTGTCCGCTCTGGAACGCCTCACGGGCGGATTTTCCTATGAAACCTACTTCGTCACGATTGAGTGGCGCGAGGAAAATCAAGCGCAGTCACAGGTGCTGGTGCTGAGTAAAGAGCCGCAGCATGGTGTAGCACCACCTTACGATGTGCGGCCTCAGTACGAGGTGCTGCAGCACCTGAAGGGCTTGGGAATTCCCGCGCCTGGTGTGCTCTTGCTGGAAAGCGACGCAAGTGTACTGGGTCATCGTTTCTTTATCATGGAGAAGGTTCGGGGCGAGAACCTCGACACGTATTTTCTCAAGCACCCAGATCAGCTGACTGCGTTGCGCAGACAGTACGCTGAAATCATCGTCAAGCTGCACAGTCTGCAATGGCAGTCAATGGAGTTGACGAGCTTGACTCCGCCACCGCATGCCAAAGCCCATGCCATGGCCGAAATCCAGCGTTACGAAGCGGTAATGCTAGCCAATCAGTATACCCCGCAACCGTTGATGGCCGAGATATTCAACTGGTTGAAGAAGAATGTGCCTGTCGCTGATCGCACGACACTGTGCCATGGCGACCTCAAGGTCGGGGTTGCCGGTAATTTCTTTGCCGACGATGGCCAGATCACTGCCTTGCTCGATTGGGAACTGGTAAGCATCGGCGATCCGCTTAGTGATCTGGGCTATGTCTCGTTGGTGCTGCAGAACCGCATGTTTTGGGACAAGGAAGAGTTCCTGCAGACATATGAAGCATTAACCGATACTCAGGTAAACCGCGAAAGCCTGTTCTTCTGGGAACTGATGACCTACGTCAAATGGATCGTCATGGGTTACCCGGGATTCAAGAGCGGTTTGATCTCAGGGGATCACGATGTACGGGCGCTTGCCACCAATGTGGCCTTCCTGCCGTGGCTGAAGAACGAAGCGGCTGTGAAATTGGGTATTTGAGAGGCCGGGAGATTGTAATGAGCATCCAGATATTGAACCTGATACTTGAGCGCTGTGCGCTAACCCTGGAACACAATGTCGCACCTCATATCAACGACGGTTTCGCTGTAGCCCAGGTACGCTCCGTCGCGCAACTGCTACAGACGCTGGCGCCCACGCTAGAGGTCAGTCGTCGCGTGCTGCAAGAAGAGAACGAGGCCATGCACACCTTGCTCGAGGCTGTGTTGCCCCACTTGCGATTAGCGGCGCAGGGCTCGATCTTTGATCACGATGAGCGGTTCTCGACGATTTTCAGCGGAGCCCAGTTGGACAGGGACGTCGACGTCCCTCAATTGAATGTGCATTTGAAAGGTTGCCTGGTAGCGGCCATTAACCTGCTACACGACCTGGAAGAAGCTTCGCCTTGCAGCGATCTGGAGGGCCCGCGTTTGCAGATTCGCGCGGTACTGAGACAGCAACTGGATAACGAACTCGCTCATCTGACACTACCGGCGTGAGTGCATGACACCCAGCGTGGAAACGTCAGCCTATGGTCAGGCGTGCTGCCGACCGAATAGACAAGGAATAAGAGATGGCTCTGACTGATCTGGACGAGTACCTCATTCATCAGACTGGCGATACGCTCGATAGTCCGGAAGGCGGTAATCCGGACTTTGTTGATCGGCTGTATATCGGCTGTCACAGCCAAGATGGCCAGGTGCACCTGGCTGCCGGGCTGGGCGCCTATCCGAACAAGAACATCATGGACGGCTACATCATTCTTCGGCATGGCAAGGATCAGCACAATATCCGGGTATCGAGGCACCTTGACGGAGATCGAGCGCTGACCGAGATCGGTCCGCTGCGCATTAAAGTACTGGAACCGCACAAGCGTTGGGGAGTGTATTTGGATGAGAATGAGTATGGTGTTAGCTGTGCCGTTGAGTTCCACCGTCGTGTGCCACCGTTCCTGTGCCCCAAGCTGGTGATTCCCGGCGGCGTCGTCAGTCAGGGACATTACTTCCAGACTGGGCGTTTTTCCGGGTCCATGACGCTGCATGGCCAGCACATCGACGCCAGCGAGTTTGTGGGTGTGCGTGATCGAAGCTGGGGCGTTCGGGGCGGTGGGAAAGGCGGTGCCAAGGGTTTTTTCCACCTTTGGTGCCATGCCCACTTCCCGGGGTTCAGCTTGTCGCTGCTGCAGGTCGAACTCGGGCAGAATCAGGTCATCCTCAGTGATGCGGTGATTTCCAATGACGATGGAAGCGTGGTGCCGATCGCACAGGTGCGCCACCGCATTGAGTTCTATCCGGGTACGCGCTCGCCCAGACGCATGAAGCTGCTGCTCACGGACGGTATGGGCAAAGAACGGACTCTCAGTGCCGAAGTTATCTCCCCGGCGATGTACCTCAATGGTGGCGGTTACAACCGCCCGGCCGAGGACCGCGGGCCGCTGAGCGTGGAGGGTGACTGCTGGGATGTCTCCGAGCAGGTGGACATCGATTCTCCACGGTTTGGCAACGTCGAACCCATCGCCGAGTTCAGTATGGCGGGGAAAACCGGGGTAGGAATTCTGGAAAGCTCATGGAACCGGGACGAAGACTATGAGTATCGTCCCAGCTTCTAGCGATTAGACCGAATCAGGGCCGCCTGCTGCCGCAGGTGTCTCTGAACCGCGCGTCATTGCTCGATTCACGCACGTCCTTCTCTGCCGCCCCCACGTGCGGCGTCCTTGTCCTACCAGACTCCGCGGTTTGTCTGGTTGCGAAGCTCTCCTGTCGAATCTGAAAACCGGCTTTGTCGCTGTTTTCCGGGGTATCCGCCTGCTGATTTCATACGGATTTCCGGGAATGCGGGGGAAAAATTCCGTTGATAGACTCGGTTACAGGTTCAGCAGTCGGCCGTTATCAATGTGCCGGAAAAGGTGAGCCCGGTCAGATCGCCACTGGTGATGTTTCCCCCGCAAATGAGGACGTCTGCGATGAAGGTTGAAAATTGTGCGGTGATAGTAGGCGCTGGCCATGGTGGCTCTGAACTGGCGTTGTCGCTGCGTGAACAGGGCTGGGCCGGGCGGATAGTAATGGTAGGTGAAGAGCCGGACATGCCGTATCACCGCCCGCCGTTGTCAAAAGCGCACCTTGCCGGGGAAATCACTGACGAAGCATTGCTGCTGCGTGGGGCCCAGGCTTATGAGCGAGCTGGCGTTGAATGCCTGTTCGGTGTGCGGGTGGACTCTATTGACCGGGTCGGGCATTTGGTGCAGCTGTCTGATGGCCAACTGCTGTCGTACACGAAGCTGGCATTGGCCACTGGCGGGCGGCCGAATAGCCTGCCGACTTCGCTTTTGCCCGAGCCTTGCGAGAACGTGCATCGGCTTTATACCAAGCGCGATGCAGAGATCATCCGCAGCCAACTGGCACCTGGGGCCCATTTGGTGGTGATAGGCGCGGGCTACATCGGTCTGGAAACCGCTGCATCGGCGGTGAAACTCGGCCTTCAGGTCACCGTCATCGAACGTCTTGAGCGGGTTCTGGCCAGGGTCACTGCACCGCAGGTTTCGGCCTTCTTCCAGCGCATTCATCGTCAGGCCGGCGTGGATTTACGAGTGGGCGTGGGCATCGAAAATCTGGAGATCGAACAGGGGCGCGTCCGTACCGTTCGCCTGGGCGACGGCACACTGATTCCCGTCGACGTGTTACTGGTAGGGATCGGTCAAGTGCCCAACACAGACCTGGCACAAGCGGCAGGGTTGACACTGGATAACGGCGTCGCTGTCGACGTGTTCACCCAGACCAGCGATCCGGACATCGTCGCCATTGGCGACTGCTGCTCGCATCCGAGCATGGTGTATCAGCGCCGCGTTTCTCTGGCATCGGTACCCAATGCCGTGGAGCAGGCGCGTATAGCGGCCGCAACACTTTGCGGCAAGCGTCAACCTTACAACAGTGTGCCGTGGTTCTGGTCGGATCAGTACGACGTCCAACTGAAAATTGTCGGTCTGTCTCAAGGCTATGACCGCGTGGTGCTGCGCGGCAATCCTGACACAGGCAGCTTCGCGGCTTTTTACCTCAAAGGTGATCTGGTTCTCAGCGCTGACACCATCAATCGTCCGGCGGAATTCATGCTCGCCAAGCGACTGGTAGCGGGCCGGATCCCAGTGAACGCCGATGAGTTGGCCGATGAATCGATTGCTCCTAAAAATCTGCTTGGTCGCGTTTCTGCCTGACCGATGCGAACTGCTTCACCATCATTAACGAGGACACGAAATGCCTAAGATTCTCGTCATCGAACACAACGGTACCGAGCATCAGGTGGATGCTCCGATCGGTATATCGGTTATGCAATCGGTCATCAATGCTTCAATCCCCGGTTTTTTCGCGGATTGCAGCGGCCAGGGGATGTGCGGCAACTGCCATGGCTACGTTGGTCAGGACTGGTTTGCTCAACTCCCCGAGCCGCAAAGCAGTGAATGCGAAACGCTGGAATGGGCGGACGAGCGCCAAGACAACAGTCGCCTGACATGTCAGATCCCGATGACCGATAGCCTCGATGGCATCGTCATCCGGCTTCCCGAGCGGCAGGACTGAAGCTGAGATTGCCTGCGGCTCTGGTACCGGGCCGCGTTAAACGTTTATTCACGCTCATCCATTGATCTGGAGTTACCAATGCTCACTCACGCTCGCTGGCTAATGGGAAGCGCGGCATTGTTCAATTGGTCTGTCGTCCTTGCGTTTCTGTTCTTCAATCCGCAGATCTCGCAATTGCTTGATCTGGCCCCGGCGACTGGAACCAATCTGGCTTTCCGCGACTTGGCACTCGCCCTCGTGGCCACCTTTGGCTTTGCCTACCTGTATGCCGCCATCAGCCCTATGCACGGCCGCCCGTTCATCGCTCTGGGCGCATTGGGCAAGGCACTTGCTGCATTGACCATCATCCATCATGGGATGACGGGCACGATCGGCTGGCACCTGCCGACGCTGTTACTTGGGGATGTGTTCTACAGCCTCCTGTTCATCCACTTTCTGCTGCGTTATCAAGCAGCAAGAAATAATGAGAGCTTCGATGCGCATCAGATGCGAGTGCGTTGATTGACCGGCCCCAACGGAACGTGCCTGAAAGAAGCCCGTCGAGCGTTCAACTTGGCCACGATCCAAGGCATATGCCCAGCGGGCTTCTTTCAAACACGTTCCCATGACAGGTAACTTCGAGAGCATGGTATGAACCACTACCAGCCCCTTTGCGCGACATCCAGTTCCTCCTCAATGAGGTCTTTGAACCCGATACCCTTTGGGCCTTCAGGTGCCTCACGGAATGCGTTGCTGGACGCAGTCACTGAACTTGACGAAATCACCGATTGGATACGCGACGGTGCAGCGACGGATGCGCGTCAGATCGGTGCTCCCGGTGGAATACATGCAGTTGTTTGGCTACCTCACATACGCCTATCTGTGGTCGAGGATCGCCACCGCCACCACGTATCGACAGCCTGGGGACGATGCGTTTTATTCGGCTAAACGGGCTACGGCAGACTTTTTCTTCGCACGTTTGCTGCCGCGCATTTACGGCCTGAACGCCTGTATCCGCGGTGGGGCCAAAGAGCTGTATGAGTTGCCGGTCGACCAGTTCTGAACACTTCGAGGGAAAAATAACTGGGCAAATGAAACGACCGTGTACTGAGGTGCCGGCCACAATAAGACACGAGAGGTCGCCAGTCCGTGCTAATAACAAAGCTCCTTCCACCTCGCTACCACCATGCCCCCCTGACCCGGGCCCGTTTGCTTGAGCGGCTCGACAATGTGGCCTACGAACGCTTGATACCGGTCAAGGCGCCAGGCGGTTTTGGCAAGACCACGCTGCTGACCCAATGGCGTAAAAGCCTGATCGAAAAGGGGCATCGGGTCGGCTGGATCAACCTGGATGACAGTGACAACGAGGAGGCGCAGTTTCTGGGATACTGGGCAGAAGCGATGCATCAGGCCAATTGCCCAGCACGCCAGCAATTGTTGGATGCATACGAACATGGCCGACCGGAAACGCTGGATAATTTCTTGACTGCTCTGGTCAATGCCTTGGCAGATTTTGAGCACGAGTTGTATCTGGTACTGGATGACTATCACTGCATCAGCAACTCGCGCATACACGAACTGCTAGGCCGCGTGATTAAATATTCGCCCGCCAATTTTCACCTCGTCGTTGCGTCGCGAGTTGAATTACCAGCGTGTTTCGCCGAGCCGAGACACCGGAATCGGGAAAGCGAACTGAACGCGCGAAGTCTGCGGTTTTCCGAGAGCGAAACCCAGGAATTCTTGCTTCAGCGTATGAATAACCCTCCCAATGTGGAGTCTTGTCGCGCATTGTTCGATGCGACCGAGGGCTGGATTGCAGGCATTCAGATGCTGGCGATGTCAAATGCGCTGAGGGCACCTGCGCTGACCGACTGGAAGCACGGTTTGTACCCGTTGGCCGAAACCATCCTGGCCGACACCTTGAGTAACCTGCCGCCTGATACCCATGACCTGCTCTTACGGCTAGCCGTACTTGATCGCTTCAATGTCGAATTGTGTGAAGAAGTGCTCGGTGTGCCGGGAGCTCGGGCCATCCTGGAAGAACTTGCAGCGGATGGTCTACTGCTGGTACCGCTTGACCATGATGACCAGTGGTATCGCTTCCACACGCTATTTACCGGGCACCTGCGCGAGCGCTTGGCCAAGCGCGTCGTGTCCAGCCTTGGCGGACTTCACGAGCGGGCGCAGCGCTGGCTGGATGGCGGCGATTCTGAAACGCGATCAAGCCTTTCAGCGTTCCTGCAAGAGTGCAGAAGTGAACTCAACGCGATTGACTTGCCATCCTTCCATTATCGCGCGAGCCTCTGGTTCGAGCGTCACGGCTTGCTGGTCGAAGCAGTACAGCATGCGCTGGCCTCCGAAGGTGAGGAGCGAGCCTATGACCTCATCGATCGTTGCGTGATGAGCGTGTTGGTCAAAGGGGAGCTGAACACAATTCTGGCCTGGACCGAAAAGATACCGGAGCACGTCCTGGCACGTCGCTGGCGGTTACGTGTAGCCCGTTTCTGGGCACTTGTTCTGGGCGGTTTGCATTTGCAGAGCGCTCGGCAAGAGCTACTCGAGTTGCAGCGGGCGCAGGGCATTGAGGGGGGAATCAGCCCTTTCGAATATGAGGTTTGCAAACGTACCTTCGATGCGCTGAACGGCGACAGCCTTTCCACCTTGAAGTTGCTTGAGCAGTGGCCGTTGCAAGGTGATTTGTACTACAACGCAGTGGCCTGCAATTCGATGATTTATGCGTTGGCTACCGTATCGCGGTTCGAAGACGTGCTTAATATCCTCGTCAATCATCCCGAACCGCCACCCGGCGCGACACGGGGACTTACTTACGGTTACCGGCAGGCCATCATTGGCTGGATACACTTTCTTAAAGGCCAGCTAGGCAAAGCTACCAGCGGTCTTTGTGAGGCGCAGCAGCGCCTGGATGAGAATGTTGGCAGGTACTCGGCGCCGGCATGTGTGGTGGCAGGATTTCTGGCCGAGACATTGTACGAAAGCAACCAACTGGAGACACTCAAGTCGGTCCTGAGTGGGCGTCTCGAAATGATGAACGAGCGGGTATTCTTCGAAAGCTACATTCGGTTCCTTGTAGCAGCAGCACGCCTGCAGCATCTGCAAGGCGACGACGATGGCGCTCATGAACTGCTCGAGAGACTGCGCGTTTTTGGCCAAGGAGTCGGGCTGGATAGGCCGATCGCCGGCGCTCTGGCTGAACGTATACGTTTGCTTTTGTTAGCCGATGATCTGTCGGCGGCCAGACGTCTCATGGTGCAACTGGAACAACTTGCTCCCGACGATGAAATAGAGCTGTCCCCAGAAAGCCTGGGTAGCGCGTTCGATACTCCAGTGATGGTCATTCTATCGCGCGCACGTTGTGCGTTGAGGGAGACCAACGGGCAACTGGCGCTGGCAAGTCTGCAGCGCTTGGCGTCATTGAAAAGCGCTGAGCGTCTGGACTATTTCGTCAAGGTCAGGTTGCTTGGATGCATGGCGTTTCATCAATTGGGTGACGACGTATGGTTCGCAAGTCTCGTGTCGCTGCTGGAACTCACCGACAGATGCCAAATGGTGCGGTCGCTCTGTGATGAAGGGCCGGAACTACAGACGATGCTGTTGCAGTTGATAGAACATCCGGCCGCTGCGCATCTCAAAACGTACTTGCGGCAGGTGCTTGAAGGCTTTGGTCAATTGCCGTCTCATGGACCGCTACAGAATCATGCTCAGGATTACAATCTGAGTTCCAGAGAGCACGACATCCTTTCGCTGCTGGTCCAGGGAATGCCGAACAAGCGCATAGCACTGGCGTTGAATGTCTCGGCGGAAACCGTCAAGTGGTACCTGAAAAAGCTGTTCATCAAGCTTGGTGCCACTGACCGAGTGCATGTCATTGATATCGCGCGTCGTGAAAAACTCGTATGCAAGAAATCCGTCGCCTGAAGGCATGTCATTGCTATTCGGGATCCTGGTAAAAGGCGTCGGTCTGTGACCGACGCCTTTAGCCGTTTCACTTGCTCAATTACGTACGATAACAGTAGCCAACCCATCTCGCTCTATCGCGGCCAATAGATATCGCGCGCCGAATGCTTTTGCCGGACTGACAAAGCCTGAAGCCGTTACTTTGCCGGCCAGAATGCTCTCGATGCCGGCGACAGCGACCGAACCGGCCTGCTCGTATCCACAGTTGCCCTGCAGGATGACTGTCGACTGAGTGGTCGGTCCACTGCCATGGCAGGAAATAACGGCGCGACAGATATCCGGATTCTCGCGTGGCGGCTCGCTCGGCGTCCACTGATGGCCCCAGTCGTTGGTCACACGCTCCTGCTCTTCAGGGGACTTGAATTTGTGTACCTCATTGAACTCTCGTGCCAATCCCAACACGCTGCTCATGACCTGCGGATTACCGAAGTTCACCAGCATGCTGCAGTTGCGTACGCGAGCATCGTCGGCGTACCAGATCGGTTCTCCGCCGCCACTCCAGGGCAGGCAGTCGAGAACCTGGTGGAAGGTCGGAGCGACTGCCTGATAAGCCGTCGCCGGCTCCCAGGTCACCAGTTCGTTTTGCACCAGCTGGTATTGCGGCTGGCAACACATGCGCAGGAACGAAAGGGTGGAACTGACGGAGGGCAAAGAACCGCGAGTGACGTAGACCAGATCCAGTGTGTCGATACCTGGGGTCTCAAGGCAGACTTCCGCAGCAAGGTGACCCGAGGTCCACATGAAAGCCAGCGCCGGTATCAACACCAGGCCGCGCTCTGCGAATGCACTGGCATAATGTTCGCGCAGGAACAGCATCCAGTCCTGTTCACCGGTACTGTCCAGGTAGTGGCAGCCGGAGTCGAGTGCGGCCTGAACGACCGGTTCGGCCAATTGCATAAAAGGGCCTACGGTGTTGTAGATCACATCCTTGCCTTCGAGGAAGCGGCCCAGCGCTTCTTTTTCGTTCGCGACCTCGGCAACCTCGTAGCGTGCACCGGCGAGTTCGGGCATTGCGCCGAGTTGATCACGAATCTTGCTGGCACTTCGCCCGGCAGCGATGAAGGGGATGTCCCGTGCTGCGAGGTGACGGGAAATCAGTTTACCGGTGTAGCCACTGGCGCCATAGACCACAACTTTAATATCCGACATTTGCTCTTCTCCGGTTTCATGCTTGTTGTAGGGTGGAGCGGTTCAACAGCTCGCCTGCGAGGCGAGCAAGTAATTCACGTTCAAGCGGTTTTTCCGACGCGGTTTTGGGGATCTCATCAACGCGTTGAATGTGAAAGGGCAGCGAGTTGCGCGACAGGTGGTGGGCGCAATGTGCTTGTAACTGACGGATGTCCAGTGAGTGGCCCGGCGCTTCGACCACCGCGGCGATGATCTCTTTCTCACCGGGGGCACAGAGGGGGGGCGCATACCCATAGACGAAGACATCGGCCACCGCGTCTACCTGCGCGATTACCTTCTCGATCTCCGCCGGGTCGATGAATTCACCATTACGCCGAATGCCACTGCCATCGCGGTAGTCGAAGAAGACCCAGTCTTGCTCATCCTTGTGACCAATGTCGCCGGAATGGAACCAACCGCCTCTTGTCTTGGCTGCTGATGCTTCGGGGTTATTCAGGTAAGCGACGGCCGGGTGTGGCTCGCCCGTGATCGAACGGAAACAGATCTCTCCGCGTTCGCCGCTGGCAACCTCATTACCGTGCTCATCGAGAATCGTGCATTGCAGGTGAGCGGGTGGCTTGCCAATGGAGCCAGCCGGACCTTGACCTGGAGGATTGAGGGTCAGACCACCTTCAGCGGTGCCATAGAACTCGAAAATTTCTACACCGAAGCGGGCAGCAAAATCATCCCATATGGTTGCGGGCATCCCGGCGCTGAACACATAACGGACCGAGTTGTGCCAGTCATCTGCACGGAGCGGGTCGGAATAAATCGCCGTGGTCATACCGCCGAGAAGGTTAAACATTGTGCACTGGTAACGTCGCACAATCTCCCACAAACGGGATTTGGTGAACTGTCGGCTGATGACAGCACGCAGTCCGAGATACAGTGCATTGCCCAAGGTGATGCATTGAGCATTGGCATGGGTGAGGCTCAGGCCTGTGTATGGACGATCGCCAGGTAACAGACCGACCTGCTGTCCCAAATTGGCGATGGAAGCAAAACGTGCATATGGTGCCAGGATCGCTTTCGGATTGCCGGTGGTACCAGAGGTGAACATCAGTTGCATGGGTTGCTGGAGGTCATTGGCTCGCACTGCAATGTTGGGGATGTGGTCATCCAGCACATCCATCAGCGCGCGTATTCTTACCCGCGAATGTCGGGGCAAATTACCCTTCGTCCGCTGGGTGTCGAGCACCCATAACCATTGCAATTCAGGTAGTTGATCCAGCAGTTCGAGCACCGCAGACAACGCGTGGTCGGCGATAATCGCGCCTCGGCATGCAGAGAATGACAGTAGATAGAGCAAGCGGCTGTCGCTGGTACGGGCATCAATGGGAACGAACAGCGTACCGGCAATCGACGAACCAACCATGGCTTCGACGAATTCAGGATGGTTGAACATGATCAGCGCGAATGCATCGCTCTGGGCCATGCCTTCGTCATCCAGACCGGCTGCAATGCGTTGACCGTTCTCCCAAAGTTGACGGTAGGAGCGGGTGCAATCCTGCAGTTGCTGGTCCGCACCGACGTGCACGAATGTCAGTACATCCAGATCTGGTGTTTCTTCGACTTTCTGGCGAATGGCGTTGGCCAGCGTGAGTGTAGCGATATCCTGCATGGTGCCTCCTAGCGGGCCAAGATAGTCATGCTCATCACCGCCGCGTCTGCGCCGATGAATCCGCCACCGTTTTCGGCCAGCCCGACGCCAGCCCCTTCGACTTGCCGTGCTCCGCAATTGCCACGTAACTGCTCGACCAGTTCGAAGATCTGCCCAAGGCCGGTAGCACCAATCGGGTGCCCCTTGCGGTTGAGGCCGCCGGACACGCTCACCGGAATACGTCCACCCAGCTCGGTCGCGCCACTCTCGAGCAGAGCGATGCCTTCGCCGCGGCCACACAACCCCAGGCTTTCGTAATACATCAGTTCGGAAGCGGCGGAGGCATCATGCAGTTCGACCAGGCTCAGGTCGCGCGGGCCTACTCCCGCAGCCTGATAGGCAAGTTCGGCAGCCCATCGCGCCACGTCGGGCGATTCGTCTGGCCCGGCATCAAAGCCGCTGACAATTAACGAAGCGGCGACACGGATGGGGGCGCGTGCGCCCAAGCGCCTAAGCGCGCTCTCCGAAACAATGACAGCTGCTGCTGCGCCATCACCGATCGGGGAGCACATGGGCAAGGTCAGCGGGTCGGCGATCTTGCGGGCAGCAAGGATCTGCTCGACCGTGAGCACGTCCTGAAACTGCGCGCGCGGGTTTAGCGACCCGTGACGAGAGTTCTTCGCCGTCACCATTGCCAGGTGTCGAGCATCGCCGCCGGCCATGGCCAGATAGTCCCGGGCCCAGGTGGCGTAGATGTCCATGAACAGTGATCGGTCTTTGCCCGCTAGCGCTAAGTCGACTTGGGCACCAGAGCGATTGATACCTGCGCGCAGGAAATTGAGCACCGCGTCCTGCTCTTCGATATCGACACAACCGTCGAAGACCGAGAAGGTCCGCGATTTGTCGTCGTGATATAGCTTTTCGAAACCGGCTGCCAGGACCACATCGTAGAGTCCATGGGTCACCATGGTGCAGGCTTGCTGGAAGGCAGTGGAAGAGGTCGCGCAGGCGTTCTCGACATTGATCACAGGAATGCGGCCGACGCCCATTCCACGCAATACGGCCTCACCGGCTATGCACACCTGGCCTGTGATGACCGGTGCAGCGCCGGTACCCATCCAAGCGGCGTTGAGCTGGCTAGCCTCAATGCCGGCATCGTCCAGCGCCTGCCTGATGGCTTCCTGTGCCAGGCTATTCAGGCTACGACCTAGATGCTTGCCGAAACGGGTCATGCCTACGCCAATGACGTAAGCGTTCTGTCGGCCATTGCGGATCAATTGCTGTTCAAGTTCAGGGTTTTCATTCCTGCTCATCAAAGCCACTCCGGGTTGATTAATTGGTAGCCACCCTTGATCGAAAGCGTCTGGTTGCAGCCGTCTTCAATCAGGGAGGCACGGGCGTCGCGGAAGATCTTTTCCACCGGGTAGTCCCGGGTTAGGCCGTTGCCGCCAAACATCTGAACTGCCTCGGTTGCCACGTCCAGGGCATGTTCAGTGGCAGTTACCTTCGCAAGCATCGCAGCCTGAAGAGCAGGTATCGGTTGGCTGTTATTGAAGCGCGCCACACGCTGAGTCAGGGCCTGGGCGGCTTCGACCCTGCGCAACATGTGGAACAAGCGCCGCGCCACATCTTGATGGCGGATGATGGGCAGCCCGCCTTGTTTGCATTCGTGGGCGTAGACGAGTGCATGGTCATAGGCCGCCCGAGCAACACCACTGAAAGTGGCCGCCATCAAAAGATTGGCATCGGTGTGGATTGCATGTACTGCACGCTTATAGTCATCCGGACCTGCGAGTAAGTGATCGAGGCTGACCCGGACGTTGTCGAAATACAGTTCACCCTGCGGTAACGCCCGCTGACCAAGCTTCTCCAGCGGCTTGCCTCGGGTGACGCCTGGCAAGTTGGTGGGCACGACGACGCAGATGCCACACTGTGGATCATGACCGTTGGCCGTTTCAACGGCGCAAAACAGTACGCAGAGATCAGCGATGCAGCCATTCGATACCCACGCGGATTTCTGTCCGTTGATGGTGATGTGGCTATCATCGATTCGGGCTATGCAATTCGGTCGACCGTACCGGCCGCGGAGATCGAACAGCTGCTGGCTGACATCAAGTGCGTCAGTTCCATGGTCGGGCTCGGTGATGGCCCAGCAACCAATCAACTGTTCGGCGTACGTTTTCAGAACAAAAAAATTTCCGAGCTTGGCGGCCATGTAGAGCGGCAGCATTCGCGCGGCAGCAGCGATGGCCAACCCGGCATCACCCCAGCCCAGCTCTTCGAACAGCAATGGCAGCATCACCGCGCGCTGCGCATCGCTGAGTGATAACAACGTCTCCAGGTTTACTCCCAGCTTGTCGTATTCGCTGAAAAACGTGTACAGCGGAGAGTTTTCTGCGACTACCTGATTGGCATCCATCCGATCGAGGACGCGTCCGATTGGGCGCATTACCGTGTTTGAAAACTGGCGCAGGCTTGCACGGAACGCTGTTGCGTCTTCGTCTAATCCGGACGCACAGCCCCACGGGCCAAGCTGGACTTGTGGTTCAGCAGGCCAACGCAATGGGGACAGATAAGAGGCATTCATAGTTGCGCCACACATGTGGCCGCGACGATATGGTTCCGGGCGAAGTATCGGAGGAGCGCGGGCTTTTTCATGAAGACACCATCGACCAGTGGTTGGCTAATGATGTTCATCGTCACGGACTTGTGCTCGGTGGGTCTTCCCCCCATGGGGGTAGCAGGCGGGTAGTAAATGGGGGGAGGGTGGTGCAAGGCTCGACAGGCGGTGCCATTATTTTTTCAGATTCAGCGGAGCCCTCTAGACAGTGCAGTAGAGCTCTGCTTAAATAATCGAAAGCTTTTCAATTTTCTGCTGATTGAGTGCCAAAAATAATAATATCTCTTGCTGGAGCGCCATCATGAAAGTTCGCCCGTCGGACCATGGACTGATGATTGTCGTTGTTACAGTAGTCATCCTCCTTATCACCGCGTGCCATGACCTGGCACGTTCAAAAGCCGTCATCAGCGAGCGGTGTGTTTATCAAAACGGTGTATGTGTTCCGCTCAGCATCATGCGGATGACTGTTAAGGTCAGCGTATTCCCTTGATACATGTACGTCTCGGCGGTTTCTAGTGAGCGGGCGTCATCGTGCCCGTCAATCGTCTCGTGACTCACCTATTCTCCCGCACCGGGCTGGTGTACGCATGTTCCCTATCTTCCAAGCGTAGGTCGTAGATCCTGCTGACTATCTGGGTTAACGACTATCTCTAGCCGTGCCTCGACGCCACTATTTTGAGTTAAAAGCCCGGACTAAAGTCGTCGTTAAAAAATAATCGAAAAGTTTTCAATTTTATTAATGCTTGCGATATGCTCGTTTTTAGGCGGTATGCAAAGGCTGCTGGATCCATGATCACCAGGCGCATTACCCGCATCAATGACTGAACGGGAAGCGCCTGGCCGATACTTACAATTCAAATAAACTGGAGCTCTACATGAACACGTTTGATTTCCCCGTTTACGATGCGGACCAGCATTTTTACGAGCCGCCAGAGGCTTTCCTGCGCCATCTGCCAAAGAAGTATGCGCATGACTTCCAGTACGTCGAGGTCAACGGCCGTACCAAAATGGCGCTGGACGGTGTGATCTCCAACTACATTCCTAACCCGACCTTCGATTACGTTGCGGCGCCCGGTGTGCATGAAAAATACTACAGGGGGCAAAACGTCGAAGGCTTGTCGATGCGTGAAATGACTGGCACTCCGCTGGCATCTCAGCCGGAATTCCACAATGGTGCAGCGCACCTGAAGACAATGGATAAGCATGGTATTCATGCAGCCCTGGTCTTCCCGACGCTGGCCTCGATCATCGAAGAGCGGCTGACGCATAAGCCTGAAACCATGCAGGCGCTCATGCATTCACTCAACTGCTGGGTGCAGGATGAGTACGGTTTCGGTAACGGCCGGCAGTACCCGGTAGCAGCGATTAACCTGTCCGATGTGGATGGTGCCTGTAAAGAACTCGACTTCGTGCTCAAAGCGGGTGCCAAGGCGATTCTTGTCCGTCCGGCGCCAGCAGCGGGCATTGCGGGTACGCGATCTATTGCCTTTCCTGAGTTCGATCCATTCTGGGCGCGTGTTGAAGAATCCAAGGTGCTGGTCACCCATCATGTTTCTGACTCCGGCTACACCCGGGTATATGACTGGTGGACCGCAGGTGGCAAAGGGGAATTCCGACCGTTCGAGCGCGACCCTTTCCTGGAAATGATCGATCCTATGGGTCGGCCGATTTCCGATACCTTGTCCTCGCTGATCTGCCACGGACTGTTCGACCGCTTCCCAAGCATCAAGATTGCAGCTTTGGAAAATGGTTCGTTCTGGGTCGAGTACCTGTTGCAGCGCTTCAAGGCGACGTACGGAAAGATGCCGCATCTGTTCAAGAAGGATCCGATCGAAACCTTCAGAGAGCACATCTACGTCGCACCTTTCTACGAGGACAATATCGAGAAACTCGTGGAGCTGATCGGCGCTGACCACATTCTGTTCGGCAGTGATTGGCCTCACCCGGAAGGTATGGCTGAGCCCACCGACTACATCCATGAATTCGCCTTTCTGCCGCCAGCGGATCGCGAAAGGATCATGAGTAGCAACCTCAGGTCTCTGCTTGCACGCGCAGGCTGAAGAACTGGTGTCTGAAAAGCTGGGTCAGGTGGCTTCACGTGGTAACGGTGTAGCCGTCTGTAGCCGGGTCTCAACATGTCGGGGTTAGAATGAATTTATTGTTGTCCGAAGACCAGAGCATGTTGCTCGACACGGTCACGCGGCTTTTCACCAAAGAGTCCACTTCAGATCGGGTACGGATGTGCGAGCCCCTCGGCTTCGATCCAAACCTGTGGCGTTCACTGGTGGAGCTGGGACTTCCTTTGCTTCGGGTGGATGAGCAGTACGGAGGCATTGGCGGCAGTCTGCGGGAGATGACCCTGGTGTCTGCCGCTGCCGGCCGGCAAATCGCTAGCGCACCGATTGCTGACGTGGCAGTGGCGGCGCGCCTTCTCTCTCTGATTGATAACACTGCCGCACAATCGTGGCTGGAAAGAATTGGTGCAGGAAGCGCCATCGTTACCTTGGCATGGCAGCAAGGATCCGAGCAGATCGTCAGTAGTGCCGCCATAGCTGATGCAATCATCCACCTGGACGGCGATACGCTCAAGTTGGCCGTGGTGGGAGAGAAAAAAATTACCCATCGTCCCAACTTGGGATCATTGCCGCTAGGTAACTTCGCAAGCGGGGACTTCGAAAACATTGAGCTAATGCATGGGCGTTCTGCGGTTCGGTTATTCGACGTCGCTCGTGAAGAATGGCAGTTGCTCACGGCTGCGATGCTGCTGGGTATCTGCGAACGGGCGCAGGAGTTTGCTGCCGAGTATGGCAATGAACGCACTGCATTTGGCGTGAAGATCGGCAGCTTCCAGGGGTTGTCCCATCCCTTGGCGGAGAGCCGTATTGGCCTTGAGGGCGGCCAGCTCTTGATCGACTATGCACTGTGGTCTATTCAGGCGCAACGACAGGACGCTGCCGCACAGATTTCAATGGCTTACTGGTGGGCCACGCAAGTCAGCCAGGATGGTCTCCCCAGGTGCCTGCATATATTTGGCGGTTATGGGGTGTCTGAAGAGCATGACATCCAGCTGTTCGTACGTCGCGGGATCGCTTTGGGTAATGTTCTGGGCGATGCTCAGCAAGTTCTTCTGTCCGTGGCCGATCGGCTCTGGGGCGACAAACAATGCACCTTGCCGTCGGCGGGTAACACAAATCTGGATTTCGACCTTGGCCCGGCAGCGCACGCAATGACCGAGCGGGTCAATGCCTTCTTCCGAGAACATCTGACAGAAGAAAGCAGGCCCTTCCGCCATCATTCGTGGGACGGCTATATGCCGCGCATGTACAAAAAACTGGCGGCGGAAAACCTCCTGTTTCCTCATTGGCCGAAGGCTTACGGTGGACTTGAGGCAACGCCGGCAGAACGCTATGCGTTAACCCAGGCGTTCTATGAAAATCGCTGGACGATCTTCCCCCAATCTACCTCCCGGATCATCGGTGAGATGATACTCAAGTTTGGCTCCGAATCACTCAAGGCCAAAGTGCTTCCGGAGATTGTCCGCGGCGAAGCGGTGTGCTGCCTGGGGTTGACCGAGCCACATTGTGGCTCGGATGTGTTTGCGGCCAAGACCCGGGCTGTGCGCAAGGGGCAGAACTGGGTGATCAATGGCCAGAAGATGTTCACCAGTGGGGCCAACATCGGCAAGTATGTAATGTTGCTGACCAATACCGACCCCCAGGCAGCCAAGCATGTGGGCAAGACATTGTTCTTGGTTCCACTCGATCACCCAGGAGTAGAGGTCCACCGCGTCGACACAATCTCTGCCGATCGTACCAACATCACCTACTACACCGACGTCGAGATTCCCGACGACTACCGTCTGGGCGAGGTCAACTCCGGCTCTTCAGCACTCGGCTACATGCTAAGCCTTGAGCAGGACGGTTCGCCTTACGGTTTTGAGTTTGCTCATCTAATTCGGCAGGTAGCCGATTGGGCGAGGGAAACGGTCTGGGGTGAGGGCGTTGTGTTCGACTGTCCGCTGGCAAAAAGTCGCCTGGCCACCGCGGCAGTGCATCACAAAGTGGCGGAGGTTTTATTCCTGCGCATGGTTCATAACGAGGAACGGCATTTGGTGCAACGACACCATGCGTCCATGCTCAAGGCTTTTACGACCGAGAGTTGGAAAAACGATGCGCAGGCGCTTTTGGCATTGTCAGCGCCCTACAGTCTGATCAGCAACACCGCAAACCTTGGCTATGTGGAGGAGGGTTGGCGCTCTTCACTGGCGGCCTGCATCTATGGTGGGTCGACACAGGTACACCTTAGTGTTACCGCCGAAAGGGCGCTCGGCTTGCCCCGTTCCCGCTGATAACCATTGTTCAACGATTGATTACAAGAAAAGGACATGATGATGACAGCTCCGGAATTCATTGATTACGCGGTAGATGGGGGGGTGGCGGTCATCACCCTGAATCGACCCGAACAGCGCAACGCTCAGAACCGTTTGTTTCTCCAGCAACTGGACGCAGCCTGGGATCGGGCGGCGCTGGATCCACAGGTACGGGTCATCGTGCTTAAGGCGATGGGGCCGCATTTCTCCACTGGCCATGACCTGACAACCATTGATGGACATTGCGAACTCAACTGGGCACGTGATGGTATCTCCGGTCTCTACTCTTATGAACGGCAATACTTCGTTGGCTTGAGTCGCAAGTGGCGGGATATCCCGAAACCGAGCATTGCAGCAGTGCAGGGCAAGTGCATCGCTGCAGGACTGATGCTGTGCTGGCCTTGCGACCTGATTATGGCTGCGGAGAATGCCGAGTTCAGTGACCCAGTCGTGCTCATGGGCATTGGCGGTGTGGAGTATCACGGCCATACCTGGGAGCTGGGACCACGCAAAGCGAAGGAAATGTTGTTCAGGGCCAAACCTGTGAATGCCCAGGATGCGTTCCGCCTTGGCATGGTCAACCACGTCTATCCGCTGGAGAGCTTGGTTGAGGAAACCATGAAGGTCGCAGCCGAGATTGCACAGATGGAACCTTTCGGTCTGGCAATGGCCAAGCGAGCCGTGAATCAGACTCTGGATATTCAGGGGCAATATTCTGCGATCCAGACAGTTTTCGATATTCACACAATCGGTCATGGCAACGCACTGGGGCGGAACCTAGCATCGGGGGAAGGGGAATACGCAGTGTTGATGGGGTTGGACGGCATGAAGAACGCTAACAAGCGGACCTGAAATGTGTCATTCATCCAATAGCCACGAACAGTTGTAGTGAGGACGAAATATGACGGTATTGAATGACCTGCCAGTTGACCACCTGGCTGATGACATCCCGGTCGTCGATCCTGCGACCGGTGAACTGATTTGCACTTTGAAAGATGGTGGCGCGGCAGCTGTTGATGCTGCTGTAAAACGTGCCCGAGAGAGCTTCGACGCCGGGGTTTGGCGCAACATGTCGGGCTCTGCGCGCGCCAAGCTGATGTGGAAAGTGGCCGATCTGGTCGAGGAACGTATCGATCAGTTCGCCGAATGCGAAGCGCGAAATAATGGCATGTCTCGGGGTATGGCCAAGGCACTGGCATACATGGGCATCGAAATGTTTCGGTATTACAGCGGCTGGTGCACCAAGATCCGCTCCGATGTCGCTCAGTTGCGTCAGGATGCAGGAATTCTCGGGGGCGGCCCTACCGAGCATCATGCGTATTCGTTGTATGAACCGGTGGGTGTTGTTGGCTTGATTGTACCCTGGAACGGCCCCCTGATGAGCACGATGGCGAAGCTTGCACCGGCACTGGCGGCCGGCTGCAGTTGCATCCTGAAGCCGGCAGAAGATACTCCTCTTTCAGCATTGATGCTGCTGGACGTGTTCAAGGACGTCGGTATGCCTGAGGGAGTCGTCAACATGGTTGTTGGTCGTGGTCCCACGGTGGGCGCTGCGATTTCTGCTCATGAAGACATCGACAAGGTGTCGTTCACTGGCTCGACGGAGACTGGCAAACTAATTGCCCGGGCTGCGACGGGGAACCTCAAACGCGTGACCCTGGAACTCGGTGGCAAATCCCCGGTACTCATTTTCAAGGACGCCGATCTGAGTAAGGCTATCCCGACTGCGGCTATGGGGATTTTCGCTAACGCCGGCCAGGGTTGTACGTCGGGTTCGCGGATCTACGTCGAGCGGGAGGTCTATGAGCAGGTGCTCGCAGGGCTGGTCGAAATCGCCACAAACCTGCGCCTCGGAGGCAGGAACGACGTGGATGCGCAAATCGGGCCGCTGATCAGCAACCGCCATCTCAATCGCGTGTCTGGCATGGTGGAAGAAGGTCGACGCGAAGGCGCCAATATTATCTGTGGGGGCAAGCGTGCTGATCGGGCGGGCTACTTCTATGAGCCCACGATCATCACTGACGTCGACACCTCGATGCGGATTTATCGCGAAGAAATTTTTGGGCCGGTTGTTTGTGTCGTTCCATTCGATGATGAGGCTGAGGTGGTCAAGGAGGCCAATGCTTCCGTCTACGGGCTTGCTGCAGCTGTGTGGACGAACGATATCAGTCGCGGACACCGCTTGGCCAAAAGACTTGAGGCCGGTACGGTTTGGGTCAATTGCCAGAATATTTTCGATCCAGGTATTTCGTTCGGCGGACTCAAGCAGTCGGGTTGGGGGCAGGAGTATGGCTGGAAAGGGCTCGAAACCTACATGCATAGCAAGACGGTGTACGTAGAGATCTGAAAGCGCTGATCGTCGAAGCGTGCTGGCGATCGCCGGCACGCTTTCGTTGTATCAGTCGAAGTTGTTAAACCAGGCAGGATTCTCCAGGTCGGGCAACATCCGGTACTGCTTGCCTGGAAGCGGACCCTCCTCCTTGTATGTGATCTGCACATCACGTTTAGCGAACTTCCAGCCTTCGGCGGTGCGGACCAACGCATCGTAGTAGAGGGCGATGATCCGGAACCTGGTACTGACGATATGCAGCGTATGCCGCGCTCGCGCTCTATCCCCCGTGACCCGGTCGACCACAATGTTGTGTGCCATCTGGTGCACGAATCCGCCTCTATAACCTTCACTGACGAGTTTTTTCAGGTTGTCTCGGCCGTGTATCACTAGCGTATCGGGTTCGGAAACGCGGAATTCGATGTCCTCTGCGAGGGTGAGAGCATATCCCTCCCAGTCAGCATGGTTGAGCCGATCTGCGTATGTTTCGATTAGTTCACGGATCGCCATGCGATCATAGAACGTTGGATCTGGAAGAGTGTGCGACACGATGTTCTCCATCTCGAAGGGGCGATTCGCTGTAGCTCCTAGCGCTGCCATGGCGCGCGCTAAAGGTAACAGTAGGGTGGTGGCGACGATCCCCAGGACCGTTCGCCGGGTTTTGTTCACGCGGTGCATGCCGTTCGCACCCGTAAAGCGCAGATGACAGGAACCATCAGGAAGCTTCTTGAACCTGCGGTTCACGTGGTGGCTGGGCAATGGCAGCATCTGAGCGCGCAATGATGTCTCGGGCGGCGATGAACCCGAAAGTCATGGCTGGTCCGACGGAACCTCCCCCACCAGGATAGTGGCCGGAGAATGCGCTGAGCATGTCGAGGCCGCTGGCATACAGGCCATCGATTGGCTGGCGATCCTTATCCAGCACACGTGATGCAGCGTCGGTAACCAGGCCCGCATAGGTACCCAAGTTTCCAGGTTCGAGTCTGTGTGCGTAATAGGGTGGTTGATCTATAGGCGCGAGCCCGCGGTTTGGCCATTGTGAAGGTGGCAGTGCCAACAGGTCATAACGGGCCTCCCCTCGATGGAAATCGAGATCCTTGCCGGCTTCGGCCATGTCATTGAAACGGCTGACGGTCTGCTCCAGATTGGCGGCAGGAACGCCAATTTTCTCCGCCAGCTCGGCCAGGCTGTTGGCCCGGATCAGGTGCCCGCTTTTCACGAACCTGTTGAGGAAGCGCGGAAGCCCGGGTGGATAATCCTTGACCTGGCCAAAGCGGAAACGCATCACGTGGCGGTGATCGGCGATTGCATAAGAGTGAACCGCGCCAGCATCGCACATGGCACGCATGAACATGTTGTAGGACAACGCTTCGTTTACATAGCGCTTGCCCTCGGCGTTTACCACGATGCTGCCAGGTGCTCCCAAGGAGTGTGAATGCAGACCTTGGGTTACATGACCATCGGGGTGTTGCATGACTGAGAGCACGCAACCGGCATAGTTGTTGTAAGCGGCCGGCTGGAAGTCTGCACCTGCAGCCATTCCCATTCGTGCCGCGTCGCCCTGGTTGCTTGGCACCGTAGCGCTCAGATGCTGCCCTGGATAGGGGAGATACTTGGCACACAGCTCTGGATCGTGCCCGAAGCCGCCGGAAGCCAGCACCACACCATGGCGCGCGTTGAGGGTGACGGTTTTGCCATCGTGGATGACGGTGACACCGACAACGGCGCCGTCCTTTTTGATCAGGCCCGTAGCTGGCGTGTTCACCCACATCTGAACGCCTTCCTTACGTGCCGATTTGATCAGGCGGGCAATCAGTGCCCGCCCGAATGCCAGGCGCATGCCCTTGCCATATAGCAAGCGGTCACGGCCGTACTGCATTATCCGCCACATCGAATATAGAGCGGACTTCACCGAACGCGTTGCCTGCATGAAATGCGGAATATCCTCGAGGTCCGCCATCATGTCTTTGCCCAATGCGATCAGGCACTCGTGAGGAGGGCGCAGCAGGTGAATGTCGTCACCCAGCAATCGCCCGTCGTATACAACCGGGCCAATAGTACGGCTGTGTTTACCAGCGCCCGGCAATTCCGAGCAATAGTCGACATAGTGCGCGCCGTAGAGGAAACGTACTTCAGTTCGGGTCTCCAGGAAGTTGAACAACTTGGGTGAGTTTTCCAGGAATGCTTCAACCATATCGGGCCGTACCGCGTCACCTGCCAGACTATTCAGGTAGAGCCGTACCTGTTCCCGAGAGTCATATGCATCGTCAGGCATGGTGATGCGGTTTAGGGGCATCCACATATATCCGCCCGAAAGCGCGGTCGTTCCACCAAGGTAAGGGGACTTTTCCACCATCAAAACACTCAGACCAGCGTTAGCGGCCGTCACGGCAGCAGCGAATCCGGCACCTCCCGAGCCGACGACCACCACATCAAAATTCAATTGGTCCGGTGAGGGTGTTGTGGATGTGGAGGACGCTATTTTGTTCTTGTTCATGCTGAGTCCTTTTAGAACGTCAAGATGACGCGTTTTATTTAGCATGGTTCGGCGCTGCGACCAGTCGCTGGTTTGAATGCCGTGCTCCCGGGCTCCTCAGGCCGGAGTGATCCGGGCGACTATTGCGAATCCCTCAGAACAATAGGAAATCGACATCATTCAGTCAATAGATTGATTAAATCATTTGATTGAATTGACTTGTCCGTACACAGCAATGCCACACGTGACCCAGGCGGTCGGGAGGGAGGCCCGGCCAGTCTGGGATACGTTGAGTGCGAGTTTCATTGATCTGGGGGGTAGATGGCTCTACCTAAGAAGGGTGGAAGACGGGTCACCGGGGGCGGTGCTATACACCCTGTTCATAAATGCGCTGAAGTCAGATCTTTCCTTCAGGCGCCTGGAAACCGCCTATTGCGAAGTTGACGATATGGTCGATGACATTTTCGATGTTCGTGGGATCACACAAGCCGTCACTGACCTGCTTGATGCGTATCGAGGTCCGGCTGGTAGGGACAAAATAACCGGTTGCGACCAGCACCATGCCAACCATCAAATCGTATCGCCAGCAGATCGCTTCGTGGCTCACGTCGGGCAGAGCACGCCGAAGCGCTGCGACGAAGCGCTTGAAAACGATATCGAACTCAGCGGCAGAAACTTCGCTCACCCAAGGCTGACTCAGCGTGCGCAGCAGCAGCAAAAGTGGGCCGAGGTAAAAACTTTCATGTTTCGGGTCAGTGGCCGCTCTCAATGCCGGTTCGGCAAAGCATCGGATGATTTTAGAAACTTCGAGGCGACCATCCGGACCCACGCTCGTTTCATATGCAGTCAGCGCTTCCAGCCGAGTCTTGTTGACTGGGCCTGCGAGCGATTTGAATACCTCGCGGGCCAGATTTTCCTTGGTACCGAAATGGTAACCGATGGACGCAGAGTTGACGTCAGCCTCGATGGTGATTTCCCGCGTGGAGACGCCATCAATCCCATGTTCTGCAAAGAGCTTGGAAGCAGCAGCAATCAGGAGTTCAGGTGCATCTGTATGCCTAACGCTCTTACCCGTTTTTTTCATGTTTTTCGCGTTCTCTGGGCGCCGATTGGAAACGGTCGATTGACGGTTTCCAATTCGATCGATTGATAGACTTCCGAATTTTGGAGGGGATCATACTCCGAATCATTAGCATCTGAAAACATACTGTCGACCCTGCGCTGAGCGTAAACGAGCGGCTGCAAAAACGCGGCGAATGTCGGTACTGGACGTAATAAAAATCAACACATCGCGTTGATGCTAACGCAGTTTTTCGCTGAAAAGGCCCAGTCTGACACTACTGAAATTGGCTAGAGGTCGCGTATTCACTGGGCTCTAGCTGGTCCTAAAGCGAAATCTGCAGGGATGTTTGACAGCAGGGCATCACTTCGCAATAATCTCAATCAATTGATTGAATCACTATCTCGGCGAGAGCAGTTGATGAACAAAAATAATGTAAATGATCAAGCTCCAACTCAAGCTATCGAAGCGGCCGTACAGGGTGGTGACATCGCCGTCCTCTTGGCGGTTCTGGTTCAACTGACCGGTGATGAAGCATTTCTGGATGAGTGCCGACCCTATATCAAGGGACCTTGGGACTTCATGGTAGAGGTGCCGAAGGCGCTGGACGAGAAGGTCCGCAACGCTTTGCTGGACGTTTTGCTCAGCGGCAAGGCCGACCAGGCGAAGGTGCCAAGCGCGGCACTCATTGAGCGGATCATGGGCGCCATTGTCGGGGAGGAGGTACCTGCGGACTACGTCAGCATGCTCTCCCAAGACCTGGGTTTTGTCCCGGCCCCCTCGATCCAGCCTGCTGCTGATCCCGCAGATTTCAAGGTGCTGGTAATCGGAGCTGGATTGTCCGGCATCTGTGCAGCCATTCGCCTGAAAGAGGCGGGTTATGCCTATGAGGTTCTGGAGAAGAACAACGAAGTGGGCGGGACGTGGTATGAAAACGTTTATCCAGGCTGTGCTGTCGACACGCCTAACCACTTTTATTCGTATTCATTCGAGCTGAACCACAACTGGTCGCGTTATTTCGCCAAGCGCGATGAGCTCTTTGGGTACCTCAAACGTACCGCTGAAAAATACGATGTTTTGCGAGATATTCGATTCGAGACAGAAGTAGAGTCTACGATCTACGACGATGAGCGTGGTATCTGGACGGTGCGTTCGCGTACGAAAGATGGTGTTGTCAGCGAGCGCGAAGCCAATGCGGTGTTCTTTGCTGTTGGTGGCCTGACCCGTCCGGCCTGGCCAAAGCTCGATGGTATCGAGGACTACGAAGGAATTAAGCTGCACACCGCTGACTGGGACTCCTCGGTGAGCCTACGCGGTCGGCGCGTGGCTTTGGTTGGTACTGGTGCCAGTGCCATGCAGGCAGGCCCGGCAATTGCCGAGGAAGTGGAGCAGCTCACCATATTCCAGCGCTCCCCGCAGTGGGTATCGCCTAATCCCAATTATCACCGCGAAGTGCCTGAAGGGAAGAAGCTGGCCCTTGAGTTGATTCCGTTCTACGCCCGCTGGTTTCGCTTCCAGCTGTTCTGGGCAGGGGCAGACATGATGCATGACTCGCTCATTCGGGATCCACAGTGGCCACATCCAGAGCGTTCACTGAATGCCAAGAACGACGTGATGCGCGAACGTTTGATCGGCCATATCGAGTCGCAGCTCGAAGGCCGACCTGACCTGGTCGAGAAGGTAGTTCCTACCTACCCACCGTATGGGAAACGGATGCTGCGGGACAACCACTGGTACGCGACGCTGCGGCGTGACAATGTCGAACTGGTTGCCGGCACAGTGGAAAAACTCACTAAAACAGGTTTGGTGTCCGAGGGTATCGAGCGCCCTGCGGATATCATAATTTTCGCAACCGGGTTCAGCACCCATGAATCTCTGGCACCTATCGAAATCCGGGGGCGTGCCGGCAAGAGCATTCGCGATGTATGGGGCAAGGATGACCCGCGTGCGTACCTGGGTGTGACCGTACCGCAATTCCCCAACATGTTCGTACTGTTCGGCCCGAATACGGTACTGGCTCACGGCGGCAGCGCAGTGTTCCATTCCGAAGTGCAGGTGACCTACGCGATGCATGCCTTGGCTTCTCTGGTTAACCGCCAAGGCAAGTCGTTGGAGTGTCGTCAGGATGTGCACGATGCCTACAACCAGCGAGTAGATGATGCGCACTCGAACATGGTCTGGTCGCACCCCGGTGTAGATAACTGGTATCGGAACGCGAGTGGCCGAGTCACGATGGCAACGCCTTGGCGGATGGTCGATTACTGGAAATGGTTGTCTTCGTTCGACGAGGCAGACTACATCTGGAAATAGGATCGGCGCTGGCGGCGAAGAGCTGGCTGAAGCGTGGTGTGTGATATCGGTTGTGCACGAGGAATAACAAAATGCAAGGCGATGCAAGTAAGTGGCTCGACTACTCACTCCGTGATCTGACCGTCAACGCGGTCCTTAAATGGCAAGCACAAAAGCGCGGCGAAAAAGTTTTTTTGCGAACGGTGGAGGGCCAAACCTTCACCTACAGCCAGGTCCATTCAATTACCAATCGCATCGCGAACTGGTTTCTCTCGCAGGGCCTCGGCCATGGGTCGCACGTTGCGGTCATGATGGAGAATGAACTGGAATGTCTTTTCTCCCATATCGCACTGACAAAACTGGGTGCTGTCTCGATCCCCGTCAATACCAGTGCCCGTGGCGGCATGCTGGCCCATTATCTGAACTTTTCAGATGCCGTGGCATTGATCGCGAGCGCGGAGTTTGCCGAGCGAGTTGTCGCAATCGGTGATGAGGTGGGGGGCACTCTAGAACGTTTGCTCGTCGTCGGCGGCAATCAGTTAAAAGATCATGGTAAATACCTGGTCGCCGATTTTGCTGATAGTGATCATGCTTCAGAGGCTGATGTAACCATTGAAGTAAAATTCAACGACCTTGCATTCATCATGTTCACCTCCGGAACGACCGGGCCGTCAAAAGGTGTAATGTTTACCCAGGCGCGTGCCTTCATGTGGGATGAGGCAATCGTTCCTGCTTATGGGGTCAGTGAGAAGGATACCTACTTCGTCTGTACACCTCTTTCCCATGCGACAGGCCTGTTCTCCGGGGTCTGGACCATGATGTCGGTTGGCGGCAGTATTGGCCTGACACCGCGTTTCTCGGCCCGCCAGTTTTGGAGCCAGGTACGGTCGACCGGCGCCACCTATACCACCCTGCTTGGTGCCATGGTTTCGTTCATCGAGGGTTTGGAAGAACTGCCGGACGACCTCGATAACCCCCTCCGGTTTATCAGCGCTGCGCCATATCCTGTGACTTGGGAGGCGTTCGAGAAGCGATTCGGTTTACAGCTTTCGATTGCCTATGGCCTGACCGACCATTCCGTGCCCACGCGCTTGCCGATGAATGCACCGCGGGAAAAGCGGGGATCGACCGGAACAATTACTCCTGGCTTCGAACTGCTGATCGTCGATGAAGACGATATTCCGGTTCCCACAGGTATGACCGGAGAGTGTCTCATCCGTGCCCGTTATCCTTGGCACAGCAGTTCGGGGTACTACAAATTGCCTGAGCAGACGCTTCAGGCGCATCGCAATGGCTGGTTCCACACCGGCGATCGTGGATACCTGGACCAGGATGGATATTTCTGGTTCGTCGATCGTGCCAAAGACACCATCAGACGCCTCGGCGAGAACATTTCGGCGTACGAAGTCGAACAATTTGCAGGTACGCACCCGGCCATCGCCGAGATCGCCGCGTACCCCATGGCCGCCGACCAGAGCGAGGAAGAGGTGGCTGTGTCAGTGGTTGCGCGGACCGGAATGACCATTGAGCCGCCGGAGCTCATCCGGTACTGCCTAGAAACCATGCCTCGCTTTATGGTGCCGCGGTTCATCCATATCACTGACAGCCTGCCCCGAAATCTTAATCAGCGCGTGGAGAAATACAAACTACGTGCATGGTGTGAAGAAAATCGCAGTCATGTCTGGGACAAGGAGTCCGACCGTGAATTCCAGCGAGTACGCAGCGCCTGAATGACATCAGCCGCATGTTGTCCTTTTCCACCATCTTCATTTCGGTTCCGTGATGAGGATGGACACCCCTCAGCCAGAGGTCGTTCGCTATGGATACAGTCGTAAAGCCGGCAGCTGATACGTTGCTGGAAATGTACCGAATAGCTGCATTGATCATGTTAAATGACCAGCACTCCCATCAGGTCATTATGACCGGGAAGATCGCAGCGCCTTATTACTCACCCCGAGGCCAGGAAATTATCCCAGCCGCCATGGCCGTGAACCTTCGCCAAGGCGATTACCTGTCGACGATCTACCGCGGTACACACGACATGATTGCCAAGGGGGTTCCATTAAAGGAACTCTGGGCAGAGGTGGCCGGGCGGATCACGGGTACCAGCAAAGGCAAGGGGGGGCCTATGCACATCACCCACCCGGCCTCTGGCTGCATGATCACCACGGGTATCGTGGGTTCTTCAATGCCCATTGCAAACGGGTTGGCGTGGGCCTCGCAACTCAGTGGCGATGGCAAGGTGACAGTTGCCACTTTCGGGGACGGTGCTTCGAACATCGGTGCGTTTCACGAGTCGCTGAACCTGGCATCGCTGTGGAAACTGCCAGTCGTCTTCCTTTGCCAGAACAACCAGTACAGTGAACATACCACCTATGCCAAGAGCACGGCGGTGGCGCGTATTTCAGACCGTGCAGCGTCCTACGATATGCCCGGTATCCATGTCGATGGTAATGATCCAGTGGCCATGTATGCCGCAGCACGTGAAGCGATCGAGCGCGCACGCGCTGGAGAAGGCCCGACACTGATCGAGGCCATGACCTTTCGATTCAAGGGGCATGTGCTCGGTGACGCCGACGGGTATATGGATAAGGAAGTCAAACAAGCAGCCGTCGCGGCCGACCCTGTTAAACGCTTCCGCCAGTACCTGCTACATGAAGGCATCGCTACCGAATCGCAACTTGCCGAAATCGAGGCTCAGGCCGATCAGCAAATTACCGAAGCAATTGAGTTTGCGCTTGCCAGCCCATGGCCAGAATACGATGAACTTCGCAAAGATGTTTACGCAGATGAGGTGCCGTCATGACTGATAAAACCCAAATGCAGCTGACGAATCTGGAGGCCCTCAACCAAGCGTTGGCGGACGCGATGGAGGCGGATCCCAAGGTCCTGGTCCTGGGGGAAGATGTGGCTGACCCGGAAGAAGGCGGCGTGTGTGGCGTCACTCGAGGATTGTCCACCCGCTTCGGTGATCACCGCGTACGTTCTACACCGATTTCCGAGCAAGCTATTGTCGGCGCTGCGATCGGGGCGTCACTGGTAGGTTATCGACCGGTCGCGGAGATCATGCTGATGAACTTCAGTGCGGTGGCAATGGACATGATCGTTAACCATGCCGCCAAACTACGCTTCATGAGCGGGGGGCAAACGAGTGTGCCCATCACCATACGGATGATGACAGGCACCGGATTCGCTTCAGGCGGACAGCATAGTGATTATCTCGAAGCTTGGTACGCACATACACCGGGCTTGAAAGTGGTGGCGCCATGGGATGCTGCCGATTGCTATGGTTTGCTGCGATCCTGTATCGATGATCCCGACCCTTGCATCTTCATCGAGAATGGTCCGTCCTACTGGAGCAAGAGTCCTGTACTGGGTGGGCTTGAACCAATCCCGCTGGGCAAGGCGGCTGTCGTGCGCAAAGGCACAGACATTACCTTGGTGTCCTATTCCCGAATGGTCACTCAATGCCTGGCGGTTGCTGAAGCGCTCAGTGCTGAAGGCATTTCTGTCGAGGTGATAAACCTGCGGACCATTCAACCGTGGGATCGCGAAACCGTTCTCGACTCAGTAGCAAAAACCTGTCGGCTGGCCGTAGTCCACGAGGCGGTGAAACAGTTCGGTGTAGGCGCGGAGATCGCCGCCGTTGTTCAGGAGGCACTCTTCCATGAGTTGAAGTCGCCAGTACTGCGCTTCGGCGGAGCGTTCTCTCCGGTTCCCTACAGCCAGCCCCTCGAGAGTGCGTATGCGCCACGTCAGGCCGACATACTCGAGGGAATTCGCAAGGCGATGGCACGCTGATTCCTCTTGGTGCCGTTTAAGCGAACTGCGCCAGCCACTCTGGTGATTCAAAAATGAGAACGACAATGAAAAACAAGATCGTGGTTGTCACAGGCGCATTCGGATTCATGGGCAGTGCTGTCGTCGAGGCGCTGCAGCGCAGCGGTGCCAGCGTAGTGGCGCTTGATTACGCAAGTCATGCTCCTCAAGCACTGGCGACAGTGTTTGGGGAATGTGAGTATGTGCAGGGAAGCGTCGATATAGCGGATTATGAAGCAGCAACTCGTGTCGCCCACGACGTTGTCGAACGAGTTGGCGCTCCGGATGCACTGGTTAATATTGCTGGTGGTTTTTCTTGGGAAACGCTCGCCCAGGGCAGCTTTGAAACCTGGGGCCGTCTTTTCAGAATGAATGTCGAGACCGCCGTCAGCGCGAGTAAAGCATTCCTGCCTTTCGTTCGCCAATCCGAAGCCGGGCGCATCATCAATATTGGTGCGGCAGCAGCTGTCAAAGCCGGGGCTGGCATGGGGCCTTATGCTGCCTCCAAGAGCGGGGTGATGCGCTTCACCGAAAGTTTGGCCGAAGAGGTTAAAGGGGACAGTACCGTTACCGTAAATGCGCTGCTTCCTTCTATTCTCGATACTCCTGCGAATCGTAGCAGCATGCCGGATGCCGATTTCAGCCAGTGGGTGAAACCTGAGGACATCGCGGCAGCGGTGCTGTTTTTGTTAAGTCCGCGAGCGAGCGGCATTACCGGTGCGCTGATTCCCGTGACCGGCAGGGTGTAGTTAAACGCAATATGCCTGGCGGTATCAGACCGCCAGCAACTATTTCATCATTCCTTCCTGAGCGAGGTCAATCCTTTGGCCTCCGGCGTCGAGGTCTTCATGACAACTGATCGCACTTACCCGCTGGCACCCTGGCCCAGTGTCGACTTCTCGTCTTTCGGTGAAGTCGAAGAAAAAAAACTTTCAAGGATTCAAGGCTTGACTGGGAGCTTCCTGAGTCGAAACTGGGCGCTTATTCCCCATGTCACCCATAACGATGACGCCGATATCACCGAGATGGAGTCGCGTCGAAAAGCATGGAATGCGAAGGAGGGCAACAGCAAGATCACGCCTGTCAGTTTGTTGATAAAAGCCCTGGTTACAGCACTGCAGGAATTTCCGATTTTCAATAGCTCGCTGTCCAGCGACTTCTCCTCTGTTGTCTTCAAGAAGTACTACAACATAGGGGTGGCCGTGGATACGCCCCAAGGTCTTCTCGTGCCAGTGATTCGAGACTGTGAAAAGAAAAGTGTAAGTGAGCTTGCATATGAGCTGGCCGCTATTTCAGAGAAAGCCAAAACCAAGGGTTTGTCGCTGGCAGAAATGTCTGGCAGCTGTATTACTTTGAGCTCTTTGGGTCATCTGGGCGGAACCAGTTTCACTCCGATAATCAATGCTCCGGATGTTGCCATTCTGGGAGTGACTCGTAATCGACTCGTGCCTGCCAAAGCTGCTGACAGTGATGCCATTGATTGGCGTTTAATGATGCCGCTGTCCCTCAGTTATGACCACCGGCTGATTAATGGTGCCGATGCTGCGCGTTTCACGCGTTTCGTCGCTGACTGTCTCGCTTCCGAAGCTATGTTTTCTTAGCTGACAGATTGAGAGGTATTAATTCATGACATCTTCTTGCCAGGTATCGGCTGGCGTAGCGCTGATCACAGGTGCTGCGCGGCGTATTGGTGCAGTGGTGGCCGAGCAGCTGCACGAGGCTGGTTACCGTGTCGTACTGCACTGCAATCACTCCATCGATCAAGCCCAGACACTGTGTGCAATGCTGAATCAGCGTCGAGACGATTCAGCCTATGTTCTTAGAGCAAACCTTTGCAACATGGAGGAGGTGGAGCATCTGGCGCGCGAAGCTCAGGCAAGGTGGGGGCGGCTCGACGTATTGGTAAACAATGCGTCAAGTTTCTATCCGACGCCGGTGGGAAGTATCACCGCCCACGAGTGGGATGATCTGATCGGCACCAACCTCAAGGCGCCTCTTTTCTTGAGCCAGGCACTGGCAACTGAGCTGAGATCGCGCCAGGGCTCCATTATCAACATCGCCGATGTCCACGCTGATCGCCCCCTTTCGCAACACCCGGTGTACTGCGCAGCGAAGGCCGGCAACATCATGCTGACCCAATCGCTGGCGAAGGATTTGGCACCCGATGTTCGGGTTAATGGAGTCGCCCCCGGAGCGATCCTCTGGCCTGAAAACGAAGGGGAGCTTAGCGATGACAACAAGCAGACGATCCTCGGCAAGATCGCCCTCAATCGGCTTGGCACGCCCAGGGACATTGCAAGAACGATACGATTCCTGGTGACTGATGCGCCTTATATCACCGGACAGATCATCGCTGTTGACGGCGGCCGGTCACTGGTGAGCTAGTCGCTCAAAATAATACCGGTTCCGTGGAAGTGGGTACGACAGGTCCTTCTAAGAGGTTGCCCCACCCGTTCCGCATCAATGAGCAATCAACGAAAGAAATTCGGAGCGGGTGCTGGGGTTGGTTCTGAATTCTCCCAGCATGGCGGAGGTCTTCATGCTGGAGTTCTGCTTTTCGACCCCGCGCATCATCATGCACATGTGCGTGGCTTCGATGATCACGCCTACGCCGGCGGCGTTAGTGACTTCAGCGATAGTCTCGGCAATCTGCATGGTGAGCTGTTCCTGAATCTGAAAACGGCGAGCGAACATATCGACGATCCGTGCCAGCTTTGACAGCCCGAGCACGCGACCGGTGGGAATGTAGGCGATATGTGCCTTACCCACAAACGGCAGCAGATGGTGCTCGCACAACGAATAGAGTTCGACATCCTTGACCAGAACCATCTCGCTGCAATCAGAAGGGAACAGCGCGCCATTGATGACCTCTTCCAGAGTCTGGCTGTAACCCCGGGTAAGGTATCGCATGGCCTCAGCGGCGCGATCAGGGGTGTCCTTCAAACCAGGGCGTGTGATGTCTTCGCCTACAGCAACGATGATACGGGAATACTCTGCTTTCATATCTTTCCTTCCGGGAAGCGCGGGTGGTATGGCCATAAAGGTGGCCTTTGCAACAATGCATCATTCATTTGATTCAATCAATCGATTGACAGTAAATATCCGCTTGGCTACCCTCCGGATACCTATTTCAGGTAGCTCCAAAGCCACGTCGTTTCGGTAGTCTTTGGCGCGTGACCTTCATAACAAGAATTCATGCTCGATACGTTCAGAGCGTGCTGCCGTCCGGGAGGCGACAAGGTGAGTGCAATACAGATCGATAGGCCCGCTGAGGGCATAGTTCGCCTGACCCTCAATCGCCCTGAATCGTTGAATGCGTTTACGTTCGACATGATCGAAACCTTCATCGCAACGCTTGAAGAGGTGCGCTTCGATCTTTCTGTGCGGGTGGTCATTATCACCGGTGCTGGAGAGCGTTTTTGTGCGGGCCTGGACACGCGAGCTAGCGGATTGCCGGGCTGGGTGGACGAGTCTGTGGGCAAGGCCCAGCGCATTCGGGCAGTGATGGCCAAGTTGGGATCAGTGCCGTTGTTGATGCGCAAGTTGCCACAACCGGTGATCGTTGCAGTGAACGGTGCGACGGCGGGCCTGGGTTACTCCATCGCACTGGCGGCAGATCTGTGTATCGCTGCGCAATCCTCCAAATTCGTCAATGCCTTCCACAACATGGGGACAGGCCACGAACTGGGTTTCAGCTACATGCTGCCGCGTCTTGTCGGCTATCAGCGAGCGGCAGAAATCATGCTCACGGGCCGGCAGATCATGGCGGACGAAGCAGCGGCTATCGGCATGATCCTGAGGTCTGTACCTGACGAAATACTTCAGGTCCAGGCTTTGGAGCTCGCCGGGCAGATCATGCTGAACTGCCCGATCGGCATTGACATCACCAAACAGTCGATGTGGCAAAACGCCGATGTCAGCAGCCTCGAATCAGCGATCGAGCTGGAAAATCGGGGCATTTTCATGAGTCAGAGTACTGAGGATGCTGCTGAGAAGCGCAGGTCCATGGTGGATAAACGCAAACCGGAATTCCATCAGCGGTAAGCCGAAACGCACGCGTGGTTAATAAGGGAGTAGGACATGTCCGAAAGTCGCAAGTGGCTCAAAACAACCGACAATATTACCTTTGAGGTCAAGGATCATATTGCGTTTATCACTTTGAATCGTCCGGAAAAGCGTAACGCGCTGAGTATGAAGACGCTCAAAGAACTTCACTCCGCGTTTCTCGAAGCCGATGACCGTCTGGACGTGAATGCCATCCTTCTGAGTGCTGCTGGCAAGGACTTTTGCGCCGGTTACGACTTATCTGACGGGTATGGTGGCGGTGGTCGGGAGGCGAGCGATCAACCTGGTGCCGATCTCTATCGTAGCGGAACCAGCAGGCTCGACGATGACATCTGGGCGCTGGAGCGGCAGCAGGATTACATGTCGATCATTTTCGATCTACACAAGCCGGTCGTTGCCAGCATCAAGGGCAACTGCTTGGCTGGCGGTACTGACCTGGCGTTCTCATGCGATATCGTCCTGGCTGCCGAGGATGCACGGATCGGATTCCCGGCCGCACGTGCTAACGGTACGCCTCCGAACAACTTCTGGATGTACCACTGCGGGCCGCAATGGACCAAGCGCATGCTGTTCACTGGAGATACCGTCAGTGGTCTTGATGCCGCGTGCCTCGGGCTTGTGCTGGAGTCCTACCCAGCAGAAGAGCTCGATGAACAAGTCGAACAACTGGTACGACGCATCGCCGCCGTAGATGCCGAGATCCTCGCAACCCACAAGCGGGTCGTCAATCGTCAGCTGGAACTGGCGGGGGCGCGTATTTCGCAGCGATATGCCGTGGAGCAGGATGCGATGGCGCATTTGTCTACCGGCCCGCGGCGTACCCAATTCCGCAAGGATGTGACAGAGACTGGGCTGCGCGAGGCGCTCAAGAACCGCGATGCGCCATTTGGCGACGGCAAGATTACCCTGCGTGCGCGGACACTTCAGCGCCGTTGAACAATACGTTAATCATAATGCGAGGACGAAAATGGCCGTTGAAGTGATTCTTCCAAAAATTGGCTTTTCAATGACTGAGGGCACGCTGTCGGAGTGGCTGGTGGCTGATGGTGGGCAGGTAAAACAAGGGGAGCCCTTGTTCTCGCTGGAGAGTGACAAATCCACTCAAGAGGTTGAAAGCCCGGCGTCTGGCACATTGAGAATTCGGGTTGCGACTAACGAAACCTATGACGTGGGAACGGTTTTGGCAGTCATCGAATAGCTTACTGATTGCCCTGCGGCGGCGGTCAATCCGCCACAGGGCTTCGATTTTTTAACAGCCCTTAAACCGGGGCTGTCGTCTCTCACGAAACGCCTGCATGCCCTCGGCATGGTCCTCGGTATATAGAGTCAGCAGATCGTAGGCCAACGACGTTTCAAAAGCGCCACCGATCAGCTGTTTCAGTAGCAGATTCACCGAGAGTTTGGCGTATGAAACGGCCAGGGGTGCACCTTGCGACAACCGAAGCGCCATTTGCTCGACGAAGTCATCGAGCTTGTCATTGTCAACGCAATGGTTGATCAATCCCATGTCTGCCGCTTTGCGCGCCGTAATGGTATCGCCCGTCATCAAATATTCCTTGGCTCTGTTGAAACCGATCAACAAAGGCCAGAGCGCCGCACCGCCATCACCTGGCGCGATACCGGCCTTGACGTGGGAGTCGCAGAAAACTGCATCCTCGCCGGCGATCACGATGTCTGCAGCCACGGCTATGCTCGCGCCGAGCCCATATGCCGGCCCCCGGACTTTGGCGATGATCGGCTTCTCGAAATCCAGCATGCTCCAAAACAATCGGCGCGCTCCCCGAGTGCGTGGGCGATTTGGTGGTTGCTGCTGATCCTGTGTTATGTCCTGCGCGCTGAAGTCCGCGCCCGTGCAGAACGCCTCACCTGCACCGGTCAAAATCACTGCGCGTACGTGGTCATCCGAGTCGAGGTCGTCCCATACGCGCTCAAGGTCGCGATGCATCTGCCAGGTAAGTGCGTTTTTCCGCCGCGGATTGGTGATGGTTACGACAGCGATTCCGTTCTCCTGCTTGCTGACGCTGATCAACTCGTTAGGGGTAGTTTCCGGCATGTGATTCTCCTGGCGTTTTTTGTGATGGCAGGCATTCAGATCAATTCAAACGTTTATGTACGTCGCCGTGTGCAGAGTGCTCCAAATACGCTCAAAACACTGTTATTTCCGAGGCTACAGGGGGCTTTACGGCTTAAGTCGATATTAATGCAGTTGGTTGACTCAATCAATTGATTGATTTAGTATCGATTCATGCAATTTAGAAATTGCGACTCCCAAGAAGCCCCCAGAGGACTCGTTATGCGGCGGTACGTTGACCTGTCGATTTGCATCGAGAATGAAATCATTAGTGACCCGCCTTTTGCGATCCCGGAAATCACCTACATGGATCATTCGCAAACTATCGGGCGCATGCAGCATTTCTTTCCTGAGCTCGAGCCCGGCAATTTGCCTGAAGAAGCGGCATGGGCGATTGAAAGAATCAAGCTGACTACCCACAACGGCACGCACATGGATGCGCCCTATCATTTTCATCCGACCATGAATCACGATTTGGTCGAGGGGGGCGAGCCCGCAGCGACGATCGACGAAATTCCGCTGGACTGGTGCTATCGGCCCGGCGTGAAACTGGACTTCCGCCATCTGCCTGACGGCTACGTGGTAACCGCACAGGACGTCGAGGAAGAGCTGGCACGCATCGATTGGCAGCTGTCGCCCTTTGACATTGTTCTGGTGAATACCCGGGCCGGGTCTCGCTACGGCCATGATGACTATCTCAAGGTCGGTTGTGGCATGGGGCGCGACGCAACCCTCTATTTATTGGAGCGCGGCGTGCGAATCACCGGGATCGACGCATGGAGTTGGGATGTGCCTTTTCAGTACACCAGTGAACGCGTAGAGCAGTCGGGTGACTACTCACTGGTTTGGGAGGGGCACAAGGCGGGACGCGAGCGAGCTTATTGCCACATGGAAAAGTTGCACAACCTAGAGGCTTTGCCCTCGACTGGATTCCAGGTGGTGTGTTTTCCGATAAAGATCAAGAAGGCTTCAGCCGGGTGGACCCGTGCAGTGGCCATCTTGAATGACTGAGCCGACAACAACGTTGATGAGTGGAGTGAACACATGTCCTTAGGAAATGCGAAAACCCAACCTGTGCGCCAGGTCTATGACGGCCCGATCTTCGATGCTGACACTCACCTTTTCGAGGCGTCGGACGCGTTCGTTAAATATCTTCCAGCCGAGTTGAAGGAAAAGTACACGATCGAATTTCGCATGGCGGAGGACGGTCGTCATGCGCTACACGTAGGCGATCGCAAAGTCGAGATCACTGCAGACCACTATGGCGATGGCAAGGTGCCGACGCCGGGCAAGCTTCACGAGTGGCTACGCGCGATCAAAGATGGCAAATCCGACATCGATCTGCGGGTCGAGATGACCCCCGACATGATCAATCCGGCGGATCGCGTGAAGAAGCTCGACGAGTGGGATGTGCGCTCGAGCATTCTTTTCATCGGCCACATGCTGGCAGCGCTCACTTATCTTGAAGGTGTGGAAGAGACGTACAAAGTACTCAACGCCTACAACGCCTGGATGCGTGATCACTGGACGTTCAACTACGACAACCGGATTTTCGCCGCGCCAGTGGTCACCCTGGAGAACCTGGATCTGGCCATCGAACAGGTGAAGTGGTGCATCCAGGAGGGCGCGCGCGTCATCCTCATGCCGATGGGGCCCTACAATGGTCGCGCACCTGCGCACACCGACCATGATGCGTTCTGGCAACTGGTCAACGACGCTGAAGTACGGGTCGTCTTCCATGTTGGCGAAGCTATGTACATGAAAGATCACATGGCAGTCTGGGGCGAGCGGATGCAACAGTCGCGGATGAAGCAGACCGCGTTCAACTGGATGATCGCCTACGGTGAGCGTCCGGTTGTTGAAACACTTTCCAGCTTTATTTTCTGGAACTTCTTCGAGCGGTTTCCGAAGATCAAGTTGCTGTCGGCAGAAAATGGTGCGGAATGGGTGCCTGACATGCTGGTGAAGATGGACAAGGTGCGCGGTATTGCGAAAAACGGTCATTGGCCGGCCGGGCAACTGAAGAAGCGTCCCAGCCAGATCTTCCTCGAAAACATTGCAGTGGTCGCATACCCGGAAGACGACATCAAAGGCATCATCGAGCAGACCGGTGCCTATAACTGGCTGCTCATGGGTTCTGATTACCCGCATTCCGAGGGTGTTGAAACTCCGCAGGTTTTTGCCCAGGAAGCCTGCGCTGAACTCACGCCCGAGCAGACTCGCGCGATCATGTATGAAAACGGCATGCGGTTTATGGACTTGCCGTACTGAGCAGCTCCCCAACGCCACAGGGATGTGGCACCTGATTTTGTGGGCGCTGATCGCACCTGCGGGAGGGATAGGCGTGCCAGCGTCAATTGGGGTCGGCAGGAGTGTTTGCAATCATCCTGAACGACACACTGCACGAGTACCACAGAACAAAAACAACAAGCATTGCACTAGGGCACATATTGATATTTCCAGCATGCGCGCCCTTTGCCACCACGAGGTCTGCCGTTCATGTTCTCAGGTAAATTGTTCCGGCTGTTGGCACTAGCGGTTCTGGTCACGGGGGTTGCCGGGTGTGATCGGGAACCGGAAAGTACAGCGCTTCTTCGCGACGACAGCAACGGTTCCGATTGGGCAAACTACGGGCGCACCTTCGGCCAGCAGCATTTCAGCCCGTTGAAAGATGTCAATACAGGCTCGGTAAAACGGTTGAACCTAGCCTGGTATCGTGATCTGCCAACGGGCAACAGTGTCAGCGAACCGATAGCGGTCGATGGCGTGCTCTATTACGTCCAGGGCCAAGCAGTCGTTCATGCCGTAGACGCGGCCACGGGCAAGGAACTTTGGGTCCACGATCCAAAGGTGGCCGAAGCGGCAGGGCCTAAGTTGCGTTATGCCTGGGGCTCGCGGGGGCTGGCCTGGTGGGGTGGCAAAATCTATGTCGGTACGATGGATGGGCGGCTGATCGCTATCGACGCCAAGACTGGTTCGCAAGTCTGGAGCGTGATGACTATTGATCCCAATGGATTCAACTACATCACCGGTGCGCCCCGTGTGTTTAATGGCAAGGTCGTGATCGGATTCGGTGGTGCCGACGTGAGTCGTGCGCGCGGCTACGTGACCGCCTACGACGCTACAACGGGTGAACAGGCATGGCGCTGGTTCGTTGTACCTGGCAATCCGGCTGACGGTTTCGAGAACGATGCCATGGCCATGGCTGCAAAAACCTGGCACGGCAAGTGGTGGGAGCTGGGGGGCGGTGGCACGGTATGGAATGCCATGTCCTATGATCCGGAAACCAACACGCTGATCATCGGTACCGGCAATGGTACCCCTTGGAACCATAAGGCACGTAGCGAAGGCAAGGGCGACAACCTATTCCTGGCATCGATCGTTGCGCTCGATGGCGATACCGGCCAATACAAATGGCACTATCAGATCAACCCTGGCGAGAGCTGGGATTATACGGCCACCCATGACATGGCATTCGCCGAGATTATGGTGGATGGCAAGCCACGCAAGGTGCTGGCTACAGCGCCAAAAAACGGCTTTTTCTATGTCATCGATCGCCTCAATGGCCAATTGATTTCGGCAGAGCCTTTTGCCAAGGTCAACTGGGCCAGCAAAATTGACATCAAAACTGGTCGGCCGGTTGAAAATCCTCAGGCACGCTATCCAGAAAACACTGAGTTCACCATCTGGCCCAGCTCACGCGGCGCCCATAGCTGGAACCCCATGGCTTTTAGCCCGGAAACCGGTTATGCCTACATCCCCGTTCTGGAAAAATCTTCGGTCTGGTCGAACTTCGGACTAAAGGGTGATGCGTGGAAAGCCATGCAGCCGAACGGTACAGGGCAGACAGCGGCTATCGAGTCGTATCCGGAAAGCAGTGACCCGCTCGATGGCACAACCAAGCTACTGGCGTGGGATATCCAGAACCAGAAAGCCGCCTGGTCACGGCCTATGCCAGGGCCTCAGGCTGGCGGTGTGATGGCTACTGCGGGAGGGTTGGTATTCAGTGGCAGTCTGGACGGCACCTTCAACGCTTATGCCGCGGATACCGGTCAGTTGGCTTGGAGCTTCCAGGCAGGGGCACCGATCATCGCGCCCCCTATTACCTATCGGGCGGGCAATATCCAGTACATCTCAGTGCTGACGGGGCAGGGTACTAGTGCTGCGTTGATTGGCAAGCCCATAGAACCGTATGCGCGTGATTACCACGCGATGCAACGGCGTGTCCTGACCTTTGCCATAGGAGGTAATGCGGTGCTCCCGGAAACGGTTGTAGCGCCTGTGCCGCTGCCCGAAGATCCAACCTACGCTGCGCAACCGGAAAGCGGCCTGCGCGGAGAAATGACCTACCTGTCGAACTGCGCGGTCTGTCACGGCTACAACGTGATCAGCTCAGGGTTTGCACCGGACCTACGCAAATCGTTCTTCCCGCTATCTGCCGAGGGCTTTGCCGGAGTCGTCAAAGAAGGACTGTTGCTGAGCAATGGAATGCCGAAGTTCGGCGAGTTCAAGCCCGATCAACTTCAGGATCTTCGTCAGTACATTCGCAGCCAGGCCGACCTACTGCGTCAGCAGCACCTTGCACAAGGCGCAACGGCGGACGAGGGCGGTGCCGGAAGCCTTTGAGGATTGAAGTTTGATTTTCAACGTATCAGCAGCACATGCGCACAGGAGCAATTTATGGATTTGGCATTGAGCGTGGCCGATGAGCAGTTTCGGGCCGAGGTGCGTCGCTTCCTGGTAGAGCATCTGCCTTCGGATATTGCCGAGCGCCAACGCAACATCATGACACTGACGTCCGATACACAGGATACGCTTCGCTGGATGGGCATCCTCGCGGAAAAAGGCTGGTCGGTACCTCACTGGGAACCGGCATATGGTGGTACTGGCTGGACGCCGCTTCAGATGCATATTTTCTCCGAAGAACTGAACCATGCGGATGCACCGGAATTTCACTGGGTCAGTACGCATATGGCCGGCCCGATAATTTACAAGTTCGGTTCGCCACAACAAAAGGAGAGGTTCCTGCCAGCAATCCGCGAGGGCGAATACATCTGGTGCCAAGGATTCTCGGAGCCCGGCTCGGGCTCGGATCTTGTCAGTTTGAAAACCACCGCAGTGCTGGAAGGTGATCATTATCGCGTTAATGGGCAGAAGATCTGGACCAGCGGTGCTTTCGAAGCACAGTGGGGCTTCTTCCTGGTGAAATCCGAACAGCACGCCAAGCCTCAGCAGAACATCTCGTTCCTGCTGATCGATATGCAGAGCCCCGGCATTACGGTGCGGCGTATCCCGCAGATCAGCGGCGAGGCCCATGTGTGCGAGGTATTCCTGGAAGATGTGCTGGTTCCTGTCGAGAACCTCGTGGGCGAGGCGGGCCACGGCTGGAGCTATGCAAAGGCGTTGCTCGAACATGAGCGGACAGTGAGTTCTTTCGTCTACTTCAATAAACGAGAGCTCAGGCGAGCCAAGGAGCTGGCAGCGATCGAGTACCAGGACGGCAAGCCGCTACTTGAAAATCCGGAGTTTCGCATGCGCCTGGCGCAACTTGATGCGCAGGTGACTGCACTGGAGTGGTCGGTGTTGCGCGTATTGGGGAACGAGCACAGTTCCTATGGGCCGATGATCGCGCCCTCGATCCTGAAAGTTACGGGTTCACGCCTGCAACAGGCGATCACGCAGTTGCAGGTCGATATGCTGGGTGTTCGCTCCATTCGTTACTTTGACCCGCACCTGATTGATGGCGAATACGATTCGCGATGGCCCGGGCATGTACGTGGTCGAATGAGCGCCGCGCTGACAGCCCGCGCGTCGACCATCTACGGCGGAACCGAGCAAATCCAGAAGAACATCTTAAGCAAGACAGCCTTCAATTTCTAAGGGTCATCTAATGTACTTCAATCTCACTGATGAACAAGCCATGGTGCGTGCCAGTGCTGAACGCCTGGTGAAACAGTTCGGTGTACTGGAACGCCGACGTGAGAGGATCAGCCGTGGCGAAGGCGATGACGGTCAGCTCTGGTCGCAAATGGTTGAGCTTGGGTGGCCTGCGTTATGTATCCCCGAAGAGGAGGGCGGGCTAGGCGGCACCATGACCGACGTGGCGCTGTTGTTGGTCGAATTAGGGCGTGGAATGTGCACATCTCCGATCCTCTCCAGCGCTGTATTGTGTGCTCGGCTTCTCGCTGATTCAAAATGGAGCGGGCGTACAGATTGGGTTGAAAGCGTAATATTGCAGGGCGCACGGCTTGCATTCGCACACCTAGAACCGGGTGAACGTATGGAGACGGTTGCGCCGCGGAACACAACTTACGAAGTGGTGAATGGACGCTATCGTCTCAATGGCAAGAAGCTGTTGGTGATGGATGGCGATGGCGTGCAGGCGTATCTAGTGACAGCCTCTTCAACCGACCGCTCGCAGTCGCTGATTGCGATGGTCCCGGCTGATGTCGTCGGCCTGTCTATTCAGGGGTACTCCTTGATCGACGGTACCCGCGCAGCAGACCTTACCCTGGACAACCTCGAACTGGACGAACTCAATATCGTCGCGCGTGGAGAGATTGCCGCGCTACTGATCGAGGATGCCCAGGCACGTGTCACGGTTGCCGCACTTGCTGCAGCCGTTGGGTCGATGGAGGCCTGTCTGGAGTTGTGCAGCGAGTACCTGAAGGTGCGTACACAATTCGGCCAGCCAATCGGCAAGTTTCAGGTTTTGCAGCACACTATGGCGGACATGCTAGTCGAGGCGCATAACGCGCGCTCCATGCTGTATTACGCCTTATCGAAATTCGATTTGGGCCGAAGTGTGCGTCAGGCGGCTATTTCGGCTGCCAAACTGATCATCGGTCAGGCCGGTCTCATGGTTTCCAGTTCAGGTATACAACTGCATGGTGGTTATGGCCTGACAGACGAGTTCGCCATCGGCCATCATCATCGCTTTCTCTGTCGAATCGAGAAATGTCACGGTGATACGCATGTTCACGTCAAGCTCTTGGGTGACTTAGTTCTGGGGGGGGCGACGTGTCGCCGATATCTCAATTCCAGGCACACTCATACGCTCAGGCCGACCTGCGAAGCATAGAGGTCGGAGTATGAAGCTGGCCTCTCTGCGACAAGGGCGCGACGGCAGATTGATCGTTGTCAGTGGCGACCTGGCTTTCTATACGCCTGCCGATCATATAGTAGCTACGCTGCAATCGGCGCTGGATGACTGGTCTAACATCGCACCCCGATTGCGCCAACTTTCAGTTGAGCTGACGGGGGGTGAGGCACCTTCTTATCCGCTGGATCAATCAGAACTGGCTGCTCCACTGCCCCGGGCTTATCAATGGGTTGATGGATCGGCTTACGTCAATCATGTGGACCTCGTCAGGAAGGCTCGCGGGGCGGAAATGCCAGAGTCGTACTGGGTCGAGCCACTGATGTACCAAGGTGCATCCGATGAAATGCTTGCTGCACGGTCGGGCATTGTGCTCGCAGACGAAACCTGGGGTTGTGATTTCGAAGGGGAGGTCGTGGTGGTGACGGGTGACATCCCGGCAGGTGCAAGTAGGGAGCAAGCGTTGCGAGGCATCGTCCTCGTAGGCCTTCTCAATGACGTTTCGTTGCGTTCATTGATCCCGACGGAACTGGCCAAGGGTTTTGGTTTTGTCCAGTCCAAGCCCGCTTGTGCTGTCTCGCCGGTCTTCGTGACACCTGAAGAGCTTGGCGATCGCTGGCGTGACGGTAAGCTGCACGGTCCCTTGAATGTCGAGTTCAATGGCGCATCATTCGGGTGCGCCGACGCCGGAATCGACATGACCTTCGATTTCGGCGAGCTGATCGCCCACGTCGCCAGGACCCGCAATCTCGTGGCGGGAACAATGGTTGGTTCGGGCACGGTCTCCAATCGGGGCCTAGATGGCGGACCGGGTGCAACTATAGCCGAGGGTGGGCAGGGCTACAGTTGCATTGCTGAAATCCGCTCCGTTGAGACACTGTTGCGCGGCGAGCCTCTGACACCCTATCTGAAGCGTGGCGACAAAGTCCGGATCTGGATGAATGACAATCAAGGACGCACGATCTTCGGTGCGATTGAACAGTCGGTTGTCAGTCGTGAGTAGCTTGTCAGTGAGTGGTAGGCGGGCCAGTTATGGATAGCTATCCATAACTGGCCCGCCTACTGGTGCTTCATTACCTCAGCATGGCCTTTCCATCTTTACTCACGTTTACCCAGGCTCCCGTAGCATTCGATTGATACAGCGCATCCACCAAGTGCTGGACTTCCATTGCGCGAGCGAATCCGGGCAAGGGTTCACTGCCGGTGCGAATGGCCTGAACAAACCCATAGAAAATCCGTGTCAGCGACAAATGCTGGCCACCAATTGCCGCGTCTGGAGGGGGCTGAGAAATCAGGCGGTCACCTACCGACAGCAGGTGTGCTGGGACCTCGACGAGATCACCGGAGGGGGACATCGTCGGCATGCCCTTTGATGCATACAGTTCTGCCGAAGTCATATCTGGGTAGCGTAGCGCACTGAGTTTTAAACGCCCCTTACTGCCCAGCACTTCGAGTGTGAAGCCTGGGCTGTCGGCGGCAGTCCACGACGTCACTAAACTTCCTGATGCACCGTTGGTAAATTTTAGTAGTGCGTGGCAGGTGTCTTCGGTTTCGACGGGCATCACACCTTCGCCCGGCACATTCCAGTGCTTGAGTTTGGTATCTAGATTGGCTACGACGGAGGTGATGGGGCCAGCGATGTGGCGAATGGCATGGAGCATGTGCGAACCGAAGTTTCTCGCGACGCTGACGCCGAGGCCTGACTTGCGGAACCATGAATACGAAAAGCCGGGAATGATCTCCAGGTAAAGGGCAAGCTGCCAAGAGCAGTTGACTTGATAAATCTCGCCCACGTAATCGTCGTCGATCATCTCTTTCATCAAGGCAAGATGAGGAAGCCCCATGATACTGGCGGCTGCCGCACCAACGACACCCTGGCTTTGTTGCAGCTCGACCAACTCTGCAGCGGCTGCTCCGGAGGTCGCGAACGGCAACTGGTTAAGCACATGCTTACCGCTCTTGAGCGCCGCTGTGACGATCTTTTCCCTCAGTACGGGCGTTGTTCCGGCATCAATAATATCAATGTGCGGATCGGCGCACATTGCTTCGTAGCTCCAAAATGGACGCGGTACTTTGAACTGAGCCGCCGCGACCTCGGCGGTCTCTTGGCGCGAGGTACAAATCGCTACAACCTCGACGTCCTCATGCAGCTCGCGCCAGGCTGGTAAATGCGCCATCGCACCCCAGTTGGCGCTGACGATGCCGACTCTGAGTTTTTCCTGTTCTTTCATTGTCATTTTCCAGGTCAATGCCGGCCATTCAGCGCCCGGCAGGTTTTTGAACGAGAGATCAATCCGTGCAGTAGGCGCACAACTTGTTACCGGAGGGGTCACGCAGGTAAGCCATGTAGTACCGGGCGCCGAACGCTTCTCGAATACCTGGAGGGTTTTCGCAGCTGGTGCCACCGTTGCCCACCCCGGCGCTATACCAATCGTTTACCTGATTTGGGGAGTGGCAGGTGAAGCCGATAGTGCCACCATTGGCGTAGGTGGCTGGCTGGCCATCGATGGGAAGGGTAGCAATGAAAGAGATCCCGTTCTGTTGATACATCACCCGAGCGTCATCAGAGAAAGAGCTCGTGATACCAAGGGCCCCCAAGACTGCGTCATAAAAGGTTTTGGCGCGGGAAACATCATGTGCGCCGACTACGACATGACTGAACATTTTACATCTCCTGATTTTTGTTGATGAGATGATGATTCAATCATTTGGTTGAGTCAATTAACTGATTGACACAATGCCGGTCACCTAGTTAGTGTTTGACCAAGATTGCAGGAACACACGGACTGATGCAGCCGAGTCCTGTCCACAACAAAAATAAGAGTGAACACCGATGCCAGAGGGAAACTACAGCTTCCTGAACGATCTCACGCCCACCTCGACAGAAGTCGCTCGGCCCCTGATGGTTGGGACCGCCAAAGATGTCAGCTGGGATCTGGAATGTGACGTGCTGGTGGTTGGCCTGGGGCTGGCCGGTGTGTCGACCATTCTCAAGGCATGCGAGGGTGCGAACCTGCAGATTGTCGGTGTAGACCGCGGTCTGGGTGGTGGTACCAGTGCACAAAGCGGTGGGGTGGTCTATGCCGGTGGTACTCGGGTGCAGCGGGACCTGAATATTGAGGACTCGGCCGAGAACATGGCGAACTACCTCCTTACCGAAACAGGAAGCGCAGTGCCGCCGGACATCGTGCGGCGATTCTGCCAGGCCAGCGCAGAGTTCATTCCTTGGCTGGAGAGTCATGGTGCGCGCTTCGGGGGCCCGCTTACCCACGCCAAGACTTCTTATCCGGCGACCGACTTTCTCTACTTTTCCGGTAACGAACGCTCGGCTGCGGCGCTTGAAAAGGCCGATGCCGCACCGCGCGGACACCGTGCCAAACCACCGGTTGGGGTCGAGCTCAAACCTGGGTCCCAGGTTAGTAGTGGGCCGTTCCTGATGGGGCCGCTGCTCGCCGCGGCTGAGCGGCAAACGAATGTACGTTTGTATCGCCAGAGTCGGGTGACCCGCTTAGTGATCGACGCCGACGGTGCCGTAGCGGGAGCGGAGCTACAACGCATGTCTTCGGGATTGGCTGCTAAGGCTCATGCGTTGTTGTACAGCTTGGGCAGTCATCAGGTCCTGGGCATGCTGGGGTTGTTGGGCCCCGTTCAGCGACTAGCTGCGCGTATCGAGCGCAGCTTTGCGAAGCCTTGCTTGGTCCGTGCGCGGAAAGCCGTTGTGTTAACTGCCGGGGGCTTCACCTATAACCGAGCAATGATGGACAAGACTGCGCCAGCATACCGGGCGTCTATGCCACTCGGGACGATTTCCGACGACGGTTCCGGCATCAAATTAGGGATGACGGCGGGAGGGACGGTCAGTCAGATGAACGTCGTATCGGCGTGGCGTTTTACCTATCCACCGGCCTCCTGGACCAAGTCAATCTCCATCGGCCCGCAAGGGCGACGTCTGGTCAACGAAGAGCTTTATTCGGCCCATGTCGGCAAGGCGGTATTCGAACACGCCGATGCCAAGGCCTGGCTAATTTACGATGCATCCCTGCGGGCCAAGGTTGATGAGGAAGCGGCGAGCAAGGAGCTAGGTTCCATCCTGCGTATGCAGGCGAAGTCTGCACTTCGCAGCTACACGATCAGTGCCCCGACGCTGACAGAGCTGGCGCGCAAGATTGGTGTGCCGGCGCTGAACCTCGTCGAGACGGTGGCTACCCATAACCAGCTAATTGCCAAGGATCAACCTGATGAATTTGGCAAGTCAGAGTCGTTGCGCCGTCCCGTTCTCGAAGCTCCTTACTACGCTACCAACATCGGCGCCCCCCTCAAGTTCTCCCCAATTGGAGCGGTGACCATGGGCGGTTTGGTGCTGGATGATATCACCGGCCAAGTACTTGATGACGCTGGCAAGGTGGTGGTCGGGCTATTCGCTGCGGGTCGCAGTGCAGTGGGAATCTGTTCGAACTACTACGTAAGTGGACTTTCACTGGCCGACTGCATCTGGTCTGGCTGGCGCGCTGCGGAAACGATCAAGGGTAATGGTGGGATCGATGCTTTTACCACCAGTCCTTCAGATGCCGTGACGACTGAGCAGAACGCCAGCCACATTCTCTGACCTAGAAGCGAAGGTGTCCTATGCGTAAGGATGTACATGCGATCAGTGGCGATATTTACGAAGAGATTGGGGACGGTATTGTCCGAGTCGAGAAAGCCAACGGCGATTACGGCGTGTTCTCCGTCGATGGTAATCATCTGGAAGGCGGTCTGACGTCGGCGGACAACCATCTAATTCAATACATCGGTGGTAAAGACCTTCCAGCCGGTAATGATCTGTACTGGGTCTACGCACCAGTCGGTGTCTACAACCGTCCCGGCATGCTTGAGCCATATGATCTGCAAATGCCTCGACAAGTGGCTGCGTATCAGCCGGATCCTGGTTGTATGACAGATCAGGGAATGCGTTCGGCGGGTCACATCGATGTCGACTACTTGCTCGACAAGGATCGGCAGCCCGAGCAAGTGCTAGATGTCTACCGCTTGAAGTCGCCAATGCCAGGAGGGCCCGAGAAGGTCGATGTGCGTTGCTATTACGAGCAAAGCTATCACGACCGTGAGGTCGAGGGGATCTGGAAACGCACTTGGCAGATGGCATGTCGAGAGGACGATATTCCGAACATTGGCGATCATCATGTCTATGAAATCGCTCATCTGTCTTTCTTGGTCGTGCGCACCGGGGAGAATACGTTCAAGGCCCACTACAACGCCTGTCTGCACCGTGGTCGCAAGCTGAAGGAGTGTGATGGCCGAAATGCGAAATTGTTGCGTTGCCCGTACCACGGCTGGAGCTGGAGTCTGGACGGCGCGTTAAAGGAAATTCCTGCCGAGTGGGACTTCCCAGGTGTGCGTGAAGATGTCTCTAACTTGCCTTCAGCAAGGTTGGCTACTTGGGCCGGCTTCATCTTCATCAACCCCGATCCAGAAGCGATTCCTCTTGAGGAATTCCTGGGGCCGGTGATGCTGGCGCATTACGAGAAGTTCAAGCTTCAGAATCGCTTCAAGCAGGCTCATGTGCAGAAGACCATTCAGGCTAACTGGAAGGTGGTAATGGAAGCGTTCATGGAGTCCTACCATGTGATCGCCACACACCCGCAACAGATATTTCTAACCGGCGACATGGCCAACACACCCTATGACGTATTTGGCAATTGGGGGCGTGCTGATCATATTCTGGGGGGCATCAACCGCGGCAGCCCGATGCGCGGCATTTTTCCGGACAAAGAGGAAGCGCTTGCTGCTTATCACATGGCCGCGGACAACGCCCGTGGGTTCCTACGCACGTTGATTGGGGATGAGGTGGAGCAGTACTCCGATGCCGACTTGAACTCCGAAGCCTCGTTCAACGATTTGTTCCCCAATCTGCATCCATGGGGTGGCTTCGCCCGTGTTGTGTTTCGTTTCCGTCCCAATGGCAGCAATCCAGATGAATGCCTTTTCGACGTAATGCTGCTGGGACCATGGCCGGAGGGTAAGCCCAAACCCGCGCCAGCGCCGCTGCGCGTGCTCGGCGTCGACCAGCCATGGACCGAAGCTCCAGAGCTTTTCATGCTCGCAAAAATCCTCGACCAGGATGTGACGAACGTGAAGCGGGTGCAAGAGGGGCTGAAGACGATGAGAGACCCCCATGCCTGGCTCTCGGCCTACCAGGAAGGAAAGATCAGGAACTTCCATCGCAACTACAACGAGGCACTCGCGACGGCGGCTACAGCGGACGAAACGGTTATCGCCAGAAGCCATTAAGCCACGCGCAGACGTGCCTATTCCATATCTGTGATTTGTTAATGTTCCGTGAGAGCCAACATGTCTGATATTTCGAATAACGAGTTGAAAGGTAAGGTCGCGATTGTGACCGGTGCTGCCACTGGCCTGGGCAAGCAGGTCGCGATCAAGTTGGTGGAGGCTGGCGCCCGTATCGCTATCCTGGGTCGCACGCGTCACAAGCTTGAGGCCTTGGCTGACATTTTGGGGCCGGCCGCCTTGCCGGTGGTTGCTGACGTGGCAAACCCGGATCAGGTGCGAGCCGCCTTCAATCAGGTCGATAGCCACTTCGGCCCGGTCGATATCCTGGTCAATAACGCGGCGCTCTACGTTCCGTTCCGTATTGAGGACGCCGACGACCAAGGGCTGATAGACACACTCAACACCAACCTGCTCGGTGCTGCGTTTTGCATCCGGGAAGCCACCAAACGCATGAAGACAAAAGGCCAAGGAGACATCATCAACGTCTCCTCGGAGTCAACCCGAAATCCATTCCCTTACCTGACGGTCTATGCGGCTAGCAAGGGCGGGCTGGAAACCCTTTCCGCCGGTCTGCGAGCAGAGCTTCACGAATACGGTATCCGAGTGGCGGTGCTGCGAGTTGGGCGCATGAAAGGCGAGGACGCCAATGCCAGCCTGGCCAATTGGAAGGAAGGTGAGCTCCAACAAGCACTCGCGCTCTGGGAAAAGACCGGTCACAACGCCTTTACCGGCGCAGGCATGGATACGTCGACTGTAGCTAGCGCGTTGCTGCATGCATTGACCCTGCCTCGTGAAGCCAACATGGACCTGTTTGAAGTCCGCAGCGCCTGATCTCAAACCAATTTTACTGGAGAAAACCATGATCAAGGCAGGTGTAATTGGTTTAGGGCAGATCGGCGGTGGCATTGCCCAGTGCCTGGCGCGTAGCGGAAGCCTGTCGGGGGCGTACGACGTTCGGCCGGAGGCCAGCGCTGGCTTGGAAGGTGTCGGGCCCTGCGCCACAAGTCCTATGGAGCTTGCGCGACAGTCCGACGCAATCATCATCGCGGTGGTCAACGCGCAGCAGGTCCAAGACGTGTTGAGTGGGCCTCAGGGAGTACTAGCGGGAGCTGCCCCGGGTTTTATGATCGTTATCCAGAGCACGCTCTCCATGGCAGATCTGTTGGCTATCACTTCGCTGGTCGGAGACCGGGCGACGGTGATTGATTGCGGCGTGACGGGAGGCGATAAGGCAGCAGCAAATAAGGGCCTGGTGTCGTTGGTGGGTGCACAGCCAGAGGTGTTCGAGCGCATTTATCCGCTGCTTGATCAATGCTCGGGCCGCGTACTGCACATGGGTGGACCGGGTGCTGGCATGGCGGCAAAAATTGCCCGCAATACCCTCGTCTACAACATTTGGCGCGCGGCTTACGAGGCGACTTGCCTGGCTCGTGCGGCAGGCGTGGATATCGGGAAGCTCGCCGAAGCAGTTGACTTTAGTGCGGCAGGCGTAGGGAGCCCGATGCTGTGGATGAATCGCGCTGCACCGGCGGACGTCGATGAACAGGAACTGGGTATTCGACGGCACGTTGCGGGGCTGTTGGATAAAGACCTGTCTGCAGCGCTCGAGCTGGCGGCTGATCTCGACGTGCAGTTGCCTATGGCCACCTTATCACTGCAGTCCGCGCGCAAGCTGGTCCAACTGGAGTACTGAAATGAGCAGGCACAACACGGGCGATGAAGCTCTGGATAGTGGCTTGGACATGATGGACAAGGTGTACGGGCCAGGAATTGCCGATCTTGTTCTTCCAGCTAAAGATCGACCCTACATCGATGAAACCATTCGACACCAGTTTGGGGAGATCTGGAGTCGACCGCATCTTTCTATCCGTGATCGCCGATTGCTGGTGATTGGCGCCACCGCCATGCTGGGACGTGCCGACTTGATCGAGACACAGGTCTATGGGGCACTGTGCAATGGCGAACTGGATGAACAGCAATTAGATGAGGCGGTGCTTCACCTGGCGTTTTACTGCGGTTGGGGCAATGCATCGGCGGTCGCCAGTGGCGTCGAACAGGCAAAGTCTCGCTTCAGAAACAAGGCATAACCTAGAAGATTTTCGAAGTAATAGAGGCCAGCCTCGAGTACTTGTTGAATCAATTGATTGACACAATTAAATCGCCTGTTTGTCTACGGAACTCTTAGGCGGTAGTTGGTCGAGTCTCAACCCTGGAGTTGAAACATGTTTGCATCTCAAGAGACAGAAATTCCATCCAATGTGCCAGAAGCACTGGTGCGTGATTTTGATATGTATGGCCGATTGTCCTGCGATGGTGATTATGCGTCATGGTTTTCCAGGATCAACGAACTTGGTTATCCCGATATCTTCTGGACGCCAGCCAACGGTGGGCACTGGGTTGTCACGCGCGGCAAGATGCTCAGGGAAGTATTGAGTAATGCCGAACTGTTTTCCTCACGCATCCTCATCGTACCGAAAGAGCGCATGTTGTCCCCTGCACCGGTGCCCATCACCCTTGATCCACCGGATCACAGCAAGTATCGCGTCATTCTCAACCCATACTTTTCACCAAAGGCCGTCGGTCCGATGGGCGATAAAGCTGCAGAGCTTACCCATGCTCTGATCGATGGCTTTGAGCAGTCTGGACAGTGCGAGTTTATGGGCCAACTCGCCTACCACTTGCCGATCGCGATCTTCATGGAAATGGCCGGGCTGCCCGCACATGACCGGGAGATGCTGCTGGCCCTGGTTGAGGAGATGATCCGCCCGACTAACGTCGAGAGTAACGAAGCGGGCGCAGCGCTGTCAGCCTATGCCCGCGAAGCTGTGCGACTGCGCAGGCTTAACCCAGGTGATGACCTGCTCAGCAAGCTTTCGCAGGACAAAGTGAACGGAGAACTCCTGACCGAGGACGAGCTCACCGGCTTAACCATGCTGTTGTTTTTGGGGGGGCTCGATACTGTGGCCGCCGTGCTTGGCTTCACGATGAATTACCTCGCGCGCAGCCCTCAAAAGCGTCGCGAGTTGATGGAGAAGCCTGAACGCATACCAAAAATGGTTGATGAATTGCTTCGCCGTTTCCCGGTATCCACCCTGGCGCGAATCGTTGCGCGTGACGAAGAGTTCAACGGCGTTCAACTTCGTGAAGGCGACATGGTCGTGGTCCCAACAATGGCCCACTGCATGGATGCGAGTGAGTTCGCCAATCCGACAGAGGTCGATTTTGATCGCCCGCAGGGTTTCCACGGTGCATTCGGCGATGGGCCTCATCGTTGCCTGGGTTCCATGCTGGCACGTGTCGAACTGAACGCATTCTTGCGTGTCTGGCTGACCCGACTTCCCGATTTCCGTGTCAAGCCTGGCGCTCAACTGACCGTAGACCGGGGCAATGTGTCTGCGCTACATGACCTGCCGCTTGAGTGGGATCTGAAATAGACAACGCTGCGTCGCAAGGTTTCTACCTCGATAACAACAATGGCTTGGTCGATGACGACCATCTGGGTGAGGGAACAACGATGAAATTCAATAATAAAGTGGCGATCGTAACCGGGGCTGCACAAGGCATCGGAGAAGAGTACGCGAAACGGCTGGCCCGCGAAGGTGCTGCGGTAGCCGTGGCCGACATGAATGAGGAAAAGGGGCGGGCAGTTGCCGCGGCGATCAACGCCAGTGGTGGTCGTGCGATCTTCGCTGGTGTCGACGTGTCATCCGCTCACTCCTGCATCGAACTGGCTGCGGTCGTTGAGCGCGAGTTGGGCGGAATCGATTTTCTCGTCAACAACGCTGCGATCTTTGCCGGCATGCGCTACGAAACGCCATTGACAGTCGATCTGGACTATTACCGCCGTTTCATGGAAGTGAACATGAACGGCGTGCTCTATATGAGCCGTGCGGTCGTGCCTCATATCGTCAAACGCGGTGGCGGCGTCATCATTAATCAGTCCTCTACTGCAGCCAACATGGATGCCACGGCCTCCTGTTTCTACTACGCACTGTCCAAATTGGGCGTGAACGGCCTGACATGTTCCCTGGCGGCCGAGCTGGGTGCCAGCGGTATTCGGGTCAATGCCGTATCGCCAGGTCCAACGCAAACCGAAGCGCTGGCTGCTGTGCCCAAGGAGCACCTGGACCATATCGTCGCAACCCTTCCATTGGGCCGCCTCGGGAAGACAGAAGACATCGCCAATATGGTGGTTTTTTTGCTGTCGGAAGAGGCCAGCTGGATCACCGGCAAGATCTTCTCGGTCGACGGCGGCCAGATTCGTCACGCGCTGTAGGGCGTGTTCACTCATTCCTTGAGTCCTTGTTCAACTTCGAGAATATTCACATGAGTGCAATTCCTTACACCGACCTGCAGTGTCTATATATCGACGGTCAGTACCGCAAGCCGCTGAGCAACCAGTACGAAAATGTCGACAACCCTGCTACCGAAGAAGTCATCGGTAAAGCTCCAGTGGCTGGCGCGGCAGATGCCACCGCGGCGATTGCTGCAGCCCGTAACGCTTTCGATAACGGCCCTTGGCCGCGTATGACGATGAAAGAGCGCTGCGCCATCATGCTGCGCTTTCGTGACGCATTGCTGCGACATGAGCAGGATGTGCGCAAATTGCTGCTCGCAGAGGTGGGGTCTACCCAGTTGCTGCTAAACGGTCCGCAGTTTTGCGGCGCTATCGAGGCCATAGAGCGTTGCGTTGAATTGGCCGAACGCATCCGCCCCGAGCCCACCGATGTGGTGGTTACTCCCAGCATCTTCGACCCTTCTGCAGCCGGTACTTTGGGTGGTGGTGTTACCTACCGTGATCCATATGGCGTAGTGGCGGGTATCAGTCCATACAACTTCCCGCTGTTGGTCTCCATGACCAAGATCGCACCGGCACTTGTAGTGGGGAATTGCCTGGTACTCAAGCCTTCGCCATTTACTCCATTCTCCACACTGATGCTCGGCAAGATTGCTGATGAGGCTGGGCTGCCACCAGGCGTGCTCAACATCATTACTGGTGGCGCAGAGGTCGGTGGACTGATGTGTTCAGACCCGCGAGTGGACTTGGTCAGCTTCACCGGCTCGGAGACCGTGGGCAAGGCAGTGGCTGCCCAGTCAGCGCAGACGCTCAAACAGGTCCATTTGGAGCTCGGCGGCAAGTCTGCGCTAATTGTCCGGCACGATGCAGATGTCTTTGCCGCGGCTGCGTTGGCCAGCTACGGGTTCACCGTACATGCAGGCCAAGGCTGTGCAATCCTTTCTCGCTTTATCGTTCACAACTCGATCCGCAAAGAGTTCGTCGAGGCGATGAAGACGATACTCAGTCAGATCAAAGTAGGTGATCCGGCCGAACCGGATACGGTAGTGGGCCCACTCATCTCCAATGCGGCTCGAGAAAAAGCAGAGTACTTCACCGATGTCGGACAAACCGAAGGTGCCAAGTTGGTATTCGGTGGGCGCAGACCTGCGCACCTCAAGCAAGGATACTTTTTCGAGCCAACATTGTTTGACGATGTCAACAATCGATCGAGCTTGGCGCAGGAAGAAGTTTTCGGACCTGTAGGTGTTGTAATCGGCTACGACCACGACGATGAAGCGGTCGCTATGGCCAACGATTCAGTTTACGGACTGTCGGGCGGTATCCAGTCGCGCGATAAAGTGCGTGCATTTGAAATGGCCAAGCAATTGCGCACAGGCGACGTACGCATCAACGGCGGAACGGGAGGGCTATATCTTCCAGGGCCGTTCGGTGGCTACAAACGCTCGGGTGTGGGCAGGGAGTTCGGGCCGGAATGGCTGGATACCTACCTGCTTAAAAAGTCCATTCAATATCCCGTAGGTTGAGTACGCAAATGAAAAGATGGCAGTGTTTTTTCTGTGGATATGTTTACGACGAAACCGATGGATGGCCGGATGAAGGAATTCCCGCCGGTACCCGTTGGGAGGACGTGTCAGACGACTGGATGTGTCCTGAGTGCGGCGCGGCGAAAAGCGATTTCGCGATGATCGAAATCGACTGAATTCGCGTCTCAGTAAGCGGTGTGGATAGGGCTTGCTGCGATTGTCATCGTGCAAGCCCTCCATCAACGTGGAAACCGTCGAGAGGTTCAATGTGGCACGCGATTATTTTTTTGAAGACATGCCAATAGGGTTCTATCGCGAAGGTGGCGAGTACCTGGTTAGCGAAGCGGAAGTGGTGGATTTCGGACTCCGTTTCGACCCTTTGCCGGTTCATATCGACCCTGTTGCGGCTGCCGCCAGCCCGTTTGGCAAACTGATCGCCTCAGGTTGCCATATCCTCGCGATCGCCACCCGCCTGACCTATGAACTGAACGAAGACAATCGATTCCACTACATCTGCGGCATGGGATTCGACGAAGTACGATTCCTTAAACCAGCCTACGTGGACGACGTGTTATCGGTGCGACTTGAGGTCATCGGCAGTCGTCGCAGCGAAAGCAAGCCGGACTGCGGCATTGTCACCTTGCAACAAACGATCAGGAATCAGACTGGTGAAGTGATTGCCACGCTCAAAGGTCTCGCCTGGACAGCCTGCCGGCCGGCTACCTGAGCGGCTATCTTCTCTTCGAAACAACCCGAACACAGAAGTGATCATCATGAACACGGATGAAGGTGAAGTACGCAACATCAGTCATGTAGTCATTCACAGCAGTGACCTCATGCGTTCGATCGATTACTACAAATTGCTGGGTTTCAATGTGAACCGAATCATTAGTACTGATCCTGCCATGCATACGGATATCAATGATCTACGGACTATTCCATTGAATCAAACGAGCGCCGGTGACTTTTACTGTGTGGGGCTCAGCTTGGGCAAGGAGCCTAGAGCTATCACCGCCCTGGAGCTCATGGAGTGGAAGTCTCCGGAGAAAATGTCGCGTTCACCAAAACCAGAAAGCAGCCTTGGAGTAGTACGGATCGCGCTCAATGTCACCAACGTCATGGGCATTCGTGAGCGGCTGAATCTGCATGGGTACTTGGTGGAGTATGTCGAGCGTATGCAGATATCTTCGACGCTCAGTGCCGCATTCGTGAACACCTATGACCCTGACGGAAATTGGTTGTCGTTGATGGAGTGGATCAAGCATCCACCGCAATGACTGGATCGCTTCATGCCGGCTGACCGGCGATATGCATATCGATTAAGCATTCAAGGTATACGCCAAAATGAACAATCTCGTGTCGACGTCCGCTCCAGCGCCTGTGTGCGCTTTAACCCCTGGATATCTGCCGACGATCCCCAACATGTTGCATCATGCCTGTGATGTCTTGGGCAATCAGACCTGGTTGGTACGGGGTGAGGAGCGAGTCAGTTTTCGCGAAGCCGAGCGACGCTCGGCCCGTCTGGCTTTGGCACTTCTTGAGGCCGGAATTGGCAAAGGGAGTCGCGTGGCAGTGGTGTTGCCAGATGGTCCTGATTGGGTCATCGCCTGGCTCGCTTGCAGCCGCATAGGTGCCGTATTCGTGCCGATGAGCACGCTTAGCACTTCGCGGGAACTCGGTTGGCTACTCAAGCATTCCGACGCCGCGCTGTTGATAATCGCGCGGGATTTTCTTCGTCATGATTATGCTGACCGGCTTCAGGAGATCTTTCAGGACCTGGCACCCGGACGGGAGCAATACCTATGGCATGCTCCGCTGCTGCGCCGGATCGTCATGTTGGGGGCGCAGGTGCCGGCTTGGGCTATTGCCTATCCTGCATTTCTCCAGTTTGAGAGTAAAACTCTTGATATACGCTTTTTGAAGAATGTCGAAGCACAAGTAACACCTGCAGATATCGGCACCATAATTTATACCTCGGGTACCACCGCCGACCCTAAGGGCGTCGTCCACTCCCAAGGAGCAATGGTCCGCCACAGCTACGCCTTGCATTCGCTTGAGGGGCGCGTTCCGGGCGAAAAGGCACTCAATGCCATCCCTTTATTCTGGGTCGGAGGGTTCATCTTCCAAATGATGAAGAGCCTGCACGCTGGCTGCACCATGATCACCCCGCAATCCCGAGACATCGGTGACATCATTGCGTTGATCAAGAAGGAACGTATCGGTCTTCTGGACGGGTGGATGGATGGTTTTGACAAGATGCGTGAACATCCTGACTTTCGCGAGGAAGACTTCCGCTTTGTAAAACCGGCGCTGGCACCCTTTGGATTTCGCGCTCCATTAGGCGCTGATGGGCAGCGAGTTCCATTAAATCGACTACCCAACTCCCTTGGTCAGTCGGAGACACTCGGTCCTCATACCAAGGCGCCTAGCGGCACCTTGCTCAAGGCTCACCAGGTCGGATCGTTCGGGTTCGGCATTCCAGGTTTGCAGCATCTGATCATTGATCCGGAAACGGGGGCGGAGTGCCCGCGTGGCCAACCTGGTGAAATCTATATCCGCGGCTATGCGGTGATGCAGGGTTATTACAAGAAAGAGCGTGAGGAGTGCTTTACCGCCGAGGGCTTCCATCGCAGTGGTGATAATGGCTATTTCGATGAAGAAGGGCACCTTTACTTCCTGGGTCGCCGTGGAGAAATGATCAAGACAGCCGGCACCAATGTCTCTCCGCGGGAAGTCGAATCAGTGATGATGCGTTTGCCGTACGTGGCGGAGGTGGCGGTTCTGGGTCTTGCAGACGACAAGCTGGGGGAGGTGGTGGCAGCAGCGATTGTCCTCAAGAATGCGGCTCATGAACTGGATGTTCCTGCTTTGCACGCATACCTGAAAAAGGAACTATCGCACTACAAGATGCCGCGCCGTTATGCACTGTTGGCTGCAGAAGATATGCCCCGAACCAGTGGCGGAAAAGTCAAAAAGAGCGAGCTTCTCAAAAGCGTCGAGTTCACAGGACGCATCGAAGGTTGATGGCAAATCGGCCAGCACCAGTCACTCCAGCGGGCGAGAGGGATCATGGATAAGCAACATTGCGTCATCATCGGGGGAAGCCACGCCGCTAGCCAGTTGGCCGCCAGCCTGCGTCAGGAAGGTTGGGAAGGTATGGTTACCCTTGTCAGTGCCGAACCGCTACTGCCTTACCAGCGCCCGCCGCTGTCCAAGGGCTATCTAGCTGGCAGCAAGAGCTATGAAGACCTGCTCATTCGTCCTGCCAGTTTTTACGAGAAAGAACGAATTGATCTGCTGTTAGGTACTCGGGTTGAATCGATCGACCGCGACCGCCGCATAGTGATCCTGCATGACGGGGCTGAAATTCCATACACAAAACTAGCATTGGCCACTGGCGCGCGTGTGCGACGTATTCATGTGCCTGGGGCTGACCTGGAGGGCGTGCTATACCTGCGCGAACTGAAGGATGTTGACCGCATCCAGCAGTTTGTCGCGCCAGGTAAGTCGGCTGTCATTGTCGGTGGCGGATATATCGGCCTAGAGACGGCAGCCTCCCTTCGCCAATTGGGCATGCATGTGACAGTCCTGGAGGCGATGCCACGAATCCTTCAACGCGTCACTGCGCCTGAGGTTTCGGAGTTCTTCGCACGCATCCATAAGGAAGAAGGCGTCCGCCTGATGACCGGAGCTGCCGTAACGGGATTCTACGGGAGCAAGTCCGTGGAGCGGGTGGTGCTCGCCTCGGGAGAAGAGCTAAAGGCCGATCTTGTCATCGTCGGTATTGGTGTAGTTGTCGAATCTGATTTGGCACAACACTCGGGTGTGGTTACCGATGATGGGATCTGCGTTGATGAATATGCACGTACCAGTGACCCCGACATTGTTGCGGTCGGCGATTGCACCCGACATTTCAACATCCTATACGGTCGCCAGTTACGCCTCGAGTCGGTGCAAAACGCAATGGATCAGGCTAAAGTCGCGGCGAAGACTTTATGTGGAAAGTTGGAACCCTATAACGCGCTGCCGTGGTTCTGGTCGGAGCAGTACGACGTAAAACTTCAGATCGCGGGGCTTTCGCAAGGCTATGACCGGGTAGTAATTCGAGGGGATTGGGAAACCGGGCGCAGCGTCGCGGTGTTCTACTTCCTAGGTGAAAAGCTGCTGGCTGTCGATGCGATGAGTCGCCCCAAGGAGTTCATGCTGTCGCGTCGTGCGCTGACTGAGCGCAGAACGGTGGACCCAGCACTATTGGCGGATGACTCAGTGCCGCTGCAAGCGATCTTCAACGGCTGAAAAGCTAGTCACGCGTTAAGGGTGGAAAACAGTATATGCCAGTAGTTACATTCATAACCCATGATGGCCAAACCCGGGATGTACAAGTAAAAAACGGCAGCAGCATCATGCAGGCGGCGCTGGACAATGGCATCGATGCCATCCTCGGCGAATGCGGGGGCACCTGTAGCTGTGCTACTTGTCACTGCTACATTGACGAGGCATGGTTTGAACGGGCAGGGGCACCTGGTGCGTCGGAAAGTGCCATGATCGATTGTGCACTGGAGCCTTTGGAAACTAGTCGTCTGGGCTGTCAAGTCTTCGTAACCGATGAACTGGACGGAATCGTGGTGCGGTTGCCAGAATCTCAGTTCTAAGCAAGCGAACGTGCTTACGCAGGAAGAGAATATGCGTGAGCGGTAGAGGGTAGTGGGAGTGACTTTGAAGAATCAACTGGGCCAGAAGATGGGCCGCAAAGGGCAGATAACGCGGCGAAGGATCGTGGAAAAGACCCGATCTCTCATTGCTGTCAGCTCCTACAATGAGCTCAATAGCACCGAGGTGGCCCGAGAAGCGGGTGTTTCGGTTGCCACCTTTTATACCTATTACAAAGATCTAGATGACTTACTGCTTGACTGCGTGATGGACGTCCTGGTCGAAAGCGATAGCATATTCGAAGACCTCAAAGACAATTGGAGCCAGGCCGAACTCCCGCTCCATATGGCACGTTTTGTAGAACATTACATGGACTATTGGGATAGGCATCGGTACGAATTGCGTATCTTATGCATCGAGTCCGACCGGGGAAAGCCGCAGTTCATCCGTTTACGAGTCGATCTCTCAAATCGAATCATCGAAGCGCTAGGTGCACAGTTTAAAAAATCCCGCCCGTCGCTGACTAACCACTACATGCTAGCGTCGGTCATATACACGTCGATGGAGCGTCTCGCTTCGTTAGATCAGAACATGTTGGCATCGTTTGCCAACCGCGAGTTGTCGTCCGGTTTGCACGTGATGACGCGAGAGGCCGTCAACGCAGCCATCGCTGATATTCTGGTCTTGATCGGCCTGCATTCATCGTCGTAGCCATCTTACCTGGAGTGGCCTGAAAGGGCTCTCCACAACCCCCTTTTAGCTTTCAGCCGCTAGCGAAAAAATCGCTAAATCATTTCGGTCAGGTTGGAAGTCAATCGATTTATACAATCAGTTGATTGATATAGTTGCTGGGTGTGATATACAAAAAGCGCGTCTAAAAAACAAAACAAAAACTTACGTGAGGGAGTCTGACATGGCTGAGAGCCCATTCACCGGATGCTGGAAGATCGATTACGAAAGATGCAGACAATGGAACTTTGAAACTAACAGTTGGGCTCCCGATAAAGTTGACAGAGAGGATCTGAGGCTACTGATCGACGGAGACATATACGACTGGGACCTGACGGTAGGGACTGATCCTGCCTATCGGATGGTTCACACCTCGGTGATAGACGGTGGATGGGCTCCCTATATGTGCCGAGACATTGTACGAATCAACACAACAGATGAAGGCGACCGTAGCGACGAACGTGCACTTATCAATCTGCCGAAGTACTACGCAGGCCAACCGACTGCGTATATCAAGATTGTGAAAATCACGGATTCGTACATGTACCGAATCAGTAAAGGGCTCGATGGGAAACCCAGTTACGTTCTCACAACTGAGGTCATAGACGACGGCCAGCGCATTACCGGGTATCTCATGACCCCGGACGGCCAGGTCCTCTACAATCGAACGTTGCTGCGCTCAGACCCCTTCTGAGAACCTGTTTGCGAACGAGCGCGGGCTTGATTCTGACCGCGCTCTGTTAAACAAGGAAACTCGATTGCCCAAAACTCTCCGGGTCCCCAGCAGGAGAGCGTCGGTGCGGTGTGTCGGGAATCATAAGCCTGTGAGTAATTTCACGGGATCAACACCTATTGCATGTCATTACCCGGCTTAAAACAATAGTTACGGCAAGGGCCTGTGCGTTCATGCCTGGCCAACTCATATGGCTATCTCATTCGGTCGAGCCGAACGTGCTCCTATGAGTTTGCTAAGCCCATTTTGTGGCCAATCTGCGGCCGTTCCCCCTCCAGCCTAGCTCGCCGTGTCGGACCTGATGCGGGCCTTATTATGTCTTTCGATCCATTCAATCAATTGATTGACATCATGGGGGTTCGATGCTTACATGAGCTCAGTAAGACCCTTCCATCGGGTGGGTTCTACACAGCTTTTGCTTCAAATAAATGAATAATAACAATAACCTGCACGGGAGTTCTGGAATGGCCGCAGTGGAGTGTTTCTACCCGAAGCTTTCAAAATTCAGTGTTGCGCTAGCTATAGCGACCTGTGGCGTAGCCCCTCAGGTATTCGCGCTCAATCTTGACCTTGACAACCCTGACTTCTCGGTACGCCTGGATACCACAGCCAAATACACTGCTGGTTGGCGAATGGAAGGGCGCGATAGTAAAATTGCGAATGCCCCAAACAGCGATGAGAGTGACAACAGATTCGACAAAGGTGACCAGATCCTCAATCGAGTTGATTTGTTGTCCGAAATGGATGTTATCTACAAGCGCAAATACGGATTTCGCATGAGCGCCGCAGGCTGGTATGACCAGGCGTACGACGATGGCAAGATAAAACAGAGTCCTGCAGTGGAAGGGGCTGGCTTTGATAGCAGCTACGACAATGATCACGACTCAGGTCTGGTGAAACGCTATTACAACGGCCCTTCAGGAGAGTTACTGGACGCCTTTGTTTTTGCGAACATGGATTTGGCTGGTACCTCGCTGAATGTGAAAGCAGGTAGGCATACAGTATATTGGGGCTCTGCTACATTCGACTTCTTTGCACAGGGCATAGCCTACGGCCAAGCGCCAATAGATACCCGGAAATCGACTGCCGTACCGAGTACCACTGCGAAGGAAGCGTTTCTTCCGGTCAACCAAATCTCTTTCCAATCACAGGTACTACCCACGGTATCGCTGGCGGGGCAGTATTTTCTTGATTGGAAACCGACACGCTTTTCGGAAGGTGGCACCTATTTTGGTGCGGCGGATTTCTTATTTGATGGACCTGACAAGTTTCCCCTTGCACCACATTTCAACCTGCGTCGAGAGGACGGTATAAAGCCTGATAAGAAGCATGGTAGCTTTGGCTTGAGCGCAAACTGGACACCCGACGCACTGAATGGTGGTTCTTTAGCTCTGTATTACCGTCAGTTTGATGACCCGACCCCGTGGTTGGCGCCACTGGTTGACCTCAATGCCGGCACTTATCGCCTAGTCTATCCAGAAGACATCAAGTTGCTTGGTATTGGTCTTAATATGAATGTTGACGGCGTTAGTTATGGCGTCGATTTGTCCGCTCGTAAAGACACACCGTTGATCGCTTTAGGTATAAATCCGGCGAATAATGAAGGGCCACGCGGCGATACCTTGCATCTTTTGACAAACTTCGTAGCGGGCCTTACGCCTACAGCACTCTGGGATACCGGTACAGTTATTGGTGAGTTGTCATACTCACATTTATTAAATGTTACGAAGAATAAAGAGTTTTTTAATGGTGAAGGCTACGGCTGTCAAGGTGCTATAGATCGTCACGACGGGTGCGCAACGCAAAACTTCTGGGGTGTGGGCATGCAATTCAGTCCGCAGTGGCTGCAAGTGCTACCAGGTCTAGACTTATCTATGCCTATCACCGCACGCTACGGCTTAAGTGGTAATGGCGCCACTAGCTTGAGTGGTAACGAAGGGCACTATGGTTATTCGGTCGGTGTTGCGGCGGATGTTTTCTTCAGGCACAAAATAGCACTTACTTACAGCGACACATACTATGACATTAATAGCGTAGTAAATGGTGTGGCAACCTCCGGCAATGGTGGTTATACAACCAATGACCGCGGTTTCCTGACGTTGTCGCTTCAAACCAGTTTCTAAAAAACAGAAAGCGTGGCAGGAGAACAATAATGATTCCGCGAATTTTGCTGGGCGCCGTAATTTCAATGATCATAGGGGGACAGACTTTTGCTGCAGTTTCCCCTGAAGAGGCGAAAAAGCTTGGGGCACAGCTTACTGACTTTGGAGCTATCAAAGCTGGTAATGCTGAAGGCACCATTCCCGAATACGCTGGAGGAGTCTTAACGCCACCGGCCAGCTATAAACCTGGGAGTGGCCGATACCCTGATCCGTTTGCTAACGAAAAGCCATTATTTACTATCACTGCGGCTAACATGGTGCAGTATGCCGACAAGTTGGATGAAGGCACGCAGGGGCTGCTAAAACGTTGGCCAGAAACTTTTAAGTTACCTGTATACCCGACGCATCGCACGGCACCTTATCCTGACTGGGTGTTAAGCAACACCAAGAAGAATGCGACCGTTGCCAAGCTTGTCAATGAAGGCGGTGACGGCGTGGTAGGTGCTTACGGTGGTATTCCCTTCCCGATCCCGAAAAATGGCCTCGAAGTATTGTGGAATCATTTGCTCTACTGGCAACCGGTCGCCGCAGAGTCTCGCTCTCCGGGCTATTTGGTAGACGGAGCAGGTAAAGTTAACCTGATGAGTGTTATGGATACCTACAATGAGGTGCCTTATTACAATCAGGCAAATACAGAGGTCAAAGGCCCTTGGTACAAATTGAAAGCTATCGCTCAAGAGCCGGCACGTGTCGCTGGGGATGGTTATCTACTACACTATCCGCTTGATTATGAAAAAAGCACTGACAACACGTGGTCCTATTCTCCAGGGCAGCGGCGCGTCCGGTTGGCACCTGAGTTCAAGTACGATACACCGTCTCCAGCTTATGGCGGCGGAGTATATTTCGACGAAACCTATCTTTATTCGGGACGGCCTGACCATTTCAACTGGAAGTTGGTTGGGAGGAAGGAGATGTATATTCCTTATAACGCCTATGCGCAGTTTAACGCTCCATCGGATAAGCTTCTGGGTGCAAAGCATATGAATCCAGAATATACGCGTTGGGAATTGCATCGCGTGTGGGAAGTAGAGGCCACAGTAAAAGAAGGTGTGCGCCACGCTGCAAAAAAACGCGAATTCTATTTCGATGAGGATAGCTGGAAGCTGGTCATGTACTCTGGGTTTGATCAAACCGGCCAGTTGTTTAGGGTAGGTAATAACGCACTGCTTCAATTTTACGATCCAAAGGTGCAATGGATGTTCGGTTCCGTGACGGTATACGATTTGACCCGCAGCCAATACGTATCTACTCCAGTATTTGGTGACAAGGGCGCGTATGCAAGACCTACGGATCTGCGAGCTGAGTTTGAGACCACTAGCAACGCTTTGCAAGGGACCGGTATTCGCTAGTGCTTTTACTTTCAATCTTGCGTGCGAATAGCACTGAATAACTATTGTGTTGTTAGCCTTTCCAGCTTGGTTTTTGTCGCTTCAACGCGGCAGAGACCAAGACCTGGAATTGCCAGAAGAAGAAAGAAAATAATGAGACGATACCGTTATAAACTCATCTCTGCACTCGCTGCATTACTGCTATCCACGCTGGTGGCAGCGAGTGGTTTCATAGACCCTCTTGATACTCCAGTAGTACTGACCAAACGGGCTGAGTCAAGCTTTATGCTCTCTGTCGCACGTGCTGGATCGCGATTGATAGCGGTGGGTGAGTTTGGGCGTATTATTGTTTCAAATGATCACGGAAGTACCTGGAAGCAAGTAGAAAGCCCAGTTAGTGCTGATTTGGTGAGTGTCTGTTTTTCTACAGACACAACTGGGTGGGCGACTGGGCACGGTGGCGTCGTGTTGCATACAGCCGATGGAGGCTTGACGTGGGAAAAAGTAATTGACGGGCGGCAAGTTGTTACCTTGGCGCTTGACTACTTTCAGCAAAGGCTAGCGACCGGTGACGCGGCGGCAGCGCAATATATTCAGGACGTTCAGTTAAATTTTAAAAACGGTCCGGAAATGCCGTTCCTGGACGTTTGGTTTGGAGATAAAGGCCAAGGCTTTGTGGTCGGTGGTTTCGGGCTGATTTTAGCAACGCAGGATGGCGGTAAACATTGGACACCATGGATGGACCGGGTTCAAAACCCAGATGTGCTTCATCTAAATGCGGTGAGTCGCGTTGGCGATGACGTATTTATTGTGGGTGAACGAGGAATGGTGTGGAAACTGGATGAGTCTGGCCAGCGTTTCATTGCTCACCCTAGCGGTTATACCGGAAGTTTTTTTGGTGTTACGGGTGATAAAAATAATGTGATAGCTTTTGGTTTGCGCGGAAATGCCTACCGCAGTAGCGATGAGGGCAAAAGCTGGCAATCGCTGTCGCTTCCGACTCAAGCCAGTATCAATGATGGGGTTGTGACGCCCGAAGGGATACTTGCGCTGGTTACACAGAGTGGTGAGGTAGTAGCAGGGCCGGTAAGTAGCTCAGAGTTTATTGTCTCTCGAGTAAAACATCCAACCGTGTTGGCAGGTGTTGTATTTACAGAACCAAATATTTTGGTGATCGCTGGCATGAATGGTGTGCAGACCGAGGCGTTATCTATCACTCCACATTCAACCACCCAAGCATTCAAATAATAAGAGGTGTCCCATGGCTGGCAACCAGTCAAATTCTACTGATTTTCCAGTAATAGCTGACCCTCGGTATTTTGATTTGCTCACAGGTAGTTGGGTGGAGCGGGTTATCTTCAACCATCGTTTGATTATTTTGTTATCCATTGCAATGTTGTCTGCTTTTCTCGGTTGGCATGCTACAAAAATCCCCGTCAACAGCAGCTTTGAGCAGATGATTCCCCAGTCTCATCCCTGGATTCAGAACTATTTGCTGAATAAAGAATCACTGCAAGGGCAGGGGAATACTGTAAGGATTGTCGTAGAAAACACTAAGGGTGATATATTAGACGCGGCTTACCTTGAAGTGCTGCGTCGTATTAATGATGAGGTATTTTTGACTCCGGGTGTGGACCGCTCTTGGATGCGCTCTCTCTGGATGCCAATTGTGCGCTGGACAGAAGTAACCGAAGAAGGCTTTCGCGGCGGTCCAGTTATGCCAGATCGCTTTGACGGATCTGCAGAAAAAATTGACCAGTTGCGAAGAAATATTCTGGCTGCCGGGCTTGTCGGCAATATGGTGTCAAATGATTTTAAATCAAGCATGTTACAAGTACCAGTACTTGAACGGATGCCAGGCACTGATGCGCCAATAGACTATAATGCTTTGGGTAAAAATCTGGCGCAGCTAATAGTAAAATATGATACTGACAACGTTAAAGTTCATGTTGTGGGTTTTGCTAAGCTAGTTGGCGACTTGATTGCTGGTCTCGTCGAAGTGATGATGTATTTTGCGGTATCCACAGTGATCGCCGCGCTATTTGTATTTTTTTATACCCGCTGCTTGCGAAGCACTCTGCTGCTCGTGTTGGTCTCAATCCTGGGGGTCGTATGGATGTTGGGATTGATGCAGCTGTTTGGGTTTGTCTTAGATCCCTATTCCGTTCTTGGACCTTTTCTGATTTTCGCCATCGGTCTCTCACATGGCGCGCAAAAAATGAATGGTGTAATGCGCGACATCGGACGCGGAGCTCACAAATATGTCGCCGCCCGTTACACCTTTCGACGTTTGTTTTTGACGGGGCTGATGGCGTTATTGGTAAATATTGTTGGCTTTGCTGTGCTTATGATTATCGATATTCCGGTCATTCGCAATTTGGCTCTTACGACTAGCCTAGGTGTGACGGTGTTGGTCTTTACGAAGCTGGTACTGATTCCAGTTTTGCTTTCCTATATAGGTGTGGCACCGGAAGCGGCGAAACGCGCATTGAACGAGTCCGATAATAAGGACAAGGCTAATGCCGGTATCAGTTTCTTTTGGGAGTTTTTGATCCGGTTTACTACCCGGCGGTGGGCATTGGGCGCTATTTTGCTGGCATTGATGCTAGGTGGTGGTGCGCTACTGATACGTATGGATATTCAGGTAGGCGATCTTGGCGCGGGAGCTCCAGAACTCAGGCCTGATTCCCTTTACAACAAAGACGTTGCGTTCAACAACGCTAACTTTGGTTTGTCCAGCGATCAATTCACTGTGATCGTCAAGACTCCCTCTGGACTATGTGAAAGCTTTGAGACGATGACCGAAGTATTACGGTTAAGCGAAATGTTGCGTGACGTTCCTGGTGTTTTAGCAGTGCGTAGTGCAGCGGATGCAGTGAAACTGACGGCATCGGGTTATTATGAAGCCAATCCACGGTGGATGTCCTTGAGTCGAATCCCAAGTACCCTCGCTGCAGCGCGCAGTCAAGTGTTGGTTGATCAGCCTGAGTTGACCAATAGCGAGTGCGCGATTCTACCAGTGATTGCGTACCTTGAAGACCATAAGGCCGCAACGCTCAATCGCGTTGCCAGTGCGGTTCAAGCATTTGCCCTTGCGAACGATACGGAAGATCGCCAATTCATGCTTGCCGCAGGAAGTGCAGGCATAGAAGCGGCTACAAATATTGTCGTACATAGGTCTTTTTGGCATATACATTTCTTACTCTACGGTGCAGTAACGCTGCTATGCCTTATAACGTTCCGCTCTTGGCGTGCAACGTTGGTGGCTTTGATCCCGCTGATATTGACCTCGGTATTGTGTGAAGCACTGATGGTCTTGCTTGGTATTGGAATCAAAGTTGCCACGTTACCCGTGATTGCGCTGGGGGTAGGGGTGGGGGTGGACTACGCGCTGTATCTGCTCAGCGTGCAATTACTCATGCAACGACAGGGGCATACCCTTTCCACCGCATATAGAGGATCGCTCGAGTTTACCGGAAAGGTGGTAGCCCTCATCGGTTTGACCATGGCTGCGGGGGTGGTCACATGGGTGTGGTCACCGATTAAGTTCCAGGCAGACATGGGCGTTCTCCTGACCTTCATGTTCCTTTGGAACATGCTCGGGGCACTCATTCTGATCCCGGCCTTGTCGCATTTCCTATTGCCTGGTACATCCGATACGACGGGCAAGGCGCCTACGGGGCGTGATATGGCAGACAAGAAACCTGAACCCCTTGCTGCTGAAAGACATGTCGTCGCTGACGTGTGAAAAGAAGGCATTACATCATCAATCGGACTAGTAAATCACAACAGAGGAACCGAACCATGTGGACAAAACCTGCCTATACAGACCTACGAATTGGTTTTGAAGTAACGATGTACTTCGCAAATCGTTGAGTCCGATACTGAGGGGGCCCTGGATTGCAGGGCCCGCCTCTACCTTCCTGGAGCTTTTCACATGCGCTGGTGATTGTGAAACGTCTCTGAAACAACTGCCACAGGCTGAGTCGAGTTCTGCAGCACTTCGCTGATTCGCGAAATCATGAGTCTGCGATGGCCATTTGTGGACAATCTATCAAACGAGGCCTACGGCGACTGTTATAGAGGTTTCAGGGGTCATCCCAGATTTCCGCAGAAAATATCATTATTGCCGTCGAACGGGCTGGCTCGAACGACTAGCGTATAACCACCGGACCGCAGCGCATCGTAGGCCAGCGGTACTCTCTTCCAGAGTTGTGTCGCCGCCCTCACATCATACAGATCCGTAACCCTTTCATTTAGCGAATAGACCGGGTTCGGTTCATGCGTGGTGCAGTTTCCCAAATAGATGTAAGTGTACAAATGCTCGGGTATTGTGGTGCCATCGGGAACACCACTGGCAAACACTACGAGTTCAGTCTCATTGCCCAAGGGTGTCAAAACTGCTTGGGCAATACGCCCGGCATTGAAGCTGGTTGCCTGCAGTGGAACGGTGACAATCTGCTTGGGTGCGGTTGTACACCCGGAGATCCACCCGGCCACTATCACCAATACCAGCGAAGATACGATTTTCATCGCAAACCTCCCGCGTTGTAAGGACTCGTTAAAGTGATCCCCCATTCAAATTTTAGTCGTCTATGCAGTCCCGTACTTTATTCGGATAGTCGGTCTAATCGCGATTGGATATGTACCCGTTAGCGAATCGGATTTTGACCAAATTTAAAGGCTTGCTCCAAGGAGATTACCGTTCGGCTCGAATGCGATAAAAAGCGGGGGGGGGGGGCAACAAATAGACGCAAAAATGAGGCTCTCGTGGACGGCGTAATGGCAGTGTTTCAGATGGTATTCATCATTTTCGCGACGCGCTGACCAACCCAATTCAATCAACCCATCGAAACAGTAACTAAAAACCCACCTGCCAGAAATTTACGGCAAGTGGCGTGTAACTGCAGACGAACAGCGGTGTGAGTTACCGTGAAGTGTTTTTAGTCATGACGCCGATTGAATGGGCGGGGATTACCAACCTGTCGGTGATAGGCGAAGTAAGTAGAATTGACCACGTTACCTCCGCTGATAGAAAGCAGTCAGTAGGTCAAGATTTAGTGTTGTAAGGACGACAGTCAAGTGTTCACTATAGGGCCGTAAGCCTCATCGCAAAGGCCGAGGCAAAGTTTTACAAAAAATTTCTGGAGATAGTTCGAGGATGACATAACCGCTCCTTTCTGGAGTGTCTTGGAGTTTGACTATCCAACTACTAATGCTATTCATAATATAACGTTCGTTACATAGTTCTGATCGCTTTATTATGCTCCTACTTTGTCCCGAGACCCTGATCCGTTATATCGACCGGTTCCTGATGTTCTACCTCCGCACCGCCGACAAATTGCAGCGCACCTCGGTCTGGCGTGAAAGCCTTGAGGGCGGCCTGGATTGTTGGCGCCGACGCCGAATTGCCCCAGTTGTCGAGATTTCACTGACCCAGTCTGACTCCTCGCGAATCATTGTCTGCGCTGGATTTGTGCAGGTTTGGAGATGGGTCAGTCTTACCTCGGCACGTGGGTCAATTCGGCGTCGGCGTCAACATACCAACCCTTCTGCTACCTGAATCAGCATCTCCTCAACCCGCCGGGTGCCTTGGATGGTGGAGAGCATCGCAATTGGGCTTTTGCCCGAAAAGCGATCCTTAGACTTGGATAGTCAACGCTCGACCGCGACAAAAGCGGTCAGGTCGTTGACGTTATTCCGCGCCATTAATCTGTCCTTGGTATGAGTCCATTCCGATTGTACCGCCTTATCGCGTTGCCCATGCCTTGGTAGGTTAGCTCCGGGAGAAGCTCAATGCGTATGCTTCCACCGGCGGCAACCTGGAGTACAGCACCTTTTCGCCTTACGGCTATAGTGGGGCGTTTTACTACGGCAAGGTCACCCATAACGGGTAGCCAGTGAGGTTTCGGTAGAAAGCATTTATCTCAGGTGATTTCAGCGTTGTCGATAAGCGGCCGGTCTACCTGCCGCTTGTGGATTTGAAAACCCCGCTGAGGACGAAGGCGTAGCGTTCCGGACGGATAAAAAACGTTGTGCGGTCGCAGCAGCGACCGTTGGCAAAATAGGAGGTGCGCTCCATGACCAACAGTGCTGCGCCGCGTTTGACGTGCAGCGCGCTGGCCAGGCTTTTATCGGCCTCTTGCGCGCGGATCGCCAGGTCGGCGCGGATGACCGCCGAGCCCGTAATCGACTCGAGAATGGAATAGATCGGCTGATGTTCGACCTCGGTCCATATCACGCCGGCCAACTCGGCGGGCAAATGGCTGCGCCCCAGTGCGATGGGTTCGTCATCGACGAAATGCAGTCGCTCCAGAAGCAGGCAATCGTCCGCTTCTTCAAATAAGCCGCGCAATGCCTCTGGAACTGGCTGCAGGGTATGGCTGATGACGCACATGCTCGGTTCGAGCCCTTGCAGCAGCAAGGCTTCATGAAAACTGCGTAACGCATCGAGGCCGTGCCGAACCTGTTTGGCGGCCACGAAGGTGCCTTTCCCTTGTTTGCGCTCCACCACCCCGTCTTCGCTGAGCTTGCCCACCGCCAGGCGAACCGTGACGCGGCTGACCGCAAAGCGTTGGCCCAACTCCGCCTCTGACGGCAGCTTGCCGCTGGGTTCGTAATCGCCACGTTGAATTTCTTCGAGCAGCTGATGGGCGATCTGTTCGTAGAGTGAGGTCGTGCTGTCGCGAAGAATGGACGTGGACACTGTCGGCTTCCATGGCCTTTGAGTGAGGCGATGTGGCTTCACTTCTAAGGTTATAAAAATAGGTTATTGGGACTACTTGTATTAATACGTATTATGTCAGGCACTCTCATTGTAAACGACCTGACGACACTTGCCATGCCCGAAACCACTCCTTACTCACAGCAGCAAGCCGACGCGCTAACGGTCGATGACATCAGCTTCAGCTACCCCAGTGGGCATCGCGTATTTTCCTCTTTCAGTCTGAACGCCAAGCCCGGCGAATTCGTCGCGATTCTGGGGCCATCTGGCTGCGGGAAAACGACGTTGCTGAACTTGTTGTCAGGTTTTGTGCAACCGCAGAGCGGTCAGATCAGTATCAACCAGACGGCGGTGCGTCCGGAGCGTTCGGAGTTGGGTTATGTGTTTCAGGCTCCTCAGTTGTTTCCCTGGTTGAGCGCTTTGGAAAACGTCCGTTTCGGTCTACGGATGACGGCTCAGGCCAGCGAACCGCAGCAGCGTGCTCAAGCGTTGCAGTACCTGCGTCTGGTCGGTCTGGAGAATGCGGCGCATCGGTTGCCGCATCAGCTCTCCGGCGGTATGCAGCAGCGCGTATCCCTGGCCAGAACCCTGGCACTCGAGCCAAGCGTGTTACTCATGGATGAGCCATTCGCCGCGCTGGATGCCATCAGCCGCAACAGCATGAATGAAGAGACGTTGCGTATCTGGGCCGAACTGGGTCAGACGGTGCTGTTCATTACCCACGATATCGACGAAGCGGTGTTTCTGGCGGATCGGGTCATCGTGCTCAACATTGCCCCTGGCGGTATCCATAGCGAACTGAATATTCATTTGCCGCGCCCTCGCTCCAACCTGAAAACCCGCCGTTTGCCGGCCTTCCTCGATTACCGCAATGAGCTGATGGAGCGCATTTCCCAGGTCATGGAAGTGTCTGAAGCCACGGCTTACCCAACCCGTCAACCCGAGTTAACCGCATGATCAAACGTTCGCTGCTTACCCTTTCATTGTCTGTTGCCGTATTGGCAAGCAGCACATTTGCCGTGGCTGGCGAAGAGAAACCCTTGCGTGTGGGGTATGTCTTCGCCATGGCCAATGCTCCGGCGTTGATCGCAGACAAACAGGGTTACTACCGTGAGGAAGGCTTGAATGTCGATCTCAGGGCATTGGGCGATGGACCGGTCATCCAGCAGGCGCTGGCGGCCGGTGAGCTGGATGTGGCCTATGTCGGTACGCCGCCGGTGTACCAATGGTTTTCCCGGGGGCTGCAAAGCCGGATTCTGGCGAAGGTCAACTACGGTCAGGCCGCGGTGATCGTCGATGCCAAGAGTCCGATTGCCACCCTGGATGAGCTCAAGGGAAAAAAGCTGGCCGGGGTCAAGAAGGGCAGCGGAATGGATGTGCTGCTGCGCGGTTATGTCCTGAAAGAAAAGGCCGGGCTCAATCCTGATCAGGACCTCGACATCATTGATATGCCGCCAGGCAACATGAACGCCGCGCTGGAACGCGGCATCGTCGATGCAGCATTTTCCTGGGAACCCTTCGTCAGCCAGTCGTTGCTGCGTGGGTCGAGTCGGATTCTGTTCGACGTGAACCAGGCGCTGCCTAATTACCCGTGGTACGTGGTGATCGCGTTACCCAAAACCTTGCAGGAACGACCGGACGACGTGGTGAAGCTGCTGCGTGCGCACCGCAAGGCCATCGCTTTCCTCAATGAGCATCCCGCCGAGTCGAATCGAATCATCGCCGAGGCGTTCAAACTCGAGTCGGTGCAGGGGGCTGACGGCAAGACCATTGCTCCAGAAACCATCGTCGCCCAAGCGCGTACGCGACTGGGCTGGTCGGCGGGCTTGCAGGCTTCAGATATTCAATTCATCCAGCGCTTGATGAACTACTCCCACGACCTGGGCTTTATCGATACCACGCTCAAGACCGAGCAGATCGTGGATACCTCCTACCTGGAAAAAGCCTCGCGCTGAGTCTGTCATGTCCTTGCCAAAACCGAATTGGGGATGGGCTTCGTTGCCATTCCTGCTGTTGATCTGGATGGCCCTGGCCAGCCGCTTTCCCACTTACATCCTGCCGCAGCCATGGGATGTCGCCCGTGAGGCGCTGCGCTGGTTGGGCGATAGTTCGCTCTGGCAGCACCTCAGGGCCAGCGTCATCGAAGAGGTTGGCGGTTTCTGCACAGCGGTGATTGTCGCGATTCTGCTGGGCACGGCCGGTGGCCTGTCCTCGCGTTTTCGCGATTTCATCTCGCCGCTCAACAGCCTGTTCATGGCCATCCCGCCGATTGCCTGGGCGCCGCTGATCATGATCATTTTTGGCCTGGGTTATGTCTCCATCGTGCTGGTGATTTTCATTGCCGCGGTGTTCCCCATGGCAGTGACCATTCAGGAGGGCGTGCAGAGTATTCGGGGTGGCGAAGTCCGCGCGGCACGCACCTTGGGCGCCACCCCCTGGCAACTGCTCGCCCATGTTTACCTGCCGGCCTCGTTGCCGTTTGTGACAGCAGCCCTGCGCATCGGCTTCAGTCAGGGCTGGCGGGCGCTGGTCGCGGCGGAAATGATCGGCGCGTCCCAGGGCATCGGCTGGATGGTGTCCACGGGCGGGCAGATCGGCAACAGCAGCCAGGTGCTGCTGGGCATTGTCCTGATCGGCCTGATTGCCTGGCTGATGGAGAGTTTTGTGTTCAGGCGCATCGAGCGTCACTACCAGAAATGGCGGGTGCAATAAGCATCGGCATTTGTCTTCGAACCCCTTCAAACCTTCAGTGGACCACTGCACGAGGTGTCATGTGAGTAACGTTTTCGATCCCCGCGAAGCCGGGCATTACATTGCCCCGCAAGGCCTCTACGAACGTAACAAGAAACGCCCGTTTCTGGGCAGCATCAACTGCGATCGTGACACGCTGATTGCCGGTCAGTGGGATGAAATCACCCTGGTCTACGAGGTGGGTGGCAGCGGCCTGGCGGATGGCGCCTGGGTGAAACTGGCCTTCAAGTTCTACTCCGACTGGGCGTTGTTCCAGACCTCGAATCCGGCCGGCCCGAACTATGTCAGCACCGAATATCAGGCGGGTGAATTGGTCCCCGGTCAGAGCCAGGCCACCGTGCAACACTTGAAAGTGCGCTTCGACCAGAAGGGCCATGAACGGCCGTTTCAGAAAGCGATCATCATCGACATCATCGACGGTTACCTGAATCCGGGGGACAAAATCACCATTCGCCTGGGCGATCGTCGTCAGGGCGGCGCGGGGACACGGGTGCAGAGTTTCGTCGAGAAAGACTTCCGCTTCCGTTTGTTCATCGACCCGCTAGGCAGCTCGAAATTTGCCGAGGTGCCTGGCGATCCACTGCTGAACATCCTGCCGGGACCCGCGCAAAGCGTGCAGTTGATTGTGCCTCGTCTGGTCAGCGCGGGTGAGGCGTTCGACGTTTTGCTCAGGGTTGATGATGCCTGGGGCAACACCTGCCGCAACTTGCCGCTCAAGGGTGTCCTGACCCTCGTTGACCCCGAAGGGGGCGAGCGACAACAGCCGTTCAACTTGGCGGCCGAAGGCTGGGCGACTGCCCGGCTCGAGGGTTTTGATCTCGGTGCGGTGGGCGAGTGGCGTTTGTCGGCCGAGGTGGCGGCGCCTTTTGTGCGCGCGGCTCAGGCCTTTGTCACGGTCGATCCGGCCGGCACCGCACTGCGCCCGCTGTACGCCGACCTGCATGTGCACTCCGATGACACCGTGGGCACTAACGACACCTTGTACAACCTCAGCTACGGTCGCGATGTTGCCGGGCTCGATGTGCTGGGATACACCGCCAATGACTTCAATATCACCGAGCAACGCTGGGATCAGGCGGTCCAGCTGATTCACGAGCTCAACGAGCCCGGTCGATTCGTTTGTTATCCCGGTACCGAATGGTGCGGCAATTCCTGCGCGGGCGGCGACCGTAATGTGGTGTTCCTGCATGACCGAAAACCCGAGTTCCCATTCGATAATCAAGGGCGGCTGGTGCGTTCCTTCGAATGGAACGAGTTCACCGCCGGCACCATCAAGCCGGGCGCTTGGCCGGTGGACGAGCTGTACGCTGCCTATGCCAAGGACCCTGAAGGCCATCTGATGATGCCGCATGTGGGTGGGCGGCGTTGCAACCTCGATTGGCATCATCCGGAGCTGGAGCGGCTGATCGAAGTCGGTTCGGCCTGGGGGCAATTTCATTGGGTCTACGCTGAGGCCCTTCAGCGCGGTTATCGGGTCGGTGCCGCTGCCAATAGCGATGAGCACCAAGGCCGTTGCGGCGGCGGTGTTCCGGCCACGGCGGTGTTCGGTTCTCGCGGCGGGCTGACCGGTGTCGTGGCTGACGGCTTTGACCGCGCCAGTGTCGGCAAGGCGCTTCGCGCACGACGCACCTTTGCCACGACCGGCGAGCGTTCATTTGCCAGCCTGCGTCAGGGCAAGCACTTTATGGGCGAAGTCTTCACTGCCGATTCGAATGCCACACTGGATTACCGACTGCTGGGCGAGGCGGGCTGGGAGCAGGTCGATCTGTTCGATGGCGACAAGCTGATCTGGTCGCGCAACCTGCATCAGGAGCTGGGTTTTTCCGCCCAGCGCATTCGTTTGCGGTTGGGTGGCGCAAGGATCAAGGACCGCTATCGCGGCGCTTATTGGACCGGCGAGATTCGCGTGACGGGCGCAGTCATCAATGGCTTTCGCGCCTTGGGTCTCGATCACCCCGAGCAAACCGTATGGCGTAAGGATGCAACGGTTCTGGCTTTTCGCACCGACACCAACGGCGATACCGACAGCATCGAAATCGACCTGTCACAACTGGCCGGCGCTACGCTGCAGATTCACAGCCGCATTGACAACTACATCAAGGTCGGCGACCCGTCCGAACCGCAACCCTACGTGCACGCGCCGACTGTGCTGATGGAATTGTCCGGCGAAGCGTTGCTGGCGCAATCTCAAGTGATCGAAGAGTTGCCGGGAGCGGAATTGAAAGTGTCCCTCGAACGGACAACCTCTGCGCCACTGCCTCGTGAGCTGCAAGGGCAGATCGAGCTTGCCCGGCTGAATCTGGAACAGGGCCGTGAACATCCATTGTTCATCTGCGCCCGTCAGCGGGATCAATCCAGAGTCTGGACCTCGGCACTGTTTCTTACGTTGTAAACGTTTATGCGACAGCGGCGGGGCTTCTCAGGTCAGCCCCGGTTCGCGACGTTATCGTCGATCGCTCGGCGACTGCTTGATAACTCATAAGCAGTCGCCTTCGGGCTATAGGTCGTTGCCGAAGCGGAATGAGGCTCCGTAAGCCGAATCGGGTAAATGGTTGTCGCCATCCTCCCTCAGCCTGGACCTGAAGGTTCCACTCTGCGGTTGGGTTCTGTAGAGGCCGCGCTTCTGTAATTCGGGAATGATCAACTCCACGAAATCTTCAAGTGTGCCGGGACTGATCAACGGATTGATCATGTAACCGCTGGTGCCGGAAATGCGCGCGTGCTCTTCGATCTTGTCGGCGACCTGTTGCGGGGTGCCGACCAGGATCAGGTCGCTGCCTCGGGTGACGTTGGCAAAACGTTGCTTCACATCCCCGGCAGTCAACGGTTTGCCACTGCCATCGGGGTGCATGACATAGGACGTCAGCCCTTCGGTATGGGTCGACAGTGCATCGCTGTCGGCGTAGCGGCTGATGTCGATGCCGGTGTCGCCCGCATAACTGACCAGTTGCGCCTGAAGATGGTAGTTGCTTTGCAACGCGTCATATTTACGCTGGGCTTCAATCTCGGTTTTGGCAGTGACAATCCGCAGCACGGTCAGGGACTTTACATCCTCACGCTGGCGGCCTCGTGCTTGGGCCTTGGTCCAGATGTCCTCCAGGCCCTGGCGGATTTCCTGAGGGTTGGATTTGGCGATGAAAATCAGCTCGGCGTGCTTCGCGGCAAACTCGCGACCACGACCCGACCAGCCGGCCTGGATCAGCAGCGGTGTGCGCTGCGGCGACGGTGAGGTCAGATGCGGTCCAGCCACCCGATAGTGCTCGCCAGCGTGATTGATCGGCCGTACCCGATCACCTCGAGCATACAATTGACGAGCCTTGTCAGCAACCACGGCGTCATTGGCCCAACTGCCTTCCCAGAGTTTGTACACCACGTCGAGAAACTCTTCGGCGCGTTCATAGCGATCGTCGTGTTTGATCATCTGTTCAAGACCGAAATTACGCGCAGCGCTGGACAGATAAGAGGTCACGATGTTCCAGCCCACCCGGCCATTGGTCAGGTGATCCAGGGTGCTGAAGCGCCGGGCGTGGGTGAAGGGGTGTTCGTAGCTGGTGGTGACCGTAACGCCGAACGCGAGGTTTTCCGTTACCGCAGCCAGGGCGGGAATGATCATCAGCGGGTCGTTGGCCGGAGCTTCCACGGCCCATTTCATCGCAGCATCGGCATTGCCACCAAAGACATCGTAGAAACCCAGCACGTCACCGAAGAACAGCATGTCGAGGTTAGCCTGGTCGGCAATGCGCGCCAGGTTCGACCAGTAGCCTAGGGAGTTGATTGCCAGACGCTCGTCGGCCGGGTGCGTCCAGAGGCTCGGCGCACCGCCGCAGCCCACACTGGCTTGTTCGTAGAGTGCAAACAACAGAGGTTTTGGATCGGACATCGTAGCTCCTGAAAAAGTAGTGGTAGGGGCGGACTCACCGCTGGTGCTTGAACCCTTTGCCGAAATGTCGCTCAAGGCGCGCCTGTATCAATTCCAGGCCGATGGAGAGCAGCCAATAGATGACGGCCGCGGTGGTGAGCATTTCGATATAGCGATAAGAGGACCGGCCATAGGACTGCGCCAGGAACATCACTTCCCAGACGCCCATGACCGAAATCAGTGACGAGTCCTTGAGCATTGAAATGAACTGACTGGTTGTCGGGGGAATGATCGTGCGCATGGCTTGCGGCAGGACGATGTGCAGGAATGTCGCCGCCGGCCTCAGCCCCAGAGCCATCGCCGCTTCGCGCTGTCCGGGTGCTACAGCCATGATGCCAGCACGAAAAATCTCGCTGAGGTAGGCACCATAATTGAGCGAGAGCGCAATGATCCCCGCACTGATTGCGCCAGGAACAACACCCAACTGCGGTAGACCCAGATAGATCAGCAGAATTTGAATCAGCAGCGGAGTACCGCGAAAAAAAGACGCATAGAAACTGGCAATGCCGAAAGCCACTGCACTGCGAGACAGGCGCGCAAGCGCCGTCACGAAACCAAGGAGCAACGAAAACCAGATCGAACAGAAGCACAAAAACAGCGTCAGTGCGGCGCCTTGCAAGAAACCGTTTGGCCCCAAATGCAGACCGACCAGATTGGGCAACTTCTCCAGAATGATCGAGAACTTCAGATCGAAGCTCATGAAAAACATGACGCACAGTCCGAGCATGACCGCCCAGGTCAGATAAAGTCGGGTCCGAAAACTGAATAGATGGCGCCAGCGACGCGGCTTGATGTCGGGTGCTGAAGTCGCGCGCATCGGGTTTGGTTCAAAGGCTGTCATTGGCTGATATCGGCACCGATCCACTTCTGCGAAATCTTGCTGAGCGTCCCGTCGGCCTTAAGCTGAGTAACAACCTGAGTGACTTTGGCATTCCATTCGGCATCGCCTTTTTCGATTGCCACTACGTTGGGTTCCGCATACAGCGTGTCGCCGGCAATTTTGAAACGATGGTCCTGGACAATACGTTCGCGGGCGGTGATGAGGTTGGTGACCATGGCATCAAGGCGCACGCCAGTACCCAGGGCGAGGTCCTGGAAGGCCACGGTTTCATTGTCGTAGGGCGCCACCTGGACCTGATCGAACGGGTAGATCAAAGGCTTGTCCTCGGCCCCCTCGATCACCAGATCTTTGTTCAAATAAGCTTCGTAGGTGGAGGCGCTGATCACGCCGACTTTCTTGCCCGACAGATCCTTGCCCGAGGCGATGTCATTGTCCTTGGCGTTCACCACGATGACCGCCGGCGACTGGTAATACTCCACCGGGAAATCAAACACTTCAGCGCGCGCCTTGCTGGGGGTCATCGAGCAGACACAGATGTCATAACGTCCGCTCCAACGGCCCGCGGCGATGACATCCCAGGAGGGCGTCTCCAAGTGCAGCTTGACCCCAAGGCGCTGCGCCACGGCTTTGGCGACATCGACGTCAAAACCGTCCAGTTGGTTTTGCTCGTTAAGGAAGGAGAACGGCGGATAGTTTTCCATCAAGACGCCGGTCAACTCACCTTTTTTTGTCACTCGATCAAGAGTGGAACCGGCGAGTGCTACGGAGCAGGTAGCAAGCAGAGCGAGACCAAGCGGAAGAAGGGCTGTTGTTTTCAAAGGCGAGTACTCAGACAGTTATTTAAAAAGAACGCATAGATTGAAACGCACTATAAAATCTATGTGTACTTCTTTAATGGAATAACCGGCTTGTATCGGGCTATATCGAGTGGGTGACTTCGAATGCTCAACTTTCTGTCAAGAACCGAACCTAAGCTAATGCAAAAAAGATATTTATTGCCGGTTTTTAAGATCGTTTAGCTTCAACAGGACGCCAGGCTGAATGCGTTTAGTCAATTCACATGGGAGTGAACCATGCCGCACACACGGGACATCACCACCTTACCGACCCTGGATCTGTCATTGCTCGATGGCGGTCCGGTGCCGCGCCAGGCGTTTCTTGACGATTTGCGCCACGCCGCACGGGATGTAGGGTTCTTCTACCTGACCGGCCACGGCATCGACAGCATCTTGTTGAAACAGGTGCAGGAGCATGCCCGACAGTTCTTTGCCCTGCCGGACAGCGAGAAGGCGACAGTTGGCATGATCAACTCGCCACATTTTCGCGGTTACAACCGTGCGGCTTCGGAGATCACTCGCGGCAAGCCCGATCTGCGCGAGCAGTTCGATCTGGGGGCCGAGAGGGACGTGTTGCCGCAGGATGAACACAGCCCGTACTGGGCGCGTCTGCAAGGCCCCAATCAATGGCCGGCGGCGTTGCCGCAACTCAAACCGCTGCTGCTGGATTGGCAGCAAGCCATGACCCGCATGTCGCTGCGCCTGTTGCGTGCCTTCGCCCAAGCTCTGTCGCTGCCGCAAGAGGCTTTTGATCAGTTGTACGGTGACAAGCCCAATGAACACATCAAGCTGATCCGCTATCCGGGTCGCGCACCAGACGAAAGCAATCAAGGCGTGGGCGCGCACAAGGATTCCGGGTTTCTGAGCTTCCTTCTGCAGGACCACCAAGCGGGCCTGCAAGTCGAGATCGAGGAGGGTCGCTGGATCGATGCACTGCCCCGGGACAACGCCCTGGTGGTGAACATCGGCGAATTACTGGAACTGGCCACCAACGGCTATCTGCGCGCCACGGTGCATCGGGTGCTGTCGCCGCCTGCAGGGACCGAGCGCTTGTCCATTGCGTTTTTCCTAGGCGCGCAACTGGACGCGGTGGTGCCGCTTTACCCCTTGCCCACGGTGTTGCTGCGTGAAGCGCGGGGCCCGGCCAGTGATCCCGACAATCCCTTGTTTCGTGACGTGGGCTGGAACTACCTCAAAGGCCGCCTGCGCTCCCATCCCGATGTTGCCCAGCGTTTTTACGCCGATGCACTAATCCCCAAAGCGCTAAGCGCTTGAACCCATCACTCGATCAAGGACTATGAACATGTTCAAGAAAACAGGATTGACCCTGGCCGTGCTGGGCGCTCTGGTTGCTTCTTTCAGTGCCCTGGCCCTGGAGCCGTTGCGAGTGGCAGCGGACCCCGTGCCGCATGCGCAAATTCTGGCGTACGTCCAGAAACTCGACCCGCAGCTGAACCTCAAGGTCATCGAAATCCCCAACGGTGTGAACTCCAATGAGCTGTTGGTGCATGGCGACGTGGATGCCAACTACTTCCAGCACTTGCCGTATCTGAAGTCCCAGGAACAGGCGCTTGGAGAAAAACTGGCGGTGGCTGCGACGGTGCATATCGAGCCGTTGGGGATCTACTCCCATAGGCACAAAAGCTTCGCCCAGGTTCCGCAAAAAGGCACGGTGGCCGTCCCCAACAACGTCACCAACCTCAGTCGCGCCCTGTACCTGCTGCAGGACAACGGCCTGATCAAACTCAAGGCCGGCTTCAACGACCCGGCTACCGAACAGGCGACGCCCAAGGACATCGCCGAGAACCCGAAACAGCTCAAGATACTCGAAATCGAGTCGCCGCAGATTCCCCGGGCCCTGGATGACGTGGACCTCGCGGTGATCAACGGCAACTACGCGCTGGAAGCGGGTTTGGTGCCGGCCAAGGATGCGCTGGGGTTGGAGAAAGCCGAGCACAACCCGTACGCCAATATCCTGGTGACCACGCCCAAGTTGCAGGACGATCCACGGATCAAACAACTGGCCAAAGACCTGACTTCGCCTCAGGTGGCCAAGTTCATCACGGACAACTTCTCGGGTTCGGTAATCCCGGTCACGGTGGCGGACAGCAAGCCATGATCGTCGTCGAGCAATTGAGCAAAACCTACGCGCCAGGGCAGGCACCTGCGCTGGATCGGGTGTCCCTGAGCATTCCCGATGGCGCGATCTACGGGATCCTCGGGCGTAGCGGGGCGGGTAAATCGACGCTGCTACGTTGTCTCAATCTGCTCGAACGCCCCAGTTCCGGGCGCATTTTTCTGGATGGTCTGGACCTGACAGCACTGTCCGATCTGGAGCTGCGCCGGCAACGCCAGCGCATCGGCATGATCTTTCAGGGCTTCAACCTGCTGCACTCGCGCAACGTCTTCGACAACATCGCCGTGCCACTGGAAATCGCTCGCGTCAGTAAAGACCGGCGCACTGTACGAGTACGCGAGCTGTTGGATCTGGTGGGCTTGAGCGATAAGGCTCGGGCGTTTCCTTCCCAGCTGTCCGGCGGCCAGAAACAACGGGTGGGCATTGCCCGGGCCTTGGCGGCGCGACCGGCTTATCTGCTGTCGGACGAAGCTACCAGCGCCCTGGACCCGGAAACCACGGCCTCGATTCTTGAGCTGCTGCGCGACATCAATCGTCAACTGGGGCTGACCATCGTGCTGATCACCCATGAGCTGGACGTGGTCAAGTCCATTTGTGATCACGTGGCTTCACTGGCCCATGGCCGGTTGGTCGAGGCGGGACCTATCACACAACTGTTGGCAAACCCGGATTCCAGCCTCGGCCGCTCACTGCTGCCGGGATACAGCACGCCCTTGGGCAACGATACCCAAGCCTTGGAGCTGAGCTTTTTCGACAATCTTCTGGCCACCCCTGTGCTCAACGAATTGGTGCAGCAGCAGGGTGTGGATGTGACCCTTTTGGCCGGTGGCGTCGAGTCCATCGGCGGGCGGCGGGTCGGGCGTTTGCGCGTGGCATTTCGTCATCCCGGCGATGAGCTGAAATTGAATCGGGTGGTGGCCTTTCTCAACCAGCGCGGCGTCAGGGTGGAGCGCTCATGAACCGTATTATCGACTGGAACGAGATCTTCCAACTGGTGCTCAATGCAACCGGCGAAACCCTGTACATGGTCTTGCTGGCGGGATTCTTTACCCTGCTGATCGGCTTGCCCCTGGGCGTGTTGCTGTTCATCAGCCGTAGCGGTGGTCTGTACCCAATGCCTACGCTCAACAGATGCCTGGGTGCTCTGGTCAACCTTGGCCGCTCGTTACCCTTTGTGGTGATGCTGATTGCCTTGATCCCGCTGACCCGGCTGGTGGTCGGCACAACCCTGGGCAGCACCGCGGCGGTGGTACCGATCACCATCGGCGCCTTTCCGTTCTTTGCCCGTATCGTCGAGAACGCCTTGGACGAAGTCGACAAGGGGCGGATCGAAGCCATTCTTGCCATGGGCGGTGATATTCGCCATATGATTTTCAAGGTGCTGTTGCCCGAAGCGCTGCCTGCGTTGTTGGCGGGCATCACCTTGACCCTGGTGATGCTGATCGGATTTTCTTCCATGGCTGGCGTCATTGGTGGCGGTGGTCTGGGGGATCTGGCGATCCGCTACGGCTACCAACGCTTCGACAACCAGGTGATGGTAGCCACGGTGGTGGTGCTGGTGATTCTGGTCCAGAGCGTGCAACGCCTCGGCGATCGGCTGGTACGTTCCCTGGCCCACCGACGTTGATACGACTTTATTTAGCGAGTTGAAGAGCATCGTCATTATAAAGGGGCGCCTAATAGCCATAAAAGATTAAAAAATCATCCTGATGTGAACGTGCGGAATAAGCTGGCGGGTGAAAAAAACTGGGTGCTGTTTAGATCGATTATTTCTTTGAGTTATTTATATAGATGTCAGTCGCATATCCATGACCGATAAAACAACGTAGTAGTTTTTATCCTGTCTGTGATGACATCTAATTGGTCGCTACAACAGTAATTAATGCCCTGAACACGGCACTAAAGTGGCTCTAACATCCATTTGTGCTGTTCGATCATCATCTTGTCGCCCCTTTGGCAGTCCTTAGAATCCGCCCCATCAGCTTTGTCCAACTATCCAATCCTTCAGGGAGCAACACCATGATGAACGCCATGCAGATGCAAATGCCGATGAACGCCAACATGCCGATGATGTCGATGATGGGCATGCCGATGATGGCGACCATGAGTTGCGAAATGATGGACGATGGCATGATGTGCAAGATGATGCCGGTCGCTGGCATGGACATGGCCATGTTCAGAAACAGCGCTGAAATGATGCAGATGATGATGAACTGCGGCATGCCGATGATGATGCACTGCGGCAACATGAGCATGATGTGCATGTCCCCGGTGGGCATGGCCATGCCGATGATGAACATGATGATGCCAATGCCGATGATGGGTATGCCGATGCCGTCGATGAAGTGCGTGATGGAGTGCACCCTTCAGGCAGATAGCATGATGTGCAAAATCATGCCGATGGCCGGCATGAACATGGACATGATGAAAAGCTGCTGCGCCCTGATGATGAAGATGATGAACGACTGCAGCATGCCGATGATGATGAGCTGCAATGGCATGCCGCTGATGTGCTGCACCTGCTGATTCAATGCTGCAGCAAACAAAGCCCGGCAGGGGTTATCCCTGCCGGGCTTTTTCAATGGCAGCCTGTCAGTCCAGGCGTTCCGGGTAAGTCACCACCAGATATGCCACCGCTTCACTGTCGGCGGGGTTGCGATAGCGGTGGGGCTGGTCGGCATAGAACAGGATCGAGTCGCCAGTGGAGAGCAGGTAGCGTTCGTCGTTGACGCTGATTTCCAGCACGCCCTGAGACACCACAAGGTTTTCCTGCACACCAGGGCCATGCCCTTCGGATTGGTCCTCACCCAAAGGGCTCAGGCGCAGCTCATAAAACTCCGATTGGCGCGCCACGTCGAACGGGAACAGGGCGCGGCTGACAAAGGCTCCGTTGGCACTGACCAGGCGTTTGCTCTGGCTCGCCGACAGCACTGCCACACCTTCGAACGCCCGGTGCTCAAGAAACGCCGCCACCGATACCTTCAAACCTTTGGCGATTTTGCACAGCACTTTGATGGAGGGCACGCTGCGGCCGGATTCGATCTGCGCCAGCATTGCCCGGCTCACTCCGCACTGCCGGGCCAAGGCGTCGAGGGACAGATGACGCTTACCCCGCAGACGTTGCAGGTTCTGTGCGACACGCTCGCAGATTGGGTCTTCTTGCAGTGGCTCCAGGTTATTCAGGTCCAGAGCGGGTTCGTCGGCGCTCACCAGAAAGCGCGAGGGCTCCTGCGCGTTCACGCGTGACGAGTCTCGGTCGAATGGGCGGCCTGAATCCATGGAAATGCCTGATAACCTGCGTTGCGTGCGTACATCTCCCACATGGCCCGTGCCCGTTGCTGAGCCTGTTTGCGTTTGCGGTAGCTGGCGAAGTCGATAAGGTTGTCAGTCGGATTCATGGGGCACTTCACTGTGGTGATGAATGACGGGATGAGCTGAGATTACGCGGATATTTTTATAACTATAAATACTGTTTATTTATTTATTAATTCATTTTTGATCTTATAAAAGGGCCAGCGTCATAGCCCCCGGCTGCTTCTGATCAGCTCATAGGCCCGACGCACCAGCGGATTCACGGTGTTTGGCCGAATCCACAAGTGATAGGTCACGTCCGGCAGTCGTGGCAGGCCGTCGTTTTCACCCAGTACGCGCATGTCGGGACCAAGCATTTCCATGCTTCTGGGGGTTACGCCCAGCCCGGCACGAGTTGCCGCTTTGATACCAATCAGGTTCGACGCCAGATACGCCTGGCGCCATGGAATATTGGCGCGCTCCAGGGCTTCCAGCGCGTAGCGACGATAGATGCTCGGCTCATCCACCAGAATCAGCGGCAAGGGTTCGCCGGGGGTATGAATGTACTGCGCCGAGCAGATCCACCACACCGGCGAGGTGCGTAAGGCAAAGCCTTCGAGGCTCGGGTCCTCGCGGGTAGAAATCACCATGTCAACCTTGCCCCGGTGCAGGTCTTCCATCAGAAACGGGCTGCGGCCGACATCGATCTCCAGTCGCAAGCGCGGTGCCGAGCGGGCGATGTGGCTGAGGATCGGCGGCAGGATGGTGTCGGCGATGTCGTGGGGCGAACCGATACGTAACACGCCGCTCAAGCTGCTTTCGCGCAAGGAGTTCAGAACGTCGTCGTTGAGCGACAACATCTGCCGCGCATGGCGCAGTAACTGCAAACCAGCTTCCGTGAGTTGTTTTTGCCGGCCGCGCTTCTCGAACAGGCTCACCCCGACTTGTTGTTCCAGGCGTTGCATGTGTTGGGTGACCGACGATTGCGTGCGGGCCAGTTGCGTGCCGGCCTCGGCAAAACTGTGGTGATCAACGACGGCAACGAAGGTGCGCAGCAATTCGAGGTCAAGGGTAGGTGGGGTCGACATGGCCATTCCCGGGGCTGTTTTTATATCAAGGGTATGAACATAAACATTACAGTTGTTTATGTGTTTTCTGGGGTTTATTTAATTTTAGCGCTATGAGCGTCAATAAATACTGGTTGTGCAGAGGTTTTCTCTAATCGGAAATACGCTGAGTTATAACGATATTAGATATTTGAATTTCCGTTACTTCAGGACTGTACCTAGGATGCCCACACATCAGGTCGGGGTACGCCGATCATCCATGAGGGGAAATCCATGTTGCTCGAGCGCTCACCCGTTAAACGATTGTTGCCTGTGATGCTGAGCGCCTTGATCTCATTGGCGGCCAGTGCCGGTGCTCAGGCTGATACAACCCTGGACAAGATCCAGCAACGCCATGTGCTGACAGTGGGTGTTGTACTGTCCGGCGGCCCCTTTGGCAGCATCGATCCGAGCACCCAGAAACCACGGGGGTTGAACGTTGACCTCGCTCAAGAGCTGGGACGGCAATTGGCTGCCGAGGTGCAACTGGTGCCGGTATTGCCCGCCAACCGCGTGCAGTTTCTGCAGCAGGGTAAAGTTGATTTACTGATTGCCAACATGGAGTGGACTGCCGAGCGCGGCGAAATCCTCGGGTTTGTGCCGACGCCGTTCTACCGTGTCGGCGGTACTGCAGCGGTGCTCAAGGACAGCAAGATCAGCCGCTGGGAAGACTTGAAGAATCAACCTGTCTGTACTTCCCAGGGCAGCAGCTACATCAAGCCGCTCACCGAGTTGGGCGTCGAGATCAAGGCCTTCAAGAGCTCGTCGGAATCCTTGCTCGCACTGCGCGGCAACAACTGTGTCGCGGCGGTGCATGACGCCACGCAGATCAACCCGTTGATCGCCGACAGCGGCGAATGGCAAGGCTATCGCACGCTCACTCCGGAACTCAACCCGGCCCCTTCGGTGATCTGGACCCGGCGCGGAGAAAGCGATACCCAGGCCCGGCTCGACCCCATCGTCAAGGAGCTGCACCGCAGCGGCTGGCTGATCCAGGCCCAGACCCGCAACCACATCACTCCCGCGTCACCGGCGTTGGTGGAACTGCAGAAGCAGTTCCAGGCCAACGGTGCCTGACCCCGGTTCACCTCATCGTTTTCAACAGACCGTCGCTTGGCTCGGCGGTCGTTCAAGGTAGTCGTGCATGAACCGTTATTTTTCCGCTAAAGCCCTGAGCACGCTGTGCCTGGCAGGGTGTGTCGTGCTGGGTGCCAGTTTCGCGCAGGCCGATGCCACGCTGGACAAGATCGAACAACGCCACGCCATCAGCGTCGGGGTGATTCTCAGTGGCCCGCCGTTCGGCACCATCGACCCCAAGACTGGCGAGCACCTGGGCTATAACGTCGAGCTGGCCAAGGGCGTTGCCAAGGCTCTGGGGGTCGAAGCGAAGACGGTTTCGGTATTGGCACCGAACCGCGTGCAGTTCCTGCAACAGGGCAAGGTCGACGTCCTGATCGCCAACATGCAGTTCACCGAAGAGCGCGGCGAGATTCTCGATTACGTGCCCACGCCTTATGAAGAAGTCGGCGGCGCCGCGTTGATTCGCAAGGGCGCGGGCATTACTCAGTGGGCCGACCTCAAGGGCAAGCCGGTGTGCGTGTCCCAAGGCAGCAACTTCATCAAGCCATTGCAGGAAACCTACGGCGCGCAGATCAAGGCTTTCCGCAGTCAGTCCGAATCGTTATTGTCGCTGCGCGGCAATGGCTGCGTGGCGGCGGTGCATGTCAGCCCGACCCTGCATGCCTTGTTGAGCGATGCCGAGTGGGCTGGCTATGAAATCCCGCTGCCGGGGGATTTGATCCCGTCGAACTCGGTGATCTGGATCCGCAAAGGCGAGCGCGATACTCAGGCCAAACTCGATGCCATTGTGCGCGATTGGCACCGTAGCGGCTGGCTGATCGAGTTGGGCGAGCGCACCGGCATGGCGCCGTCCCAGGCCCTGCGTGATCTGCACGAGCAGTACCGCAACGCCGCACCGCTGGCGGTTCTGCCATGAGCCAAGGGTTGTTCAAGGATTTGCAGCAACTGCTCGGCGCCAGTCATGTGCAGAGCAGCGAAGACGCCGCAGCGTACCTGACCGACAAACAGGGGCGTTACGTGGGGCAGGTGATTGCCGCCGTGCACCCGGCCAACACCGAGGAGGTCGCGGCTGTCGTCCGCTCCTGCGTGGCCAATGACACACCGGTGGTGGTGCAGGGTGGCAACACCGGGCTGATGGGCGGCGCGACCCCGGACACCAGCGGCCGCTCCGTGTTGCTGTTGCTTGATCGAATGAATCGCGTACGGGCGGTGGACACTGACAACGACACCCTGACCGTCGAGGCGGGCTGCATTCTGCAAACCGTGCAGGAGGAGGCTCGCGAAGCGGGGCGTCTGTTTCCCCTGAGCCTGGGCGCCGAAGGTAGTTGCACCATCGGCGGTAATCTGGGCACCAATGCTGGCGGCACCGCAGTGCTGCGTTACGGCAATATCCGTGAACTGACCTTGGGTCTGGAAGTGGTCACCGCCCAAGGCGAAATCTGGAACGGTCTGCGCGGCTTGCGCAAGGACAACACCGGTTATGACCTGCGCGACCTGTTTATCGGCAGCGAAGGTACCCTCGGCATTATCACCGCCGCGACCCTGAAACTTTTTCCGCTGCCCAAGGCCCAGGCCACCGCGCTGTTGGCCTTTGACTCTTTAGCGCAGGCAGTGAAATTCCTGTCCCATGCCCGCGGCGGGTTTGGAGCGAGTCTGACCGCGTTCGAACTGCTCAGCGCCGATTGCCTGGCGTTGCTGCGTGAGCAATTTCCACAAGGTCCGCAACCCTTTCTTGGCGCTGGCCAGCCGTGGTTCGCACTATTGGAATTATCCGACAACCACAGCGAAAGCCATGCTCGCGAAGCTTTTGAAGAAGTACTGGGCGAAGCCTTCGAGAAGGGACTACTGGCCAATGCGCTGATCGCCGAAAGCCTGGCTCAGAGCGAAGCCCTGTGGCTGTTGCGAGAAAACATGAGCGAGGCGCAGAAGCGCGCAGGTCGAAATATGAAGCACGATATCTCGGTGCCGATTTCCCAGGTAGTGGCTTTTGTCGCCCACACCGATGCACTGTTGCAGACCCATTTTCCCGGTGTCCGCCACTTCACCTTCGGCCATTTGGGCGACGGTAACCTGCATTACAACGTCGCGCATCCGCTGGATTCGACGGTCGAGGCACACATGGCCAACTACGCCGCACTTAGCCTGTTGGTTCACGACAGCGCCCATGCTCACGGCGGTTCCATCAGCGCCGAACACGGGATCGGCCAGCGCAAAGTCGGATTGCTGGACCGCTACAAAAGCCCGGTGGAGCTCGACCTGATGCGGCGGATCAAGCATGCACTGGACCCGAAAAACCTGCTCAATCCGGGCAAAGTCGTGGAGGTGCTAACGCCATGAGTCTTCAACTGTCCAAACGCGTGCAGCGCGTGTCGTTGTCGGCCAATGCGGCGGCCAAATCCCAAGCCTCGGCATTGCGAGACGCCGGTCGCGATATCCTCGACCTGACCACCGGCGAGCCGGATTTCGACACGCCAGAACACATCAAACAAGCTGCTTACGCAGCCATCGCGGCCGGCGCCACCAAGTACACGCCGACGCCGGGGGTGAAAGCGCTAAGGGTTGCAGTACAACGCAAACTCCAGCGCGAGAATCGACTGGATTACCCGCTGGAATCCATCGTGATTGCCAACGGCGCCAAACAGATCATCTTCAATGCCTTCGCCGCGACCCTGGATGACGGCGATGAAGTGCTGGTGCCGACGCCGTACTGGCCGTCGTTCCCGGACAGCGTGCGCTTCAATGGCGGTGAACCGGTATTCATCGAGTGTGGCTTGGAGCAGGGTTGCAAGCTGACACCACAACAGTTGGAACAACACATCGGCGAGCGCACGCGCTGGCTGATCCTCAACGGCCCTGGCAATCCGAGTGGCGCGGTGTACAGCGCCGACGAATTGCAAGCCTTGGCCGAGGTGTTGCGCCGGCATCCGCAGGTGTTGATTCTGCTGGATGAGCTTTACGAACATATCCGCTTTGACGGCCAGCCGGCCCAGAGCCTGCTCAACGTCGCCCCGGATTTGCAGCCGCGTTGCCTGTTGGTGGGTGGCGTGTCCAAGACCTACGCCATGACCGGTTGGCGCATCGGTTTCGGTGCCGGGCCGCAAGTGCTGACCAGTGGCATGGCGGTCGTGCAGTCGCAATCGACCTCCGGAGCTTCTTCGGTAGGACAAGCTGCTGCGTTGGCAGCCTTCGACGGTGGGCTGGATTTCTTTCCGGAGCAGGTCGCCGCCTATCACCAGCGACGCGATCTGCTGGTGACAGCGTTAAGCGCAGTGAATGGTCTGGAAGTGCTTGAACCTCAGGGCGGCTTTTTCGTGTTCATCCGCTGCGCAGGGCTGTTGGGACGTTATCGCCCGGACGGTGCACGCCTCACTAGCGACGCCGATGTCGTCGCCTATTTGCTGGAGGAGGGCGTCGCTGGTGTGGCGGGCAGTGCTTATGGCTTGTCGCCGTGGTTTCGGCTGTCTATCGCCACCGCGACCGACAGCGTCGCCGAGGCGGGACGTCGCATCGCTAACGCCTGCGCGCAATTGCGGGGCGAAGCATGAGTCATCTGTTGGAGCTTTTCGTCCACTGGACCGCCGGGTTCGGCCTGAACTACGGCTTCCTGCTGGACGCCTATCAACGCGGCACGCTGGAACAAGGCGCGCTGACCACGGCGTTGCTGTGCCTGTTCACCATTGTCGGCAGTCTGCTGGCGGGTGTCGGGTTGGCGGCGATGCTGACCTCGGGCAAACCCTGGCTGGCGACACCGGCGCGGATCTTCATCGAAGTCACCCGCAACACGCCGACGCTGGTGCAGTTGTATTGCGCGTTCCTGGTCTTGAACATGTTGCTGACCCAAGCCGTCGGCACCGCCAACCCGCTGACGCCGTTCGCCTGGGTGGTGATTGTGATCTCGCTGCACAAGGGTGCTTTCCACGCAGAAGCCTTGCGCGCCGGCATCGAAGCGGTGCCCGCGGTGACGCTCGAAGCCGCCAGCTCCCTGGCGTTCAGCAGCCGCCAGTTGCTGTGGAGCGTGCAACTGCCGCTGGCCCTGCGCTTTGCCTTGCCGTCGCTGATCAACAACCTGATCGACCTGGTGAAAATGACCGCCGTCGCCTCGGCGATAGCCGTGGGGGATATCACCTATGCGGCGATCATGATCTGGACCCAGAGCGATAACGTGCTGGAACTGATGATCCTGATCCTGGCCTTTTTCGGTCTGCTGAGTTTTATCGTCAATTGTGTGGGGCGCCTGCTTGAAGCGCGCCTGAGGATGCCCGGCTATGGCCATTGAATCGTCCGTCAGCGCACCGCTGGCCTGGCCGCGCCGGCATGTCGGCAAGTTGCTGCTGTTGGCTTGCGCGGTGTTCTGGTTGCTGAATTTCGCACCGCAGAGCCCGGTGTTCAAGGCCTTGCTGCAATGGTCGCCAGCCCTGGCCGTTGGTTTTGGCCAGAACATTCTGATCAGTCTGGTGGCGATCGGCTTGGGCTCGCTGTTGGGATTGCTGGTGGGCGCCCTGGCAGTGTCGCCGTTAAGGCTGTTGCGACTGCCGGCACAGATCTGGGTGCAGATTTTTCGCAATGCGCCGTGGCTGGTGCTGATCTACTTCACCACCTACGTGTTCCCGTTCGAAATCAAGATCGGCAGCGCCTATGTCTCGTTCCCGGACTGGGTCAAGGTCACCATTGGCCTGGCCTTGCCGGCGAGTGCCAACGTCGCGGAAATCTTCCGTGGCGCCATCGCCTCGATCCCCAGCACCCAGTGGGAAGCCGCGCGTTCCCTGGCCTTCACCCGTGGGCAGATTTTCCGTTCGATCATCCTGCCGCAGTGCTTCAAACGGATGTTGCCGCCGTGGATGAACCTCTACGCGGTGATCACCATGGGCACCGCGCTGGCCTCGCTGGTGGGCGTGCATGACGTGATCGACACCGCACAGATCGCCAGCAACACCGTGAACCTGACTGGTTTCACCGTGGTGATTTACCTGAGCCTGCTGGTGCTGTTCTTTGCCTATTGCTACCCGATTTCCCGACTGACCCAACGCCTGGAGCGACGTTATGCCTTCTATTGAAACCGTCGCCGAGCCTCTGGTCAGCCTGCGTGATTTGCACTTGTCGTTCGGCGCCAATCCGGTGCTAAAGGGCATCAACCTGGACGTCCATCGCGGCCAGGCCGTGTCGATCATCGGCCCGTCCGGTTCCGGCAAGTCGACCATCCTGCGCTGCATCACCGGTCTGTTGCAGCCCCAGCGAGGCAGCATTCGTGTCGGCGCCACCGAGCTTCACACCTTGGCCAAGGAAGCCCAGCGCATCGAGTTGCGCAAACGCGTGGGCTTTGTGTTCCAGCAGTACAACCTGTTCCCGCATCTGTCGGTGCTGGAAAACCTGGTGATTGCGCCGCGCAAGGTGCTGGGACGCAGCCGGGTCGAGGCCGAGAAAGAAGCCCGGGCACTGCTGGCCAAAGTGCGCATGGAACACAAGGCTGACGCTTATCCCGGCCAGTTGTCCGGCGGCCAGCAGCAGCGGGTAGCGATTGCCCGCGCCTTGGCCATGCGCCCGGAACTGATTCTGTTTGATGAGGTGACCTCCGCGCTCGATCCGGAAACCGTCGGTGAGGTGCTGACGGTGATTCGCGAACTGACCGAAGAGGGCATGACCTGCGTGCTGGTAACCCACGAAATGCGTTTCGCCGAAGAAATCAGCGACATCGTCTACTTCACCGAAAACGGCGTGATCGTCGAACACGGCAGCGCCGCGCAAATCTTCCAGCATCCGACCAGCGAACGCACCCGGGATTTTTTGCGCCATGCCTTGGGTGATCCGGGGCGCCGGCCACCTATCGCAAATGATCCGTACCTGTTGACCAACCTGAGCCGCTACAGCCTGTCCGTGTAACCGAGGAGCTAATTCATGAGTACCGATAACCGTGCCGTCGTCATCGAGGATTTCCTCAAGAAAATCCGTGTCATCAATCAACGGGGCGTCGACCGCGCCGCGCTGGTGGAAATCGTCGCTTTGCTCGAAAACCTGGCCGAGCGCCGTGACCTGTTCAATTTTGACGCGTTCCCGGCACCCGTGCCGGGGCAGGGCAGTACCGCGTTCCGCTACCGCCTCAATGACGATGGCGACACGCCGACGCTGTACCTGAACTCACTGTTGCCGGGCAAAAGCACATTGCCGCACAACCACGAAACCTGGGCGATTATCAGCGCCGTCGAAGGCCAGGAAATCAACTACGTCTACGGTCGCAGCGATGAAGGTCGCGAGCCTGGGTTCACCACCTTGCAGCTGGAAAAAGAAGTGATCGTGCAACCCGGCACGTCGATCTCGTTTCTCGGCGATGACCTGCATGGGATTCGTGTCGAAGGCGAGCAAGCGACCCTGCATTTCCACCTTTACGGCTTGCCGCTGGAATCCCTCAACGGCCGCTACGGTGTTGACACCGACGGCCGGATTCTCAATTACAACGCCTCGCAAATGGCGCCGTCGATTAAGGCCTACGCATGATCGATCTGTACTACTGGCCGACCGGTAATGGCCTGAAGATCGGCATCCTGCTCGAAGAGCTCGGGCTTGAGTACCGCGTGCTGCCAATCAACATCCGCGAAGGCGAGCAGAAGCAGGCGGCGTTCCAGCGCATCAGCGCCAACGGGCGGATTCCGGCGATTGTCGATCATGCGCCAGAGGGTTTGGACCAGCCGCTGAGCCTGTTCGAGTCCGGCGCCATTCTTAATTACCTGGCCGACAAGGCCGGGCGTTTTTTGCCAACCGCTGGCAGCGCCGAACGGCAAAAGGTTCAGGAATGGCTGTTCTGGCAGGTGGGGCATGTCACCCCGTACCTGAGCCAGTTGCAGCTGTTCAAGGAGAAGGCGCCGGAACCGATTCCGTTCGCGCTGGATTTGCTGAATGCCGAAGCGACGCGCCTATACGGCGTGCTGGAGCAGCGCCTGTCTGAAGCGGCGTATGTGGCGGGCGAATACTCCATCGCCGACATGGCGATTTTCCCGTGGATTCAACCGCTGCGTCAGGGGCAGGACTTGGCGGACTACCCGCACATCCATGCCTGGCGCGAGCGTCTCAAGTCGCGCCAGGCCGTTCAGCGCGCGTACGCCAAGGGCCGTGAAATCGCCGCTAATGAGCGCTCTCTGGCGCTTCAATAACACATTTTTTCAGACGGGATTCTCATGAGACAGACCATCACTCCAGGGCAACTGCAGCAATGGCTGTTCGACGGGCAGGAAATTGCCCTGTTTGACGTGCGGGAGCACGGTCAATATGGCGAAGCCCACCTGTTTTTTGGGGTGAATCTACCCTACAGCCGTCTGGAGCTGGAGGTCCGGCGTCTGGCGCCGAATCCGCAGGTACGGCTGGTGATCTATGACCAGGACGGCGGGGAAGTTGCGGCGCGCTCGGCTCAGCGTCTGCATGCGCTGGGGTATGGCCGCGTGCATATTCTCGACGGCGGTGCAGACGGCTGGCAGGCAGCAGGACTGCAGCTGTTCGCCGGGGTGCATGTGCCCTCCAAGGCCTTTGGCGAATTGGTGGAAGAGGCCAGCCATACGCCCCACGTCACCGCGCAACAGCTGGCCGAATGGCAAGCCCGTGGCGAACCGCTGGTGGTGCTGGACGGTCGGCCGTTCGATGAATACCGCAAGATGACCATTCCCGGTTCTGTCTGCTGCCCGAACGGCGAGCTGGGGTATCGCGTGCACGATCTGGTGCCGGACGACAGCACGCCGATTGTGGTCAATTGCGCCGGTCGAACCCGCAGCATTATCGGGGCCCAGACGTTGATCAATATGGGATTGAAGAACCCGATCTACGCCCTGGAAAATGGTACTCAGGGCTGGTACCTGGAAGACTTTCAGTTAGAGCATGGCAGCACCCGACGGTATGCCGATGAGGTGTCATCGAGGACATTATCGGGGCAGCGTCTTGCTGCCACACGGCTGGCCGAACGGGCCGGGGTGAAAACCGTTGAGGCCGCTCAGGTCGAACAGTGGGCCAAAGAAGCCGGACGCAGCCTGTTTCTGTGCGATGTGCGCACCGCCGAGGAATTTGCCGCCGGTAGTTTGTCGGGCGCACAACACACTCCGGGTGGGCAGTTGATTCAGTCCACCGATCTGTACATCGGCGTGCGTCAGGCGCGGTTGGTGTTGATCGACAGCGATGGCGTGCGGGCACCGATCGTTGCCAGTTGGCTGCGGCAGTTGGGGCATGAGGCCTATGTTCTGGCGGGGGGCGTGAGTAACGGTCTGGCATTGCTGGCGCTTGAGGCGGCCGCACACGTGGCGCTGCCATTGATCACGGCACAGGCCTTGGCCGATGCGCTGAAGGATGATGCAGTCGTACTGATTGATCTGCGTCCGAGCATTGCCTATCGCAAAGGCCACATCACCGGGTCGCGCTGGTCGATCCGTTCGTTGCTGGCTGCCGAAGTGGCCGGTGAGCAGCGGCCCTTGGTGTTGTTGGCCGATAATCCGGCGTTGGCTGCTTTCGCGGCACTGGAGTTGCCCGAAGCTCAGCGCGTGCAAGCCCGGTTGTTGGATGGCGGACTCGGCGCCTGGCGTTCGGCTGGCCTGGTGTTGCAGGAAGATGCCAATGCGCTGCCGGACAGCCAGTGCATCGATTTTCTGTTCTTCACCCACGACCGCCATGCCGGCAACAAGGACGCGGCGCGTCAGTACCTGGCCTGGGAAGTCGGCTTGTTGGCGCAGATGAGCGAAGATGAAATCGCCAGTCTCAAGCCGCTGCGTGCGCTTCCTCAAGCAACCCGTGATGCGCGAGTCCGTACCCGGCTGGTCCATTCGGCGCGTACCGAGAAGGGCAGTGGCAGTCGAGCTGTCAACGTGCCGGTCACTCGTTTGAGCACGGTGTTGTTCGACAACCTGGCGCAAATGCGTGACGCCCGTGCTCGCCGTGATAGCGAGCGAGTACTGAGTTATGGCGCCCGCGGCAATCCGACGGCCTTCGCCCTGGAAGACCTGGTCACTGAACTGGAGGGCGGTTATCGAACCCGCTTGTTCGGCACCGGGCTGGCGGCGGTCGCGCAGACGTTCCTGGCCTATTTGCGGCCAGGCGATCACGTCTTGATCACTGACGCGGTGTACTCGCCAGTACGGCGCCTGGCCGGGGAGTTTCTTGAGCCGTTCGGCATTCAGATCAGCTATTTCGCGCCTGACGGCAGCGGCTTGCAAGCGCAACTGCAAGCCAACACCAAAATGGTCTACACCGAAGTGCCCGGTTCACTGCTGTATGAACTCTGCGACTTGCCGGCCATCGCCGCGCTGTGCAAAACGCGGGGCATCTTGCTGGCAGTGGACAACACCTGGGGCTCGGGCTATCTGTACCGGCCACTGGCCTTGGGCGCGGATATCTCCATCATGGCCTTGACCAAATACCTGTGCGGCCACAGCGATGTGGTCATGGGCAGTGTCTGTACCCGGCAAGACGTCTGGCAGCCGCTGGCGTCCATGAGCGACACCTTCGGCAGCAGCGTCAGCCCCGATGATGCCTACCTGGTGCTACGCGGTGCCCGAACCCTGGCGCCACGCCTGGAGGTTCACGAACGCCAGGCGTTGGAAATCGCTCATTGGCTGCAGGCACAACCACAGGTAAAACGGGTGTTCCATCCGGCCTTGCCCGATCACCCCGGTCACGCCCTGTGGCAGCGGGACTTCGATGGCAGTAACGGTTTGCTGTCCTTTGAACTGCGTGACGCAGATGCCACTTACGTCGAGCGATTCATCGATACGCTCAAGTTGTTTGGTCTCGGCGCCTCCTGGGGCGGCTACGAAAGCCTGATCACCGTTGCCGACATAAAGGAGCGCATCAGTGCTGCGGATCGCCCATGGAATCCGGTGCTGCGATTGCACATCGGGCTTGAGGATGTCGAGGCGTTGATAGAGGATTTGAAGCGCGCGTTCGCTGCCGCAACGTAAGCCAGAGGTGTCTCGAAAGCTAAAATAGAGATGGCCAGGTGGAGAGTTTTCAGGCGCCGATAGCAGCCATTTGTGAATTGACCAATGAGAGGAGGGCATGGCGTCAGCTGGCGAATTTTCGGTGAGGACTCATCCCAGGTTGATCCTGCGCAATTGATATCGTCGCCTGATGACTGCTCCTCCGATTGGCTGTAGATAGAGCTCGGTAACGTGGCTTGGAATCAACCTCTCTTCTGCTCTTGAAACACCCTGAAAACAAGTCCAGAATCAAGTCCGTTCCTGCTTCAGGAATATAAGAAACCCCATAGATTTCAATGGGTCGGACGCTAGATGAGAGTCTCGTTTCCCGCTCCAAGATTCACAAAAACGCCACTCAATAGAGTGGCGTTTTTGTTTGCGCGTGATTTGTGTCTGGCATTGAGAAAAGAGGCTTTGGCCTAATACTAGTCAGTCATGAAAACCAGATGACTGCGCAAATCCTGTAGCCGCTGCCGACAGGCTGCGCTCGAGCGCGAAGCGGTCGTGCTTTTGGCTGCGAAAGATCCTTCGGAGCTCTCGCAAGAAGGTCCTTCGGACCTTGGCGCAGCCTTCGGCAGCGGCTACAAGACACCTGCAAGCCGCAAATCAGCCTCAAAGAAGCGCGTATCCGTCGTGATGAGGCACGTGCCTTGGTTGCCCAAGGCATCAATCCCTATGAGCACCGTAAACAGCAACGCCGTGCTGTTCGTAGCGTGGCAGAGCATACCTTCGAAGCGGTGTTCAATCAGTGGGTCGAGTTCCGCAGGCTGAGCCTGAAGGAAGGCCGCCGGAGCGCGCTCTCGCAACTGCCTCGGCTGCCTGGAACACTCGCTCGGCGGTTTGCGGATTGACCGGGGCACGGGTGTTGAACACCCGGTCGACGGTCGCGACACTCAGGCCGGCCTGCTCGGCGACGGTCGTGATGGTGGGACGTGTGCGCCTGTTCATGGCGAGCCCCAGGAGTGCCTTGATAGAAAACTATCAAGCTCTATAGGGGCCGGATGAAAGCTTGATAGGGAATCGGTGCAAGGGATTGAGTGCAATTTCCCGGTCCCCTATATTTTCTCCAGCGATGTGATTCCACATCCATGCAAGCGCCTGAAACCATCAAGCTTGCGGAGAATAAGAACATGTCCGAACCCAGTCTGGCTTTTGTACATGTCATCCAGCCTTTATCCCGTGACTACCGATTGACCGGTCCCGAAGCCGCCCGAGCGGCGGAAAAAAGCCTGGTATCGGCTCACTGGTATCAATCGGCGCTACTGCGCAAACGCCTCAAGGAACTGATGCGGCGCCGTGATGGCCCGGGTTTGCACGACACTGCGATCTGATAAATACCCCCGATAGCCTCTTTTTTATTGCGCTCTAATTGTTTTGATAACGTACAAACACCAACAATAAAAATAGGAGTTGTAAATATGCATATCAAGTCTCGCGTGCTGGCTTCTGCGATGTTGCTGCTGATGAGTACTTCTGTGCTGGCTGAGCTCAGAATCGGTGTCAGTATGCCGACATTTGATGATACTTATCTTACGGCCTTGCGAAATTATTTAAGCAGTCGGGCCGAAAAGGAAGGGGTGGATCTACAGTTTGAAGATGCACGGAATGACGTGGTCAAACAATTAAACCAGGTTCAGAGCTTCATTAGCCAGAAAGTCGATGCCGTCATAGTCAATCCGGTGGATACGGGTGCCACGGACGCCATTACTGAATCGGCCGTCAAAGCTGGAATTCCTTTGATTTACCTTAACCGGAGACCCGATAAGCCTAAGCTGCCTGACGGCGTAGTAACAGTGACCTCTGATGACAAGGAGTCTGGGAGAATGCAAGCGCAATTCTTGGTTCAGAAGCTGGATGGCAAAGGTCGAGTGGCCATTTTGTTGGGGGACTTGGCCAACAATGCGACTCACAGTCGTACGGCTGGTTTTAAGGAGGTCCTTGCCAAGTATCCGAATATTAATGTAGTCGAGGAACAGAGCGGTTCCTGGCTCCGTGAAAAAGGTATGGATATTACAAATAATTGGTTGGTGGCCGGTAAAAAAATTGACGCGATTTTATCAAATAACGATGAAATGGCGATTGGGGCGGCCATGGCACTACGTCAATCAGGCGTAAAGGAAGTTTTTGTTGGAGGGGTTGACGGTACTCCCGACGGGTTGGCCGCGATTCAACGAGGCCTCATGACGGTATCCGTATTCCAGGATGCTAGAGGTCAATCAGAAGGTGCTCTGGAGGCTGCCATAAAAATGATTGATAAAAAAGCAGTTGAACGAAGTGTGTTTATTCCCTATCGCCTTATCACAGCCGAGAATGTTGCGGAATTTCAACGGCTAACTAATAACTAGAATTGTCCATTGACTGGATAGGGTTTCGAAGGTCTTGGAGTGCAAGTTTGTCGGCATCGCGCAGGATGTCCAGCATGATTTCCTGCTTGTTGCCGAAGTACTTGAAGACCTCGGACACCAAGACCCCGGTCTGGTTGGCGATCTGTTCTTTGGTGTTTTGGAAACCCTGACGCTCGAACAATTCGATCGCCGCCTGACTGTGGGTTGCCAGCGGCTCAATTCCTATGAGCAATGTAAACGACAGAGCCGCGCTACAACACTGTCAGGCCTAAACCTGATAGCAGCATCGCCGCCTGGCTTTTGGAGATAATCGCGCTCTTGAACATCTTCGCATCGACAAGGCGCAGTCCATCCAGACTCGCCTCCCGCAAATCAGCCTGGTCAAAGCGAGCATTATTGACCCGAGCCAACGACAAGCTTCCCCCCTCAAGAAAGACGGCATGACGAAAGTCGCAGTAACTCAGATCGGCGTCGGCAAAGTCGAGGCCTCGCAGTTGCGATTTGTAGAATGAAAGGCCGGACAGGCAGGCGCTGCGCAGCACGCAGTCGGAAAAACTTAAACCCAGGGTTGAGGTGTCAATGAAATTGGCGCCCGTCAGCTTGCAGCCGTCAAAGGAGGCGTGAGCCAGCTTGCTGTGCTGCCATTGGGTATTGTTCAGGTCGGAGCTGACGAACCTGGCATCAACCAATGTTGCCGAGCGAAACATCGCGTGTGCTGCTCGGCAACTCAACCACTCGGTGCTATCGAGCTTCGCCGCGGTCAGATTGCTGCCTGCGAAGAGGCAGCGCTCGAAGCGTGCGCCTTGCAGATTGACCCGCGACAGATCCTGACCGCTGAAATCGACGCCGGTGAACCAGAGGGGCAAGGACTGCCCCTGGATCAACTCCGCTAGAGAAGTTGCGTCGAGCTCGCCGGGACCGATCTTCAGATAATTGCTTTCTGTGTGCATTGACCCTCCTGGGGTGTTCGATGATCAGCGGCAGGGCTCAGTAATTGCGATTTTCGGCCGTATCGGCGCGCCATCCACCGCCCAGGCTCTTGAACAGATTGGTCAGTGCGATCTGTCGCTCGGTACTGACCACAATCAATGTGGATTGATCGTTGAAGGCACTGCGCTGGGCATCCAGGTAGCGCAGATGGGTATCCATTCCTCCTTCATAGCGGGCCTTGGCCAGTTTCAGTGCCTCTTGGCTGGAATCGGCCAGTGCCTGGCGGGCGACTTCCTCGCGGCGCAGCGTGTCGGTGGCGGCGAGGCTGTCGGCGACCTCGCGGAAGGCGTTCTGGATAGTGCCTTCGTAGTTGGCCACTGCCGAATCCTTGCGCACCTTGGCCAGGTCCAGGCCGGCACGGTTACGCCCGCCGGCGAAGATCGGCAGTGACAGGCTCGGGGCAAAGGTCCAGGCATTCGAGCCACCGTCGAACAGGCCGGACAACTCCTTGCTGGAACTACCGAACGAGCCGGTCAGTGACAGACGCGGGAAGAACGCCGCCCTGGCGGCACCGATATCCGCATTGCGCGCCCTGAGTCGATGTTCGCTGGCGAGGATGTCCGGGCGCCGCTCAATCAGCGTTGAAGAGGTGCCGGGTTCGATATCCTGCACCAGCAGCAACTCGTCCTGAGGTGTGGCGGGCAGGTAGCTCTCTGCATCCTGTGTACCGATCAGCAGTTGCAGGGTATGACCGGCCTGGCGCAGCTCTCGATCGGTGCTCTCCAGTTCGGCCCGGGCCTGTTCGGTCAGCCCCAGGGCCTCTTGATAGTCCAGTGCCGTGGCGGTGCCGGCCTTGCGTCGCTGGGTCACCAGTTCCAGCGAGGCCATGCGCGTCTCCAGGGTCTGTCGGGTAAGTGCCAGGCGCCGTTGTGCGCCGTCACGGGTCAAGTAGGCCTGGGTGACTTCGGCCACCAGGGCGATCTGTGTGCCACGTGTTGCTTCTGCGGTCGCGAGGTACTGTTCCAGCGCCGCGTCGGACAGGTTGCGCACTCGACCGAACAGATCGAGCTCGAACTCGCTCAGCCCAAGGCCGACCTGATAAGTGCTGTTGACCTGCGGGTTGCCTGTGGTTGAAAGGTCACCGGGCAGGCGCTGGCGATTGCCGCTGGCGATTGCGTTGAGCGACGGTACTCGGTCGGCGCGCTGGATCCGGTACTGGGCGCGCGCCGCGGCGATGTCCAGCAGCGCCTGGCGCAGGCTGCGATTGTTATCCAGGGCGGCCGTCACGGCCCGGCGCAGCTGTGGGTCGACGATAAAGGCTTGCCAGTTCAGGGTGTCGGCATCGACGGCGGCGGTGCCGGGCGTTTGCGCCGCGGCGTCGCTCCATTGCACCGCAACCGGTGATTCGGGCCGTTGGTAATCAGGGGCCAGCGAGCAGCCCCCCAGTACGACGCTCAGTGTCGCTACGGTGGACCAGCGGAAGTTATTCGACTGCATGGGGTTACTCCGTGGTCCGGGTTTCGCCAGAGATTGATGGTTGGGGTTTGCGTTGCAGCCAGGACAGCACCCAGACGAAAAACACCGGCACGAAAATCACCCCCAGCAAGGTGGCGCTGAGCATGCCGCCAATCACCCCGGTGCCAATGGCCCGCTGACTGGCAGCGCCGGCTCCGGTGGCCAGGGTCAGCGGCACGACGCCGAGGATAAAGGCCATGGAGGTCATCACGATGGGGCGAAAGCGCAGGCGCGCGGCCTGAATCGCCGCCTCGCGTACGGGCATGCCTTGCTCCCACAGTTCTTTGGCAAACTCGACAATCAAGATCGCGTTTTTCGCCGCCAGGCCGATGATGGTGATCAGGCCGACCTTGAAGTAGACGTCATTGGGCATGCCGACGGCGGTCACGGCCAGCACGGCGCCCAGGGCGCCGACAGGCACGATCAGCATTACTGTCAACGGGATGGCCCAACTCTCATAGAGCGCCACCAGCAACAGAAACACCACCAGGAAGGCCAGAGCGAAGACCATCAAGGCCTGGCCGCTGGCGACCTTCTCCTGATAGGACAGGCCCGTCCATTCGTAACCTATGCCGGCTGGCAGTTCGGCGGCCAGACGCTCCAGCTCGGCCATGGCTTCACCGGTGCTGACCCCGGGCGCCGCATCCCCGGCGATCTTGATGGCCGGATAGCCGTTGTAGCGGGCGATCTGTACCGCGCCTTCCTCCCAACGGGTAGAAACAAACGCGCTCAGCGGCACCAAGGCGTTGCTGTCGTTGGGGACATACAGCTTGAGCACGCTTTCGGGCGTCATGCGGGCGGCCTGTTCGGCTTGCACCACCACGCGTTGCAGCCGCCCGGCATTGGCGAAGTCATTGATCACCGTGGAGCCGAATGCCGTTGACAGAGCGTTGTTGATCGAATCGAAACTCACGCCTAGCGCTCGGGCCTTCTCCCGATCGATATCCAGGCGCAACTGCGGTGCTTCTGCCAGGCCTTCCATAATCGTGTAGAGAATCTTCGGATTGCCGTTGGCCTTGCCCAGCAACTGGTCACGCGCTGCCAGCAGGGCTTCTCGGCCGAGTCCGGCGCGATCCTGCAGGCGCAGGGCGAATCCGCCGGAAGTGCCCATACCCTCGATCGGCGGCGGGCTCACGGCCATGACGGTGCCGTCATTCAGGCTGGCAAACCGTTGGTTGAAGGCTGCCGCCTCATCCGCTGCTGACTGCCCCTTTCCGCGTTCCGACCAATCCTTCAACGTCGGGAAGGCGATGCCGGCGTTTTCGCCCTGACCGGAAAAGCTGAAACCCAGCAACATGGTCATCGAGGCTGTGGTGTCCCGGGACATCATGTAGCGTTCCAGTTCTCGGGCCGTCAGGTCGGTGCGGTTTCGAGTGGCGCCAGGAGGGAGCTGGACATCAATGATCAGGTAGCCCTGATCCTCCACCGGGACGAAGGATTCCGGCAGGCGCAGGTAGAAAAAGCCCAGCAGGGCGACGATGCCCGCATAGATCAACATGTAGCGCCCGGTGCGTTTGACCAGCGTGGTGTTGAGCCGCTCATAGCGCTGCGCGAGGCGATTGAAGCCACGGTTGAACGCGCCGAAGAAACCGCGCTTTTCGTGATGACCAGTCGGAACGGGTTTGAGCAAAGTGGCGCACAGCGCAGGGGTGAAGGTGAGGGCCAGGAAGCCTGAAAACAGAATGGACACCGCCAGCGACAATGAAAACTGCTGGTAGATCACGCCCACCGAGCCGGACATGAAGGCCAGCGGCATGAACACCGCCGACAGGACCAGGGTGATACCGATGATTGCGCCCGACACCTGGCCCATCGCCTTGACCGTCGCCGCAGCGGGGCTGAGTCCTTCCTCGGCCATGATCCGCTCGACGTTCTCTACGACCACTATGGCGTCGTCCACCAGGATGCCGATGGCCAGCACCATGCCGAACATGGTCATCATGTTCACCGAGAAACCCAGCAAGTACATGAAGGTCAGCGTGCCCAGCAGACAGACCGGCACCACGATGCCCGGGATCAACGTGTAGCGGATGTTCTGCAGAAACAGGAACATCACCAGAAACACCAGGACCATGGCTTCGATCAGGGTGTAGATCACTTTTTCGATGGCCACGTCGACGAAGCGCGAGGTGTCGTAGGGAACGGAGAACTCGGCATCGCTGGGCAGGTTGACTGACAGTTCGTTCAGGCGTTGTTTGACTGCCGCCACGGTTGCAATGGCATTGGCGCCGGGGGCGAGTTGCACCGCGGCGGCAACGGCAGGCTTGCCGTTGAGGCGCGACTCGAAGTTGTAGCTTTGACTGCCCACGGCGATGCGTGCCACATCGGCCAGGCGCACAGTCGAGCCGTCCTGTTTGGCCCGCAGGACGATACGGCCGAACTCCTCTGGGTTGTCCAAGGTACCCTTGACCGCCAGGGTCGCGGTCAGCTCCTGTTGTGACGAGCCGGGAGTGCTGCCAAAACTGCCGGCCGGTACCTGGACGTTCTGCGTGCGGATCGCCGCATTCACATCGTCGATGGACAGCCCGTAACCGATCAGTTTCTGCGGGTCGATCCAGACCCGCATGGCGGCTTCAGCCGCGAAAAACTGCAGCCGACCGACACCGTTGACGCGACTGATTTCATTGTTGACGTTGCGCGCGGCGTAGTCGGCGAGGGCCACGGTGTCTTTGCCTGCGCTGTCGCCTTTGTAACTCAGGGTGTAAATCATCAGGAAGCCGGAACTGGCTTGCTCGACCTGCAGGCCCAGATCGAGCACAGCCTTGGGCAGGCGGGCCTCGGCTTTTTTTATCCGGTTCTGGACGTCGACCTGGGCCAGCGGTGGGCTGGTCCCGGGCTCGAAGGTCACGACGATCTCGCCGGTACCGTTGGAGTTGCTGGTGGACTCGTAATAGAGCAGGCCCTTGGCGCCATTGAGTTCCTCCTCAATGACGCTGGTGACCGAATCCACCAGGACCTTCGCCGAGGCGCCCGGGTAGTTGGCGGTAATGGTGATCTGCGGTGGCGCGACGACCGGGTACTGGGACACCGGTAGCAAGGGGATGACCAGCAAACCGGCGAGCATGATGAACAGCGCGACGACCCAGGCAAAATTCGGGCGTCGGATAAAGAACAGAGACATCTCGTTTCCTCGAGCGCTAGGCCCTTACTGGATCTTGGCCTGTTGGGTGGTCAGCGATTTGGGAATGACTTTGTCACCAGGATTGATGCCGCTCATTGCGCCGGTGATGATCTGGTCGCCCACGGCCAATCCCTTGGTGATCTGCCAGCGTGAGTCCTGCATGGCGCCGGTGTTCACCGGTTTGGCTTCGACTGTTTGGTCTTGGCCGATGACCAGCACTCGTGCCTGACCATCTGCAGAACGCTGCACAGCGCGTTGCGGTATCAGGATGGCGGCCTTGTCCAGGCCTTGCGGAGCACTGACGCGCACGTACATGCCCGGCAGCAGCACCGCTTCCGAGTTGGCGAAGCGCCCGCGCAGGGAGATCTGGCCGGTGGCGCGGTCCACGGCGATATCGGAGAACAGCAGCTCGCCCTGACTCTGGTGCTCTGAGCCTTCGACGCTCAGGGTCAACGGGGTTTCAGCGTTGCCGGTAAGGCGTCCCTGTTCGATGGCGGCGCGCATGCGCAAGGCATCGGCCACGGGTTGGGTGAAGTCGACGTAGATCGGGTCCAGCTGCTGGATGCGCGCCATCATGGTCGCGTCGCCTTGACCGACCAATGCACCCTCGGTGACCAGGGCTCGGCCTATGCGCCCGGCGATAGGGGCTTTGACCGTGGAGTAGCTCAGATTCAGCCTGGCTGTTTCGATATCGGCCTGGGCCGAGCGCTTGGCTGCCAGGGCGCTTTGCAGGGCCGCTTTGGCGGTATCGAAGTCTTGCTGGCTTACCGCCTCGATCTTGACCAGTGGTTCGTAACGCTTGACGGTCGCCTGGGCCTGGAAGAGCGCCGCATCGGTCTTGGCCAGCTCGCCCTGAGCCCGCGAAAGCGCTGCCTTGAACGGCGCCGGGTCGATCTGAAACAGCAGATCACCGGCTTTGACATCCGCGCCCTCCTCGAAATGCCGAGCCAGCACGATGCCCGCTACCCGTGCGCGCACTTCAGCAACGCGCACCGGCTCTACACGTCCCGGCAATTGTGCGATCAGGGTCAGTGGTTCGCTGCTAACTGTCATGGATTCGACTTCACGCGGCCCCCCGGGTCCGCCCCAACCCTGCGGCGGCTGTTCACAACCTGCCAGGCTCAATGCGGCCAATAAAGGGAGTACCGGAACCACTTGCCATCTGCGCGACGTACTCATCTTTCACCTGGGCCAGGCCCGTTAGCTGCTAAAGATGCGAATGATTGTTTGTTTTGTCAAATGAGTCAATATTGACTCATTTGGTTCTTTTGTGAGCGGCTTCGTCGTTGTGCTTGAGAAGCTGGGCAATTTCTGGACAATGGCCCGCACGTCATTCTGATAATCGAAGAAACGCCTAATGGATTTATCCGCAGCGAACGAGAAACTGTTGAAGGCCCTGGCGATTGCCATGGTCGATCACCCGGCAGGGACGTTCAAAGACATCGCCGAAGCCGCAGGCGTGAGCAAGGCCACGTTGAATCGCTTCTGTGGCACGCGTAACAATCTCATTGAGATGCTGTTCAATTACGGCTCTATTGTGATCAATCAGGTCATGGATAACGCGAACCTGCAGGAAGCACCGCCTCTTGAGGCCCTCCAGCGCCTGATCGAAAACCATTTGACCCATCGTGAACTACTGACTTTCCTGGCCTTCCAGTGGCGGCCTGATTCGCTGGATGAATGCGCAGGCGGCAGTCGCTGGAAGCCTTATTCGGACGCGCTGGACAATTTCTTCCTGCGCGGTCAGCGCGAAGGGGTGTTTCGCATCGACATTAATGCCCAGGTGCTGACAGAGATGTTTGCCTCGATCATTTACGGATTTGTTGATGCAGAACGGCGCGGGCGGGTTGCCCGGGTGGGTATGGCGCCGCAGGTCATGCAGTTTTTTCTGCAGGGCGCTACCAGCCGTTAAAGGCTTGGCCTCGGAACCGATGCTGCGGTGTCGATGCTCGCGGGGCAGGGGACTTGCACGTATATGAATAGCGACCGCTGTCTCCATAGGCCGCTATCTGGGCGCAGATTCAGGTTTTCAAACCGTTCGATTGAGTCTGATGTTGTGGGTGCTGCTGGTGTCTGCGGTCAAAGCCAGGCTTTGATTTGGGCGCTGACAGCCTGAGTCGAAATGCCGTAGCGATCATGCAGCGTCGGTAATGCACCCGCATCCAGAAACGCATCAGGCAAGGCGATTTGCCTGAAGGTTGGTGTCACCCCATTGCGCAGTAATACCCCGGCAACGGCTTCACCTAGCCCACCGATAATGGAGTGGTTCTCTGCGGTCACTACCAATCGACCGGTTTTTCTCGCTTCGGCAAGAATGGTCTGTTCATCCAGTGGTTTGATTGTCGGCACGTGCAACACGGCGACATCAATTCCGTCAGCCTGCAGCTGTTTGGCCGCTTCCAGTGCGCGCATCGTCATCAAACCCGTGGAGATGATCAAAACATCGTTGCCGGTGCGAATGGTCTTGGCCTTGCCGATCTCGAATTTGTAGCCGTATTCATCCAGCACCAGCGGCACATTCCCGCGTAGCAAACGCATGTAGACGGGCCCTTGATGCGCGGCAATGGCCGGCACTGCCTGTTCGATTTCCAATGCATCGCACGGGTCGACGATCATCAGGTTGGGCATGGCGCGGAAGATCGCCAAGTCGTCTGTGGCCTGGTGGCTTGGGCCGTAGCCGGTCGTGAGGCCAGGCAATCCACAGACGATTTTGACGTTGAGGTTTTCCTCGGCAATCGCCATGCAGATGAAGTCGTAGGCGCGACGGGAGGCGAAAACCGCGTAGGTTGTGGCGAAGGGAACGAAGCCCTCCCGAGCCATCCCCGCCGCCGCACTCATCAGCAGTTGCTCAGCCATGCCCATTTGATAGAAGCGATCTGGATGCGCCTTGGCGAAGATGTGCAGGTCGGTGTACTTGGACAAGTCGGCGGACATGCCGACGATATCCGGACGCTGATCCGCCAGCGCGGCTAACGCATGCCCGAAAGGTGCCGACTTGGTGGCTTGGCCTTCGGAGGCGATCGAGGCGATCATCGCCGAGGTGGTGAGGCGTTTTTTTGCCGGTTCGCCCGTCGAGGTCGGAGTGTTGGCTGCGTTACTCATTGGTTTTTTCCTTCTTCAAGGTTGTTCAGCGCCAGATCCCATTCGTGTTCTTCCACGCGGATGAAATGTGTCTTTTCGCGGGTTTCCAGAAACGGCACGCCCTTGCCCATGCGGGTATCGCAGATGATGACGCGTGGTTGGGTTCCAGGGTGGCTGCGGGCGGCGTCGAATGCGCTGACCAATGCATCAAGGTCATTGCCATCGACGCGCTGGGTGAACCAACCGAATGCCTGCCAGCGATCCACGATCGGCTCGAACGACAGAATTTCACTTGAGTAACCATCGGCTTGCTGGTTGTTGACGTCGACAATCGCGATCAGGTTGTCGAGCTTCCAGTGAGACGCCGACATCACCGCTTCCCAGGTCGAACCTTCATTCAGTTCGCCGTCCGATAGCAGGTTGTAGACGAAGGAGGGCGATCCTTTCCGCTTCAGGCCCAGGCAGGCACCTACCGCGATGCCCAAGCCCTGGCCGAGTGAGCCTCCGGTGATTTCCATTCCCGGGGTGTAGGTGGCCATGCCCGACATGGGTAGGCGGCTGTCGTCCGATCCGTAGGTTTCCAGTTCTTCCAGCGGAATGATTTCGGCTTCGATCAATGCCGCATACAGCGCAATCGCGTAGTGACCGATGGACAGATAAAAGCGATCTCTGCCTTCCCATTCCGGGTCTTCTGGCCGATAGCGCAGGGCGTGGAAATAGGACACCGCCAGCAGATCGGCAGCGCCGAGTGCCTGGCCGACATAGCCCTGTCCCTGAACCTGGCCCATTCGCAGCGCGTGGCGACGAATGTTGTGGGCGCGGTCCACGAGGTCTGTAGAGCCGGGGTGTGATGTGTTAGTCGTCATGCGTGAACTCCTTTAACTTAACGGTTGACCAAGGCAGCGGGGACGCGCAGCACTAACAAGGCGCCGCCGACCAGTACGCCAGTGATCAGATACATGCCAATGGCGCTGGAACCAGTCACGGTGGTGACCCAGCCGATCAGATAAGGCGAGCAGAAGCCTGCGAGGTTGGCGAAGCTGTTGACGGCCGCGATGCCTGCGGCAGCGGATACGCCACCCAGCAACGTGGTGGGTAGCATCCAGAACAGCGACGTGGCGGACAGAATTCCGGAAGCGGCCAGGCAAAGGCTGAGAATGGAGAGCGTCACATTTCCCCCCATTAGAGCCGCCAGGCTCAGCCCGATAGCACCTGCGATCATCGGTACAATGAGATGCCAACGGCGCTCGCGATGTTTGTCACCACTGCGTCCGGCATACAGCATGGCCACAATCGCGCAGAGGTAGGGCAGGCTGGTCAGCAGGCCGATTTTCAGCGGATCGGAAACCCCTGCGTTACGCACCAGGGTCGGCAGCCAGAAGGTGATTGCGTATTGCCCCATCACCACGCAGAAGTAGATGGCGGCGAGCAACCAGAGACGCCGATCACGGATGAATGCACCAGGGGAGGCGTGGGTAACCTTCTTGCCCTCATCCTCGGCCAGCTCCCGGCTGATGAGTGCTTTCTCTTCGTCGTCGAGCCAGGTGGCTTGATGCACGCCGTCTTTGAGGTAGCTCAGCACCAGCAATCCGACCACGACAGTGGGAACGGCTTCCAGGGCAAACATCCACTGCCATCCAGCCCAGCCATGCATACCGGCGAAATGGTTCATGATCCAGCCGGAGAGGGGCCCGCCCACCATCCCGGAGAGCGGAATGGCGATAAACCACAGCACGGTCATACGGGCGCGACGGTAGGACGGAAACCAGTAGGTCAAATACAGCAACAGTCCAGGCGCCAGACCAGCTTCGGCAATGCCGAGCAGAAAGCGCAGTGCATAGAATTGCCAGGCGGTTTCGACGAAGGCGAACAGGGCAGACACGATGCCCCAGGTGATCATGATCCGCGCAATCCAGATGCGCGCACCCACCCGATGCAGAATGATGTTGCTCGGCACTTCGCACAGGAAATACCCAATGAAGAACATGCCCGCGCCCAGTCCGTAGACCGTTTCGCTGAGCGACAGATCGTTCATCATCTGCAACTTCGCAAAGCCGACGTTGACCCGATCAAGGTAAGCGCACAGGTAGCACAGCATCAGAAAAGGCATCAGGCGCCACGCGGTTTTACGGTAGGCGTTGGAGCGCACGGTCGAAACCGCTTCGAGCGACAGGGTTGTCATGAGGTCTGATCTCTTGTTTTTATTGATCGCCAAGCCATAAGGCCCGGCTGCATCGTCGATCCAGAACCGCACGGGCCGCGAGGCCCGCCAGGTGTGCTCAGTGAATCAGCATTCCGCCGTTCACATCCAGAGTGATGCCGGTCAGGTAGGAGGACAGGTCGCTGGCCAGGAACAAGGCGGCATTGGCCACGTCCTGGGCTTCACCCAGACGTCCCAGCGGGATGCCGTCGATGATCGCGTGCCGGCGTTCGTCCTGCATCAAGCCACCGGTGATATCGGTGTGAATTAAACCGGGGGCGATTGAGTTGACCCGTACCTTGTCCGGCCCCAGTTCGCGTGCCATGGCTTTGGCTAGACCCAACACGCCCGCTTTGGCGGCACTGTAATGAGGGCCACCGAAAATGCCACCGCCCCGTTGAGCGGAAACGGACGACATGCACACGATGCTGCCGGAGGACTGTTGACGCATGGTTGGAATCACTGCCTGTGACATGAGCAGGGTGCCGCGCAGGCTGACGTCCAGCACCTTGTCGTAATCGGCAGGGCGGATGTCCAGGGTCTTGAGTGGTTGGGTGATGCCGGCGTTGTTGACGAGAATATCGATGCGGCCGAAATGCTCGATGATTTTGGCGACTGCCTGTTGAACTTGCGATTCGTCAGCGACGTTGGCTGCGAGCCCGAGATGGCCTTCGCCCAGGGAAGCTGCGGCATCACGTGCGGCGGATTCATCCAGATCCAGTATCACGACGTGGGCGCCTTGTTGCGCGAAAGTGATCGCTGTTGCCCGGCCAATGCCACGTGCTGAAGCTGCACCGGTGATGATCGCGACCTTGCCTTGAAGAAGCATGGGAGGGTACCTCTGATTGTTGTTATTGGGTCGATCCGAATCGAATCGATGACTCAGCTTGTTCCCCAGGCCCGCCTTGAGCAATAACGTGAACTTCACTGGATGCTGAAAAAAATTCAGCACTCGCCAATGAAATGATCGGATGGTTGAATAGGTGAACGCCCGGCCTATGCCACTTGCAGCGGAATAACAATAATCATGCGTTCACCCGGCGATGCACCTGCGATACTGCCACCCCTGAAAGCCATTCAGGCCTTTGAACAGACCGCCCGCTTCGGCAATGTAGCGCGCGCGGCTGAGTTGCTCGACCTGACACCCTCGGCGGTCAGCCACCAGTTGGCCAAACTGGAGGCGATGATCGGTCGACAGTTATTTTTCAGAACGGCCAGAGGCGTGACGCTGACCCCGATCGGCGAGCAATACCTCACTGAGGTTTCTGGCATCCTGCACAGTCTCGCCGTGGCGACCGAGCGCGCCGCCAGTGATGTCAGCCTTGATTGTCTGCGATTGCACTCGTCGCCCAGTTTTGGCCTGTTATGGCTGATGCCGCGTCTGGAGCAGTTTCGCCAGAGCCATCCCGATATTCAGCTCAACCTCTCGTGTTCCTACGAATCACTGCACTTCAGTCGAGACAAGATCGATGTCGACATCCGCCATGGGATGCCCAATTGGCCGAGCTTCGAAGTGCGAACGATACGTGATGAAAAAATTGCGGTGATGGCGTCCCCGAAACTGTTGGAAAAGCACCCGATCCGAATGGTCGCGGATCTGCTGGACAGCAATCTGATCCTTTCGGAGGCCACGCTGATCAAGTGGCCACAGCTGTTTGCGCAACATGGCTTGTCACGTCCAGAAAAACCCTATTCGCTGAGCTTCGACCGGTCTTACATGACATTGGAGGCCGCCAGCCACGGGCTTGGCTTTGCTTTGGAAAGCACATTGCTGGCGCAGGATTATCTCGCGCGCGGTGCTTTGGTAGAGGTAGCACCGGAGCTGAGCGCTTCGATTACTGCACACCATTTGGTTTTCCCAAGGGCCCACTCAAACTTTCCTCGGGTCAGACGATTCCTGGAATGGATGCAGAAAGAGTTGGGGCATGATTTCAGTTATTGACTGTCAGTTAGGTGCGGGGAGCTCCGATACCATGGTCATCAAGAGTCCATCGACGGCGAGGCCGCTTTTGCGGCGTTCGATATTTGGAGTGGTGTTCGACCGGGCGCTGTCGTTTCTGAATCGCCACGATAAACGAGAGAACACATCTGATCGACGCACCTCCGGCCATCGCGGCAATCCTGCGGAAAATGATACCCGCGGCCTGATAGCTGCTTCTCCACGTGGCTGTAGAAAGCACTCGGTAGCGCGACTTGGACTTATGTTCTTCTCGTTCTTGACATGCCCTCCGAACAAGTCCAAAAATGAGTCCATTCCTGCTGAGGGAATATTAAAAAACCTTTAGATTTCAATGGGTCGGACACCAGATGCGAGTCTCGTTTCCCGCTCCAGGCATTAAAAAATGGATCTCTGAAAAGAGGTCCATTTTTTTTCGTCCAAAGAAAAGTCTTTCTTTGATTTTCCCGCTACATCCTCTGAAAACACTAAAATCCAGCCCCAATGGGTAACGCCAGTCAGTTAAAGAGTTTCAGGTTCAGCACTGTCCCCCGTAGCAGCTGGCGAAGCCTGCGTCCGGCGGCGAAGCCGTCGCAAATCCTGCTTCCACGATTTGTCTGGAATACCGCAGTGACTGTATTACGACTGCTGCGCAGCCGGACGCAGGCTTCGCCAGCTGCTACGGTTCGCGTAATGTCTTAACTGACTGGCATTAGCCCCAATGGGTACATTTTCCAGTACATCAATCCGGTGCTTGGCAGATCGGTTTTTTCGTGGTGCCTGCGTCATTGAAAGCTGTACAAATCTCCTCAATCCATACGAGACGGAGTTTGTAGGGGCAAGTCCATCGCTGAACAGCCATGAGATTGAGCCGATATTCGTATCGGTGAGTCCATGACCGCAAAATGCCAGGATCAACTGGTCAACGACCTCGGCGCCCACCGGAAACAACTCATCGACTGCCACCTGCACCCGTTCGCGTGTGACTGGATTCTCGATGCCGCCGGTGGGACCGTCGTCGACGACTCTTATGTTGTCGGCGCCGAAACCCTTGCGTAGCGCCCATTCACCCATTGAACGGGCCGCGAAAATGGCTCCGTCCAGATACGCGAAGCGCATGGCCAGGTTTAGGACAGAAGTCACCGTGCTCACTCCGATTGCCAGACAAGCACGCCTAACCATGGGGACCCTCCGCATTGCGCTTAGTGAGGAGGGTGTAAAGGTGAACCGGTAAAAAAAACGGGTGCCAGCACCAACGCGGCGGCCCAGGAGGCGTGAGTCGTTCAGCCAGCATGGTGGCGCCTGCGAACAGCATCATCGGAATGTGCCATGCCCCGCTAACAAGCGGCACGAACATCCAGGCCCAGCACGAAACGATACAAAAGACGCCATGTGTCATGCCGAATATCAGACAATCCCTGTCGGCAGCCCAGCCGAACATACCTATTCGGCGCAGTAGATGGCCCCGATTGAGTGCTGCACGGTGCCACGGGCTTGCGCTCCATAGCATCGCGATCAGCAGTGCCACGGCCAGGGCGTTTTTTATGACAGCAATCTGTAGCAACAACGCTAGGGCTGTCAGAATGGGGCCAACAGCCATCCATAGCGCACAGTAACCGAGCAGGAACCCGACTGACGCTCGTATTCGCCTGCTTGGCAGGCTAGAGCGCCAGACATGCATGAGTGGCATCGCCAGAAGGGGTGGCATCATGGCCAAAAGCATCAAGGCCCAACCCGCCAGAATTCGATGGAGCGGGTTGAGTGCGAGCTCAGCTTGCAGCGCCGCGGGCCAACTCGTGATGATCGATAGCCCATTCGCGGCCACGCAAAACGCGGGACCTTCTGTGTTCACCTCGTTGTAAGCGCAAAGGGCCAGGCCGAGTCCCGCCGTGGCAAAAAGCAATGGCCAGGGGTCGTAAGTAAAACTGCGTAGAACTGGGCCTAGCCGCATGATGTCGCTCTCAACTCACGACACCACTTCGCGTGAGAACGCTTACCCTCCCAGTCAGGGGACCAGGGTCGCAGCGGCATGTTGCCCGCCGCCACTTGTTGGTAGATGTTGCCGGCGAGGTTCATCACCGCGTCGTAGCTGGCCAGGTCGAGGCCTTGCCTGGCCGTGTGCTCCCGGTCTTCGGAGGTGAACATATCGCGGATCTGCCCATACCAGGCAGGGTTGGTGATAGGCGCTGTGGTGGAGGTCATTGTCATGCCCGACTCCTTGTCGTCAATAACAAACAAAAGTTCCAGTGGACCGGATCCTGGTCGCCAGCGTGCTCGTGCTCAACGCATGCACGTTGCTCGAAATGCCCTGGCGACTCGGTAGTATCCCGACCAGCAGCGCCTAGGTTGCCTTGATGGCGATGAACGAGGCGACCAGTCCAGCTGGCGCGCCGTTGTGAGGCTTCATGCGGATGACCGATCCAGTGATGGCCGGAACCTGATTCACTCCGTTCGGCCAGCGCTCCGTCAGCGATCCGTCATAATCGTAGAAGTAGTCTTGTGTCGAGGTCCCCGGCCGTCCGCTGCCCTCAATGTGTACGTGGTCTGGAACACCGTTGTGGGCGGGGGTGATGACCCCCTTCAAGTCCATGACGGCGTTCGACCCGAAACCGAGTTCGCCGATGAATGTCCCGTTGAAGGTGTCCTCCACTGTCCACACGCCTTCCGCGAACAACAGGTTCGCCAGTTTTTCCGGGTCACCGTCTGTCAACGCAGGGTTGTTGAGAAAGCTCCTATAAGTCCATTTTCCTGCAAAGGGATTGTTCATTACTGACATCTCCTTATCAGTGTTGCTTGGAATCTGAGTGTTGATTCGATGCGTGCTTCATACCTGCCATACCAATGCCGCCGCCAGCGGCATTGAGGTCTGGAACGATCTGGATATTGGTCATCATGCCGCCGTCTTCGTGGTCGAGGATGTGGCAGTGGATGACGAACTCGCCGATGTAACGGTCGTAGTGCGTGCGCACCAGTACCTGGTAATCGTTCTGCACAAAGATCGTGTCCTTGAATTCGTGCCACATCCCGCAGTATTGGTTTTGCAGGCCCAGTTCGTCGGCCGGAACCAGGCACTCGCCATTGGGGCCGAAGATACTTTTGGGTTTCTCGCCGGGCTTGGCGTAGAGCACGTCCATCACTTGGAACGGGTTGACGTGAATGTGAAAGATGTGGGGTTCGCCCTGCGAGCTCAGCACCCAGTCGTCGGTGGTGTTGACCTGGCGAGTGAAGTCGATGCGGTCCGGGTCATAGGACTTGTAGTTGATGAAGAAGCCGAACGCGCCTGTCCACGGATCTCCCGGTTTTGTCGGCGGGGTGGCAGGCGGTGAGGGCGGGAATGGTGGATTGCCGATGAAGAAGTCAACCTTCTGGATGTCGTTGTTGACCACCGCATCCTTGAGGTTGTCCATTCCGCGCCAAGGGTTCAGATTGCCGCTGCGCAATCCTTCGAGGGCGGCGGCGGGCAGCGATGGGTCCGTTTTGTTGGCATCGTAGAGCGCCTGCTGGATATAGCTTTGCGGATCGTCGGTCACGACCTTGCCGCCAGAGACGATCACCGTCGCCAACAATTGGGTTTCGTTCGGGCCCTGGCCGCCCGGGCCTCCATTGGGGCCGGCATTGGCGCGTTCTGCGGGCGTGGCCGCCTGGTTCAGCACACAGTAGGTGCCGTCGCGGGGGAACATCAGCAACACATCACTGCGATAACCGGGTTGCAGGAAGTTGCTGCCGATGCCACCGCTGACGCTCTTTTTGTTCACTCCGATGGGGCGAATAGCGGTGCGCGTGAGTCCGTCGGCGGCGATCTCGAATTGAGGGACGAGCTCGACCGGTTTGCTGGAATCGGGCACGGTCACCGGGCACAGGTCGGCGATCAGCGCAGCCTGTTCCTTCGGTGTACCGCTGAGCACGCCTTTGAGCGCGAGACTGGCTTTGGGGCTGGTCGTGTTCATGGGCACGATCTGCAGGTTCACGGTGTCGTGGATACCCCCGTGAATGAAGCGCCAGCGTTGGATTTCTCCTGCGGCAATGCCCTGGAGGGTCGGTTGCACCACGCCATTGATGCTGGTGAACCGACCGCTCTCATCCCAGACAGTGGCCGAGGAAAGTTGCGCATCGAAGTTTTCTACAACACCTGTTTTGCCGCTGGGACACGTCCAGGTGCCATCCTTTTGCGTAATGATGGCGCCCTTGTCGTCGAAACAGGCATACGGGATTTGCTGGAACAGAAAGACTTGTTCGGTGATGGGCTTCCCGGCAGCGTCCTTGAGAATGGTGTCGATGTCTCCTGGCTTGCCGCCGGTGTAGGGTCGGTCGCCGCGCACAATCAGGGCGCCCGCGGCGCCGCTGGCGACCTGCAGCGCCGTGGAACCATGCCGGTGCGCGTGGTACCAGAAGGTGCCCGAAGGATGGTCGGTGGGGATGTTGATTTCGTATTCGAATTTGGTTTGCGGGGCGATGTTCAACAGCACGTTGTCGCTGTTGCCCGACGGTGAGACGTGCATCCCGTGGTAATGCAGATTGATTGTATTGAAGCAACCCGCCCCACCATTCGCCGGATCGCTTCCCCCCGGACAACTGGGATCGTTTTTATCCAGCTGGTTGTCCAGGTGCACCCGCAGGGTGTTGCCTGGCTGCACATCAATGAGCGGCCCCGACAGGCAACCTCCATAGGAACGCAGCTTGACCTTGTCCTTGGCGCCGTCGGGATTGCCCGGGTTGTAGATATAATTTTCGCGTTTCTGCACTTGCAGGTTGAGTTCGACGGTTTGACCGTCGCGGGTGATGTCGCCCGCCGGGTTGCAACCTGTTTCCGGAAGGGCCAGTTCGGTCGCCTTCAGTGTGCCCGGTGGTCCCTTTTCAAGGAGTCTGGGCGGTGCGAGGAAAGGCTGGGCCGCGAGTTCGGCGAGCGCTGCCGAGGAGGTTGTACAGGCCATCAACCCGGCCAGGACTATACGAAGCGAAGTCATGTTGTTCTCCCTGCGCCATTGCGCGAATGTGAGCGACAGCCTCGACGGCTGTGTGTCCTTTGATCAACTGACTTACATGGGAACCGGCATCGACCTTCCGGTGGCTGCGCGACTCCTAGGAAGAACCTTTGCGCTTGAGCACATTGGCGATGGTCGCGGCCATGCCGGAAAAGTCGCACGTGCTGCCGGCGCCAGGGGTGTAGACCGGAGGCTGGGCGACGGAAGGATCACCGCTGGTGAAAGGAGGGTCGGGATTGTACTGGATGGTCAACTGCACCTTTTGGGCAACGATATCGCTGGAGATCATGGCGATAATTTCCAATGCCTCATCCAGCCCTGACGAAATGCCGCCACCGGTGATGCGTTGTTTGTCGACGATGAAGCGCGGATAGCCTTCCACCACATTGACGCGGCTGAAGAGTTTCAGGCAGGCGATGAAGGCCCAATGAGTCGTCGCATTGTAACCGTCCAGCAAGCCGGCCGCGGCAGCCAGCAATGCACCCTCGCAGACGGAGGCGGAAAATTTCGCGGCCTCGCCTTGTCGCAACAGCCAGTTCATACGCAGGGGATCGCCCATCAGGCGTTGTAAGTCGTCAGGTTCGCCGCCGGGAATCCACAGCAGGCTGATGTATTCAGAGAGTTGATCGAAAATCGGTAAATCGCCGCCGAGCGTCAGGCCGTCCCGGGTGGTGATGGACGGCCCATCAAGGGATATCAGCCGAACTGCCCGGGGTGGTGCTGCGGGGTTGTGCTGCGGTTCGATCCGGGCCATCCAGTTGAACAGCTCGTACGGGGCACTGACGTCGAGCAAGTCCACGCCATCGTAGACCGGGATTGCAATCAAGTACTGTCCTGGTGCGGGCATGGCTCCCTCCTGGAGAACACCGCGGCGAACGCGCTTGCGTCGTCAGGTGTATAGCGTCCTGCTAATCAGCGTTGCGATGCCCGGACGGAAAAACCGGAGGTCCTGCTGCCTGAAACCAATGCCCAAGGGCAGCTTCTGGGGAGCGTAGTTGACGCCAGCCCACCTGCAAGGCGTTTTCGTTGGCATGTGCTGAGTGGTACTGATCGACGCTGGCGGTATCTATGGGGGTGAGGTAGTGATTAGCGAGGAGGGGATTTCGGGCGGTGTTTTTCGCGGTCGCGGCAGGACCGTTTCAGGCCGAAAACCTATACGGGTAACCGGAGGTTTCCGACCCGAAGGCTGAAATCGTCAGGTGCCGCTCATCTGTTTTCGACCAATATGAGCCGCTGGTCTGTGCTGTATTGGCGTTCGTACTGGCACGTTGCTAGATCCCATATATGCTGACGATGGCGCAGTACCCCCCCGAGCCTTTCGGGACTTCTGGCAACAAGGAGGTCACCATGTCATCCGCCCCTCGTGTACGCCGTTCTCTCAGTGATGTTCAGTACGACTATGACCACGGCAAGAAAGATGAACTTGAAGCACTGATCCGTGCCTGGAAAGGCATCAAGGATCTTCCCGCTAGCCACCCCAACTCCTTCTTCTCCATCGGTGGCCTGCATGGCGAGCCGTTCCGTGGTGAAGGCAAGACCGACCCCAACTGGTGGGGCGGCTACTGCCAGCACGGCACGGTGCTCTTTCCGAGCTGGCACCGCGCCTATCTCTGGCGCCTGGAAGAGGCGCTGCGCAGCATTCCCAAATGTGAAAACGTCACCCTGCCGTTCTGGGATGAATGTAGCGACGAGTCACGAGAAAATGGCCTGCCTTCAGCCCTGACCCAGGAATCCTTCGTGATCGACGGTCAGAAGATCGAAAACCCGCTGCGCTCTTTCGTGTTCCCGCAAGCCATCGCCGATGAGGTCACGGGCACACCGATCATCTACAGCAAGCCCGAAGGCTACGAGACCGTGCGCTATCCGCTGTCCGGGTTGTTGGGCACCGAACCGGACCGCGTAGCCACGGCGGCACACAACGCGCAGTTCAAGGACCCGGCGAAGAACATCACCTACCTCAATGAGAACGTCAGCACCTGGCTGAGCGGCAAGATCAAGATCGGTGGCAAGTGGCGCGGCGAGGTGTTCAGTCGCTTCGAAGCCTGCCTCGACTCTCCGAGCTACACGCTGTTCTCCAATACCACCTCCGCCGGCGCGAAGAACGACGCCGTCCCGGAGGGCCCTCACCATGTGCCGCTGGAGGAGCCCCACAACTTCATGCACCTGGCGGTCGGCGGTTTCGACTACCCGGGCCAGGGCGACAGTTCGGCGATTCCCGGGGCCAATGGCGATATGGGCGAGAATGAAACCGCCGGCCTGGACCCGGTTTTCTTCTTCCACCACTGCTTTATCGACTATGTTTTCTGGACTTGGCAGCGCCGGCAAGGGGCCACCGATGAATTCAGCATCGACTCCAAGGATCCCGGAGCCACTTACTATAAACCCGACGGCGTGCAGCCCCCTGCGGGCGGCGCGGGCCTGGACCCGAACGCCATACTGAGCCTGGACACCACCCTGGACCCCTTCGTCAAGGCCGACGGCAACCCCTTCACCACCCGTGACTGCATCAACATCGAGAAGCAACTGGGCTACATCTATGGCGCCGGTTCCCTGGATGCCTATGCCCAACCCGCCAAGCAGTTGTTGTTCAAGGCCGAGGCACCGCAGCCAACCGGCAAGACCCTGCGGGTCAGCCGTATCAACCGAGCGAAAATCCGTGGTTCGTTCCTGATCTCGGCCTACGCCAAGGTCGACGGCAAGCGCGAGTACCTGGGTACCCGGCCGATCCTCAGCCGTTGGCACGTCGAAGGTTGCATGAACTGCCAGACGCACCTGGAAGCCAAGGCCACCTTCAAGCTGCCGCTCAACGCCGATAACTCGGCGATTGACGATGACAGTATCGAGGTGGAAATACAGACCCGTGACACGGTCCTGAAGCGGCCAAATGCGGCAAGTCTGCTCAGCACCGGCAACGCCGCCACTGCGGACGCGCCGTTTAAGCTGGAAACCTACTGATCCACAGCGGGCTTTGCCCACTGCTGGCGCGGCGGCCGAAGGCAATCTTCGGTCGCTGCGCCTAAGCTACCCCGTATTTCCCTCGGTACCTATCCTGAAATTGGTTTACGGGACGCGCGCGTTGCGTGATGCTGCCAGGGCTCTGATTGCCAGGGGGATCGATCCGCGTACCCTTCGGCGGCTGGAGCGAAATGCCAGGCGCCTGACTATCATCTTGACGCCCTGAGGTCGCGGTGACCATTAGCGCGCCACGGCTCGTCAGGCCGTGGCGAACAGCCTTCCCTAAGGCGCTATGTCAGCCTTGAACCACTTCTGCGAAAGCTGTTTGACAGTCCCATCCGCCAGGGCTGCGCTCAGGGCATGGTTGAATTCTTCCTTCAAGTCAGTATCACCCTTCCTGAACGCCAGGGCCTCGCCCGGGCCCCAGATGGGCCCACCTATCTTGGGGCCGACCATGTGCACCGCCTGGTTTTCCGGGTTTTGCAGCACGGAGGAGAAAAACGTCACGTCATCGAAAGCAAAATCAATGCGGCCTGCGTTCAGGTCCATCATGTGCTCGCCGGACTTTTTGTAGACCCGGATGGTCGCGACACTTTTAAAGTTTTTCTCCACAAAGTCCGTGTAAGCCGTGCCGGACTGAATACCAATGACCTTACCTTTGACCAGCGAGCGCAGTTGATCGATGGTGGCCTGGTCGTTGTTCTGATCACCGCTGAGCTTGACCACTTCATCGCTCGGGGCGCTTGAAGTCGCCGCTGGCGTTGAGCTGACAAACACACCCTGCGTGGCCGCATACGGCTGTGAGAAAGCGACGATGGCCTCACGCTCCGGGGTAATCACGATGGCATCCATCAGCATGTCGAATTTGTTGGCATTAAGCCCCGCGATCATCCCGTCCCAGTCCTGGGCTTGAAGCTTGCACTCAAGCTGGATCCTCGCGCATAGGTCCTTCAGCAGTTCAGGTTCGAAACCGGCAATCTCGCCGTTGGGTAGTGTGGTGTTCCAGGGTTCGTAAGCCCCTTCGGTGGCCACACGAACCGTTGTCCAGTCCTTCGCAGCGGCCATGCCAGTAAACAGCAGGCTGCTGCCCAGGGCGGTACAGGCGAGCAGCTTTCGGGTAAAGCGAGTGATGGAATGCATGTGTTTCCCCAAAGAGTTCGAAAAGGATCGGCAGGGGCAAGCAATGACCGCCATAAGGCGAGGCTAGGGCCTTTTTATTAGAGTGTTGCGTACGAGTCAGGCAGTTCGGCCGTAAAAGCCCAGTTGTTCCTCAGCGCTGAACAGCACACCGGGTTTTTCGTAGTACGAGAAAACTGCCACCATCCGTTCGCGGTTACCCTTGACCGGGGTGACGCGGTGCGCCGTGTTTTTACCGCGAAACACATTGAGCGTGCCGGCGCGCAGCTTGAGTGTCTGCACCTGGGGATCACGCCCCTCAAGCAGTTCGGCCACGCCGGCGTAGTTGGGATCATCACTGGTGCGCAAGTCGCTGCGGTACTGGAATTCGCCACCTTCTTCGGGGGCCTGCAGCATCAGTGTGGTGGTGAATTCGGAGCGATCGAAGTGCCAATTCAAGGTCTCGCCCTGGCGATAGCTCATCACGTTGACGCGCGCCAAGGGGTCGGCCATCACGTGCAAGTGCGGCTTCTGCATGACGGCGGCCAGAAAGGCCACCAGGGGCGGGTACTCGTAGACGTCACTGACAAGGCTGCCCTTGAGTTGGTCTGCGCACAGGGTATGGCTGACCGTCTCGACGTTGCGTAATGCCGGATGATCCGCCGCCAAGCCCTCGATCTGCGGTTTGAAGTAAATATTGTGCGTGCGGCTGTGGGTATGGGATTCGCTGTTCATGGTCGGCTGAATTTGCTTGGTCGCCAGGCGCACTTTGTCCTCTGCGATAAAGCCTTCCAGATTGAACATGCCGTTCAGGTTCAGCTCGTTGCGGGACTTCTCAACCAGGCGGTTCCACTCTTCGCTGCCTTCACGGTCGAGTGGATAGCGCTCAAGATCTATGACGTTGTTCATGATGCCCCTCTCGTTGTAGATGGCTCCAACGTACCCCATGAAAATCTTCGTAACAACGGCATAAATTGTTAGGATCCCCCTAGTAAAACTTATGGGAGACGCGCTCATGCAACGGTTACCACCCCTCAATGCCGTTCGGACCTTCGAAGTCGCAGCACGGCTGGGCAGCTTTGTGCTGGCGGGGGCAGAACTGGGCGTGTCATCGGCGGCCGTCAGCCAGCAGATTCGCCATTTGGAAGACTACTTCGGCAAGAAACTCTTCGTACGCAACGGCAACCGCCTGGCCCTCACCGACGCCGGCCTGGCGATCTATCCGCAAACCTCTCGGGCGCTGGGTGACATTGCCGCGATGACCGTGCGCATACTCGAAGGTGAAATGCGCACACGGCTTATTGTCAGCGTGCCGTTTTCCCTGGCCGAATGCTGGCTGGCCCCGAAGTTGTCAGAGCTGCTGGAGATCTACCCACAACTGTCGGTGGATGTTCGCGTGGAAGATGACCCGGTCGACCTCGCCCGGCATGACGTGGATCTTCGCGTCAGCTATGGGGATTATCACTACCCCTCGTTTGAGGCCATCCCCTTGTTCCATGACGAAGTGCTGCCGGTTTGCGCGCCGGAGCTTTGGTATCGGCACGGTAACAAGGACTTCGATCTCACACAGATTCACGAAAGTTTGTTTATCCATACCCAATGGGGGCCCAACTATGCGTCGCATCCTACGTGGAGTGATTGGTTCACCAGCGAAGTAGGGGACTCACCGGACCCCGCACATGGCCGCCGCTCGGGGTTGTCGAGCCTGTCGGTGACCCTTGCGAAGCTGGGGATGGGGATTGCTTTGGGGCAGAAGGTAATTGCGAAGCGGGATTTGGAGGCGGGGCGTTTGATTGCGCTTTCTACTGCGTCGTTGAAGTTGGGGCATGCTTATTGTGCGTTTGTGCCAGCGGCCAAGCGGGGGCGGGTGGATGTGCAGAGGCTGATTGGGTTGTTGCAGCTTTCGAAAGTTGAGGCGGGCCCGTAGGCGCGGATGTATCCGCGAAATCCAACGTGATCGCTTCATTGGAACGTATGAGTAAGTGAGTTGCTTTTGCCGGCTGTGCTCTTTCGCTTCTCACCCAGTCTGAAGCGGACTGGCAGGGTGCGCGCCAAGGCGCGCACCCTGGGTGATGCTTATTCGGTACTTCTCTCATGATGGCTTGAGACGAATTGCCGAAAGCGTTCGGTGGGCAAACCTTCGAATAGTTCTGCTGGCGTGCCCTGGGCATCGATCAGGCCACCGTGCATGAACACCACCCGGTTTGACACGTGCCGGGCAAAGCCCATCTCGTGCGTGACTACAAGCATGGTGCGGCCTTCCTCGGCCAGAGAGCGCATCACCCGCAACACCTCTCCAACGAGTTCAGGGTCAAGTGCCGAGGTCGGTTCGTCGAACAACATGACTTGTGGATTCATCGCCAGCGCGCGCGCTATCGCTACCCGCTGCTGCTGTCCGCCGGACAGGTGCGCGGGGTAATAGTCGCGGCGATCGTACAGGCCGACCTTGTGCAACAGGGCCTCAGCTTCCTCGATACATTCGGCACGGGAGCGTTTGAGCACCCGCATCGGTCCCTCAATGATGTTTTGCAGCACCGTCATGTGCGACCAGAGGTTGAAGCTTTGGAACACCATACCCAGGCAACTGCGCATGCGCTCGACCTGGCGGCTGTTGCTCGGGGTCTGGCGGCCGTCGGCATGCTGCTTCATTTCGATCACTTCACCATTGACGCTGATGATGCCTTGATCGGGCGTTTCCAGGAGGTTGATGCAACGCAGGAAGGTACTTTTACCTGATCCACTGGCACCGAGGATCGAGATTACGTCGCCCTTGTGGGCTTCCAGGGAAATGCCCTTGAGGACATGTGCGCTGCCGAAGGACTTCTGAATGTTAGTTACCGACAAGGCTGAAGCGGGCTGAGTGCTCATGGCATGCTCCGTATCAAATCAGGAATGGGTAGTCAGCGGAGGGCTGGCTTTTTTGATGGTGTCAACTGGCCGCTCACGCAAGTGCGGCGAGAGGCGATGCTCGAGCCAGGCGACAGCACGGACGACCAGGAAATTCAGCACCAGGTAGATCAAGGCCGCGCAAATGAACACTTCCATCGTGCGATAGGTGCGCTGGATGATCTGTTGCGCGACGCCAGTGACGTCCCAGACAGTCACCAGGCTGGCCAGCGCCGTGGACTTGACCAGCAAAATGGCTTCGGTGGAGTAGGCCGGCAGGGCCTGGCGCAGGGTAACCGGCGCAATGATCCGGCGTAGCAGTTCCCAGGGCGACATGCCCACGGCCTTGCCCGCCTCGATCTGCCCCTGTGGCACGCTAAGCAGCCCGCCGCGAATGATTTCGGCGGTGTAACCGGCGGTACACAAGGCCAGTGAAACCACCGCGCAGCCATAGGGCGATTTGAGCAGTACCCAGGCGAAGCTGTCGCGAATGGCCGGGAACTGGCCCAATCCGTAGTAAATCAGGAACATTTGAATCAGCAGCGGCGTACCGCGAAACAACATGATGTAGAACCGCGCCGGATAGCTGAAAAACCACCAGCGGCTGACCCGCAGGCTGACAATGCCTACGGACAGGGTAAGGCCGATCACCAATGAGCTGAAAAATAGCGTCAGCGTTGTGGGTAACGCTGCCAAAAGCTTGAGCATGGTGTCAGCGAGAAACGGAAAATCGATCATAAGTGGCGCTCCCGACTCGAACTAGACTGGGCTGCGTTGCCGCGTGCGACGCACGCGAGCCTCAGCCATGTGGAAAAGCCGACCAGACAGGCCAGTGAGAATGAGGTACACGATGCCCCCGATGATGTAGAACGTGAAATATTGACGAGTGGAACCGGCCGCGACCTGGCTGGCACGCATCAATTCCACCAAGCCGATGACTGAAATCAGCGCGGAGTCTTTCAGACTCATTTGCCAGACATTTCCCAGCCCGGGCAGCGCAAATCGCAGCACCTGGGGGACCAGAATACGTTTGAAGCGCATCGCGCGGGTCATACCGATGGCCAGTCCTGCTTCCAGTTCGCCGCGCGATACCGCAAGAAAAGCGCCACGGTAGACTTCAGCCTGATAGGAGCCGGAAATCAGCCCGACCGCCAACGCGCCGACCAGAAAAGGCGGTACGTCGATATAGCCTTCACCACCGAACCAGTGGCCAACCGCCGTAACCACACTGGCACCGCCGAAGTAGAACAGGTAGATCACCAGCAACTCAGGGATCCCCCTGAACAGTATCGAATACAGATCCCCCAGCCAGCGCAAGCTGCGTCGACGGGATAGCTTGGCAGCAGCGACCAGGCTGCCAAATACCGCACCCACCAGCAGGGCTGCCAGGGTCAATATCACGGTCATGCCCGCTGCCTTGAGCAGCGCCATTCCCCAGCCTGAGTCACCGAAACTGAGTAGCTGCAAGAGGTTCATAGAGGGTCCTACTTATGAGAAGGTTTAAGCAGCCCGGCAACCTTCACGGTGTCGGGCCATTCAGAATCAATGCTGAGGGGTGAGGTCTGCCTTGAACCACTTCTCGCTCAGTTTCTTGATTGTGCCGTCAGCCATGGCTTCCTTGAGGGCTGCGTCGAACTGGGCTTTGAGTTCTGGGTCTTTCTGACGGAAGCCCAGCGCTTCGCCTGCACCCCAGATCGGGCCTTTGATGACCGGACCGGTAAAGACCAGCGGTTTGTTCTCAGGCTTGTCCATGACCGAATTGAAGAAGGTCACGTCATCGAACGCTACGTCGATACGGCCGGCCAGCAGATCGAGAATGGCTTCGGCCGAGCTGCCGTACTCACGAATGGTCGCCACATCCTTGAAGTTCTGATCAATGAATGACGTGTAAATGGTGCCAGAGGCGATGCCAATGGTCTTGCCCTTGAGCGCCTTGCGCAGCTCTTCAACGCCGGCACGTACTTCCTTGGCATCGGTACCCAGCGTGACGGCGGCGTCGGCGCCGGTTTTGCCCGGCAACAGATCGGCTTTGAGCGCGACGAAACTGGCCGGTGTCTGGGCGTAAGGCGTCGAGAAGGCCATGACCTTCTGGCGTTCGTCGTTGATGACAATGGCGTCCATCAGCACGTCGAATTTACCGGCGTTGAGGCTGGCGATCATGCCGTCCCAGTTTTGTACGACGATGTTGCACTTGAGCTTCATGCGCGGACAGATGACATCCATCAGCTCCGGTTCGAAGCCGCCGATTTTTCCACCCGGCAGCGTCAGGTTCCAGGGCTCATAGGCGCCCTCTGTTGCAATATTCACCGAGGTCCACTCTTTGGCCTGCAGTGCCGGAGCACAGGCCAGAACCATTGCACTGAGCGCTACAGAACCCAACCAGCTTGATTTCTTCGACATCTTGATACTTCCTGCCTAATCAATGGAGTGTTGCGAACTGATCCGGCTCAGGCCGAATCTCCAATGTCTGTGCGCACAACTATTTTTGTGCACACAAGACAAAACCATAAAAGCCACCGTCAGTTACGCCGGTTAATTCGCACCCATAATGGTTTCAGCCTGGACAGCTTCCCCATCTCCATGTGCCCCTGACCGACAGATCAACCGGTGATCATCGGCAGGTTCAGGCCCTGCTCGTTGGCACAGTCGATCGCGATCTGGTAACCGGCATCGGCGTGACGCATGACGCCGGTGGCCGGGTCGTTGTGCAGCACGCGAGCGATACGCTCGGCCGCTTCGTCAGTACCGTCGCAGACAATCACCATGCCCGAGTGCTGGGAGAAGCCCATGCCGACGCCGCCGCCGTGGTGCAGGGACACCCAGGTCGCGCCGCTCGCGGTGTTGAGCAGGGCGTTGAGCAGTGGCCAGTCGGACACGGCGTCGGAGCCATCCTGCATCGATTCGGTTTCGCGGTTCGGGCTGGCCACCGAACCGGAGTCCAGGTGGTCGCGACCGATCACGATTGGCGCGGACAATTCACCGCTGCGAACCATTTCGTTGAACGCCAGACCGAGCTTGGCGCGCAGACCCAGACCCACCCAGCAGATACGTGCCGGCAGCCCCTGGAAGCTGATGCGCTCGCGCGCCATGTCCAGCCAGTTGTGCAGGTGGGCGTCGTCCGGGATCAGCTCTTTGACCTTGGCGTCGGTCTTGTAGATGTCTTCAGCGTTGCCCGACAGCGCCGCCCAACGGAACGGGCCGATGCCACGGCAGAACAGCGGACGGATGTAAGCCGGTACAAAGCCCGGGAAGTCGAAGGCGTTCTCGACGCCTTCTTCTTGCGCCATCTGACGGATGTTGTTGCCGTAGTCGAAGGTCGGAATGCCCATTTTCTGGAAGTCCAGCATCGCTTTGACGTGCACGGCCATCGATTGCTTGGCGGCTTTGACCACGGCAGCCGGCTCGGTCTTGGCGCGAGCGCGGTATTCGTCCCAGGTCCAGCCGGCTGGCAGGTAACCGTTGAGCGGATCGTGGGCGCTGGTCTGGTCGGTGACCATGTCCGGGCGCACGCCGCGTTTGACCAGTTCCGGCAGAATTTCAGCCGCGTTACCCAGCAGGGCGATGGAAATCGCCTTGCCTTCCCTGGTGTATTTGGCGATGCGGGCCAGCGCGTCGTCGAGGTCGGTGGCTTGCTCGTCGACATAACGGCTGTTCAAACGGAAATCGATGCTCACTTGTTGGCATTCGATGTTCAGCGAGCACGCGCCGGCCAGGGTCGCGGCCAGCGGTTGAGCGCCGCCCATGCCGCCCAGACCGGCAGTCAGGACCCAACGACCGGTGAGGTTGTCGTTGTAGTGTTGGCGACCGGCTTCGACGAAAGTTTCGTAGGTGCCCTGAACGATGCCCTGGCTGCCGATGTAGATCCAGCTGCCGGCAGTCATCTGGCCGTACATGGCCAGGCCTTTGGCGTCCAGTTCGTTGAAGTGTTCCCAGTTCGCCCAGTGCGGCACCAGGTTGGAGTTGGCGATCAGCACGCGCGGGGCGTTGCTGTGGGTCTTGAATACGCCGACCGGCTTGCCGGATTGCACCAGCAGGGTTTCGTCGTCATTCAGATTGGTCAGGCTTTCGACGATCTTGTCGTAGCACTCCCAGTTACGTGCCGCACGACCGATACCACCGTAAACCACCAGCTCCTTGGGGTTCTCGGCCACTTCCGGGTCGAGGTTGTTCATCAGCATCCGCAGCGGCGCTTCGGTCAACCAGCTCTTGGCGGTCAACTTGTTGCCGCGAGCAGCGCGGATTTCGACGTCACGGTATTTAGTAGGCTTATTCTCGGTCACGAAAAAAACTCCTCAGCGATCAATCCAAACCAACCCAGGCAGTGGGTAAGCCAGCCTGTGCGCATCGTTGCGCCACAAGCGAATCAATGGACGATGGTCGAGTCTTCGTGACCCATACTCATACGTCTTTACTTGTACATACAAGACTATGCAATCAAGCGGCCAACTTGCTGGATGGACATTCAATAAAGTGTTGGATCTGGCTGAAAAGCCCTTGGGGCAAAGGTTTGCCGGGTATCGAATTTTTTCAGAGGGTTTTTGCGAAGGCGTGGTGGTTGTAACTTGAATATGGTTTTGCGCTACGTTGGGGCGTTCGGTAACAAGTTGGTGCGCTTTGGAAACGGCTTCAAGCCAGGGCCGAATCGGCTCTTTCAGACTGGATTTCCGGGCCGCTCACATTCAGCATTCGCGAGTACTTTGGTTTATGGCCAGTGAGTGGTTCGAGGCGGTCATCATGTCCAGGATTGGCACGGACACCGTAGCTATGTTTATCAGATGGGGCAAAGCAGGTGAGGTTATCGACTTCCCGGATTTGCTGATTGATGACCATGTTGAGGAGGTGCCCCACATCGCTTCCGAAAACGCTGATACAGATCCAGGCTCGGCCCCAAGGCAATCCATCAGTCGTCGAAATGCAGAGAAACGCATACCCTTGACAACCAATGGACAGCCTTGGAGTACAACAGATTTACTTCCGGTTTTTCAGCACCGTGGCAAGTACTTCACCGCTACGTACCTGTTCGGTGACACTCATCATGTCCGAATAGAATGCACGATCATTGTCGGCGACCGGTACTCGGCTACGCACCAGATCATAAACTGCCTTGGTGACGCTGGAGGCCTTGTGCACATCATGGAAGTCCAAGGCCTGGCAACCCACCAGCAGTTCAATCGCCAGCACCGACTCCAGTTTTTCGGAAACCTTGTAAGCCTTGATGACGGCGTTGTAGGCGAGGCTGACCAGATCCTCCTGGTTGCCGCAGGTCGAGAAACTGTCGACAGAGGAGGGGAACGACAGCGTCTTCATTTCCGCGTACAGGCCAGCCGCCGTGTATTGAAGGATCATGTACCCGCTGTTAAGGCCCGGGTTGCGCACCAGGAACGCCGGCATTTCACTGAAGTGTGAATTGACCATCCGGTCGATACGGCGCTCGGAAATCTTCGCCAGGTTGGCCAGCGCCACGCACAAAGTATCCGCTGACATGCCGATGTAGGTGCCGTCGAAGTTGGCGCCTGAAATGGCAATGCCGTCGCCGTCGTCAAGAGGGTAGATGACCGGGTTGTCGCCCGAGGAGTGAATTTCGTTCTCGATATTTTCGCGTGCGTGATCAATGAATTTTTTCGAAGCGCCATGCACCTGGGGAATGGCACGCAGGCTGTAGGCATCCTGAAGCCGGTAATCGATGTTTTCGGCGACCAGTTGGCTATCATGCAGCATCGCCTTTATATCCCTGGCGGTTTGCGCCTGTTCTTTGTGTGCTTTGACCGAGTGATAGCGAGGGTCGAATGCGCGAATCGTGCCCTTCAACGCTTCAAGCGAAAGTGCAGCGGCAACATCGGCAAGAGAGGCTGTCTGCATGGCGTTGTAGAGCGCCAGAATAGCGATGGCGGTAACTGACGTGGTGCCATTGAGCAGGGCTAATCCTTCTTTGCACTGCAGGTCTGTCGGTTGCAGGCCGACCTGTTCAAGCGCGGTGGCGCCATCCACCCATTCGCCGCCATTGACCCTGGCTTGGCCTTCGCCTAGCAGTACCAATGCCAGGTGCCCCTCGACGGCCAGATAGCCCACCGAACCCTCGCCAGGCGCAAACGGCACGACTTCGTTATTGAGCAGAGCGGCAATCAGCTCCAGCAACTCCAGGCGCACCCCCGAAAAACCTTTGCCAAGGCTGATCAGAACCATCAACTGGATCGCACGAACCTGCTCACGCTTGAGCGGCTCGCCCACGGCGACGGCATGGGAGCGCACGATATTGACCTGGAGCTCCTTGGCATTCTGCGGAGAAATCACATGCCGAACGTTATCGCCGAACCCGGTGGTCACCCCATAGACCAGGCGATTTTCATCGAGGAAACGCTCCACCAGGCCACGGGACTTTTTCACGCGGTTCTTGTAGGTCTCGGAAAACGACACTTTGGCCGAATAACGGGCTACCGCGACAAACTCTTCGATGGAGGGCTCCCTATCGCCGAGGACTACCTGAGTGATCTGTTGAGGATGAGCTTTCATTGCGAACTCCCGAGAAACGAAATGATTGAGGGGGGCTGGACCGGCCAGGCCGTCGCTCGATTGAGCGTGGGAGAAGGCTAAAGCGGTTTTGATATGAAGAAAATATGGTAATTTCTGTCAGTTTTATTAGAATTTCTAAACTTAAAACGCTTTCGAGGCCTTCGCGTCGCCATGAGTCGCTTACCTCCCTTACGAGCACTTCAAATATTTGAAACCGTCGGTCACTGCGGCGGTATATCCCAAGCCGCAAAGCGATTGAACATCTCCGTGGGCGCGGTGAGTCAGCAGATGAAGTTGCTTGATGAGGCGCTGGGCATGAGCTTGACGGTCAAGGAGGGACAGCGCTTGCGGCTGAACGCCATTGGCCAGCGTTTTCATGCGCGGTGTTCTATAGCATTTGAAGAATTGAGAGCCGCTGTTTCCGAAGTAGAGCGTTCGAAAAACCCCAACAATTTGTATGTCAGTGGCCTGCCTTCTCTCATGACCAAGTGGCTGGCGCCTCTCACCTACGAATGGCAGCATGAGGATGGTGATCTCGACATCTATCTGGATGGCACGCTGGCGGATACTTCGGAGGAGGAAAACGCAGATTTTCGTATCGGCTATGGCGAACCCGGCCAATATGCCGGGCATAGCGTCGTACTGTTCCGCGATTGTGTGGTACCGGCATGCTCACCGACGCTTTTAGGCCATCCAGGCAATGTGGAGCATGCCGCTGACCTGCTCCAATACCCACTTATCCGTATCGATTCGCGGCCGAAATTTGACTCACCCCCCTCATGGGCCGAATGGTTTGAGCTGGGAGGCGCTGCCGTCGAGCAGACGATTGCCATACGTCGTAGCTTTTCTTCGTCCAGCATGGCTATTCAAGCCGCCATCGATCACCAAGGAATAGTGCTGGCGCAGTTTTCCATGATTGCCCGTGACATCGATGAAGGGCGCTTGATCATTCCCTGGCAGCGAGCCATGCCTCTTCCCTCGCCGTATTACCTGAGTTGGCACCCTAACACTCTGCAGAAAGCGCAATGTCGGGCATTTCAACGCTGGCTGATTGGCCGAGGGAGAGCACAAGAGGAAATTACTGACTCCTTGATAGCTGCGCAGCCCGCTAGCAAGAAGTGATTCGCAACCACAGCGTGCTACCAGGTTTCGAGCTTTTGACAATCTGGGCCGATTGCTGCCCGTCACTAAAGGCATCTATCGGCTGTACTTGACATTTGAAACGTATGAGAACGTCCTGAGAGTTCACTTCCTCGACGCGCAGACGATGACTTCCACCAACAACCGTGGGTCAGCCAGTTTCGCCTCGCCACAGGCACGAGCCGGGGCATGCCCCTTCGGTACCCAGGCGTCCCATACTGCGTTCATTGCGTCGAAGTCCGCCATGTCGGCCAGCCAGATGGTGGTTTGCAGCAAATGCTCCCGCGTCGAGCCAACCTCTTTGAGCAAGGCATCAACCCGTGCCAAGGCATCGCGGGTCTGGTCGGCGACGTTGTGGTGGGTTTCGCCGACCTGACCGGCGAGGAACACGGTGTTGCCGTGAATGACAATTTGGCTCATGCGCTGATTGGTGTGTTTGCGTTCGATGGTTGGCATCAATTGCTCTCCTGTGGAATAGCGCGGTTTAGAAGCGTTGCACGGAAAAACTGTCCAGCCAGCCAGGTGCCTTGCCGGCGATGCAGTCCGCGACCAACTGGCCGGTCGCCCCGGCGAGGGTCAGGCCCAGGTGTTGATGGCCGAAGGCATAGATCAGTCGTGGTTCGTTCGGCGATGGGCCGATCACTGGCAACGAGTCCGGCAGGGACGGGCGGAACCCGAGCCACTTGCGGGCCACCGGTTCGGTCAGACCCATAACTCGGCGCACGTGTCGCTCCAGGTAATCGAAACGCTTGGGATTGGCCGGGTCATTGATCGAGCCGAGCTCCACTGTGCCCGCCACCCTCAGGCGGCCGGCCATGGGCGTCATGTAGAACGCACTTTCCACTGGGCAGCAGGGGCGGTGGAGCAGGGTGTCTTGCAGGTCGAATTCGATGTGATAGCCGCGCTCGGTATCCAGCGGGATGCGATCCCCGACCTGGCGTGCCAGCGCCGCGGACCAGGCGCCGCCGCACAGCACCACCCGGTCGGCGCGGTAGGTCTGGCCTTCGGCACTGAGCAGATGCAGGGCGTTACTCTGCCGTTGCACGTCAGTGATCGTCGCCTGATGCAGCGCCCCCTCGGCGATCAGCGGCGCCGCCAGCGCTTCAATGAAGGCTTGCGGATCATCCATATGGGACGACTCGGGAAACAGAATGCCGGCCACCGATTTGCCAGCAAGGGCTGGCTCCAGTTGTTCGACATCGGCCGCGCTCAATACCTGCTGCGCAATACCCAGAGAACGGCGCAGCTCGATGGCTGACTGCGCGCCGGCGAAACTTTGCTCGGTGCCGTAGGCATAAATGCAACCGTTGTGACGTAAATGCTGATCAGCCTGCGGGCAGTCGGCCAGCAACGGCGCATAACCGCTGTAGGTGTGCTGGAGTATTTTTGTCAGGGCCAGGGTATTGGCTTCGCAACGCGAAGCGCGACATTCATTGAGAAACCGTAACAGCCAGGGCATCAGCCGGGGCAGGCGTGCCCAGTTAATGACGAAGGGCGAGTCCGGTGAAAACAGCAGGGACGGAATCGCCTTCAGCAGCGATGGCTGGGCAATAGGCATCACGCCGTAAGGCGCGAGGGTACCGGCATTGCCGTAAGACGCGCCGCAGGCAATTGCGTCGCGCTCGAGCAACAGCACCTGATAACCCTGGCGGCGCAGCCAGAGTGCGCTGGCAACCCCGATAACGCCTGCGCCGATAACGGCAATTTCACAATGAACTGGCTGTGTCATGTCCTCAGATCCGGTTGTGCATATGGAGATGACCCTGGCGTGCCAGTTGGCTGATGACGCTCAAGGCTTTGATCAGCTGCTCGCGTGACAGGGCAGCTGAAATGTTGATCCGCACTGCTTGTGGCGAGAGCTCCGGGCGCAAGGTGAAGGCCCCACCAGCGAGCAGCACCACGCCGTGGTCCTGGCACAGGCGTGCGAAGCGCGAACCGGTCCAGGGTTCCGGCAGGACCAGCCAGGCATGGGTGCCGGTGGCGCTGTGCTGGAATTCCAGACCTTCAAGGTGAGTGGCGAGCAGCGCCTGGCGGATGCGCAGTTCTTCGCGTTGTTCCGAGACCAGGTGGTCGGCATGACCGTCCTCGATCAGCCGGGTGGCAATCAGCGCTGTCAGCGGCGAAGTACTCCAGCAGTCGATGCGCTGCATGGCGGCGATGTCTTGCACCAGCGGCTGAGGAGCCATGACGAAGCCCATGCGCAACCCCGGGGCGATGCATTTGGACAGTGCCGAAATGTAAATCGTCCGCTCCGGCATCAACGCCGCGAAGGCCGGGGGCGATTGATCCAGTAGCGGCCGATACACATCGTCTTCAATGACCAGCAGGTTGGTTTTCCGAATCACTGCTGCCAGTTCTTCGCGGCGCTCGGCGTCCAGAGTGATGGCGGTCGGGTTATGGATCGAGGGCACCAGAAACAACAGTCGTGGCTGATGTTCGGCGCAGGCCAGGCGCAAGGCTTCGGGTGAAATGCCGCGGGCATCGGCGTCGACCCCAATCAGGATCAGACCCAGCGAGCGACACAAAGCGTTGATGCCCTGATAGGTCACACTGTCGGCCAGCACGGTATCGCCGCTATTGGTCAGGCTGCGCAGGGTATTGGCGATGCCATGCTGGGCGCCTTCGACGATCAGCATCTGCGAGGCTTCGGCCTGTACGCCGGTGTGGCGCAACCACTGCGCTGCGGCTTCACGAGCCCAAAGCGGACCTTCGGACGGGTGATAGTCCTTCATGTCACCAAAGCGCGGGTCGCTGGAAAGACGCGGCAGCAACTGCGCCAGCACCCGATTAAAACCATCGGTTGCCGGACGATTGACGCTCAGGTCGACAGTGCCCGGGTCATTGCTCGGCGCCGACTGGAACTGCGCGGCTGGATGCCGAGGCAGGGCGACTTGCGTACCGCGACCCGGACGGCTTTCGACCAATCCTTTCTGCTGCAACACGGCCATGGCCTTGGTCACTGTGGTGATGTTCACCCCCAGTGCGCTGGCGAACTCGCGATGGGGCGGCAAACGCTCGCCCGGCTTGAGCTTGCCGTTGCCGATCGCCTCAGCCAGTGAGTCGGCCAATTGGGCGTAAAGGGTTTCGGCTTTGTCGCGCTGCAAAGCCGCATTGGCTTTCAGCTCGTCCAGCAGTTGTTCGAATTGACTCATGGTGCTTTATCCCTGCTTGTCATGCTTGTAGCAAGACAATAAGCAAATTTGTATTGCTTTTTATCTGATACAAAGCCCATTGACAAGCTAAAAAACCGTGATTAGTGTGTGAGTTGTAATGCTTGTCATGCAACACAATAAGAAAATGGCTGCCATGCTCAGCCCAATGGGTACGCACATGACTATCAAAACGTTCCAGCCGGGTTCGCCCTTCGCGCTCCGGCACCACCTACTCTGCAGCCCGTCAGCGGGCGGCACAGAGTATCCGGTGTGTTGTCCCCCTCGCGCAAAGTCTTCGATGAATTTATCCGGTCGATCGACCTCACCCAACAACGCGGAGGTCATCCAATGAACAACGCCCGGCAATCCGTTAAAAAATCAGGCGAACAGCGGCTGAGCGGGGCTCTGCGCCAACGCCATATCACGATGATTTCGCTCGGCGGGATCATCGGCGCAGGCCTGTTTGTCGGCAGTAGCGCAACGATTCAGGCCATTGGCCCGGCGGCATTTCTCAGTTATCTCGCTGCCGGCATCGTGGTGATGCTGGTCATGCGCATGCTCGGTGAAATGGCCGTGGCCTTGCCCGGTGTCGGCTCCTTTACCGAATACGCCCGAATCGGCCTGGGCAATTGGGTCGGGTTCACCAGTGGCTGGTTGTACTGGTACTTCTGGGTGATCGTGGTGGCGGTTGAAGCGGTGGTCGGTGCCAATATCCTCCAGCAATGGATACCGCTGCCGGCGTGGATGATCGGTCTGAGTCTGTTGGCGATCATGACCGCCATCAACTGTCTGTCGGTGAAGTCCTATGGTGAATTCGAGTACTGGTTCGCTTCATTGAAAGTCTTCGCGATCATCGTCTTCATCTTTGTGGTTGGCGCTTACCTCTTCGGTTTCGCCCCAAGCACCAGCGCGCTGCTGGGCAATCTGGTGAATGACCGCGGCTTCATGCCTTACGGCGTGAGTGCGATTCTGGCCGGTGTACCCACAGTTATTTTTGCGGTAGGCGGCGCCGAGATCGCGACCATTGCCGCCGCTGAGTCGGACGATCCATCGAAGAACGTGGCGAACATGACCCGTTCGGTAATCTTCCGGGTCATCACCTTTTATGTCGGCTCGATCTTCCTGATTGTCTGCGTGGTGCCCTGGGGGCAGATCGTCGCCAGCCATTCGCCGTTCGTGGCGGCGCTGGAGGTCATGCGCATTCCCGGGGCCGCGATGATCATGCAAGCGGTGGTGCTGGTGGCCGTGCTCTCGGCGCTGAACTCCGGGTTGTACGTGTCTTCGCGGATTCTCTTCGGCCTCAGTCAGCGCGGTGATGCACCGGCGAAACTGTCGACCCTCACCGGTCGCAAAGTACCAAGAGCGGCGGTGCTGCTGAGCAGTGTGATCGGCTACATCGCAATCATGGCCGCGATCATTTCTCCAGAGGGTGTGTTCCTGTTTCTGGTCAACGCTTCCGGTGCGGTGATGTTGTTCGTTTATCTGGCAGTGGCGCTGGCGCAGATCAAGGTTCGACGCCAGGTAGAAGCCACGGCGCCCGCGCGACTGACCCTCAAGATGTGGCTGTTTCCGTGGTTGTCCTATGCTGTGGTGGCAGTGATTGCGGGTGTTTTGGTAGCCATGGCTTTTCAAGAATCCTTGCGTACGCAGTTCCTCGCCAGCCTGGTCAGTCTTGGCGTGGTATCCGCGGCTTACCTGCTGCTCAAGCGTCGCCGGCAGCAAGCTGGCAAGCCCCACGTCAATGCCATCGACATTCTGGCGGGCTTGCCGACACGATCATGAAACCCAGGGAGATCGAGCCACGGACGGCGGTTGAGTTGTATGGCTTGTAATGGTCCAAAACAATAATTTGCCAATAGGTGATCTATGTCCGATTTCAAGTTTGATACTCAAGGTTTCTCCCGACGCGGGCTCCTCAAAGCCGCTGGCTATGGTTCATTGGCGGCCCTGTTGGGTAGCGTGATAGGCCCGATGCCGCTCGCATTCGCTGCCGGGCAACCGATCAAAACCGTGCGCCCCGGCTATCTGACCGCGGCCTGCCTGGGCGACATGCCTCTGGGGGCGCTGCGCGAAGGTACACCCGTGGGCACCGATCTGGAACTTATCAAGCTCATCGCCGACCGCCTCGAACTCAAGCTCGATGTCCTGACCATGGGGTTTCCAGCGGTGGTGGAAGCGGTGAGGTCGGGACGCGCCGACTGGTTCGGCGGCAACTTCGCCTGGAACCCGATGCGTTCGAAGATCCTGCTGTTGACCGACCCGGTGTTCTACACCGGTGCCTACGTGATCATGCGCGACAGCGAGCCGTTCGAAACCTCGATCACCGTGAACGATGTGAAGGGTCGCACCATCGGCGCCATTACCGGCTATTTCACCATCCCGGACATGAAGAAAATCGAGGGCGTGAAGGAGGTCAAACTCTACGACAATACCGACTCCTGCCTGCGAGACGTGCGGGCCGGACGGCTGGATTTTGCCGTGCTGGATGCCCCGACCATCGACTACATGATCCTTCAGGACCCCAGCCTCAAGCTCAAACAAATCCCCATGTCCTACGATGAAAAATTCCCCAGCCTGACCGCCAAGTTCGAGGCGATCTGGGGCGTTCATCCGCAGAACCAGGACTTGTTCGATGGCGTGAACCAGGGCCTGCGCTGGCTCAAGAGTACCGATCAGATCAAACCGATCCTCGCCAAGTACGGGATCAAGAACCCCGACTACCTCGTGCCTCCAGCCAAGGACCCGCGCATCGGCGTGGATCGGGACGAGAAGGGCAACCTCATCGGGCCGTTCGAACATACGCCGCGAGATTTCAGTCAGGCCTTCGCCTGAGTCGACGTCGCGATCACAGTTTGCGTCATCCACTTACGGACATTGCTCATGGCTGAATCAACCCCACTGGTGCGGATCGAGGGGCTCTACAAGTCCTTCGGTAGCCTGGACGTTCTCAAAGGCATCGACCTCAACGTACAGCAGGGCCAGAAGATCTCGCTCATCGGGCCCAGCGGGTCGGGCAAGACCACCTTGCTGCGCTGCGTCAACTACCTCGAAGAGCCGACCAAAGGTGACATTTACATCGATAACGAACTGATCGGCCAGCGTTTGGTGGGCACACGAAAAGTGCCCATGAGCGATAAGGAGCTGGCGCGGATGCGCACCGAGATCGGCATGGTGTTCCAGCGTTTCAACCTGTTTCCTCACCTCTCGGTACTGGAAAACATCATCCTCGGCCCGCTCAAGGTGCAACAACGCAGTCGCGCCGAAGCGGTGGAACTTGCCGAGGATCTGCTGAACAAGGTGGGCATGTTCGCCAAGCGTGACGTGTACCCGGAACAGCTCTCGGGTGGGCAACAGCAGCGCATCGCCATCGCCCGGGCGCTGGCGATGCGACCCAAGCTGATGTTGTTCGACGAGGCCACTTCGGCGCTGGATCCGGAACTGGTGGGCGAAGTGCTGACCGTCATGCGCAAGCTGGCGGAGGAGGGCATGACGATGATTATCGTGACCCATGAAATGCATTTCGCCGAAAGCGTCTCCGATCAGGTGATCTTTATGGCCGACGGCAACATTGTCGAGCAAGGCCCGCCCCGGCAGATTTTCCGTGAGAGCCAGATCGAACGTACCCGCTCCTTCATCCGCGCTGTGCAGGAGCACTGATTGATGTTCGATTCCACCGCACTGAACAAAGCCATCGAGATGCTGCCGTACTTTTTGAATGTGCTGGGCATCGGGGCGCTGACCACCGTCGGTCTGACCGCCGCTGCGTTCGTTGTGGCTGCGCTGTTGGGGTTTTGCCTGGCGCTGATGCGGCTCTCGCGCAGCCGGGTGCTGAGCTTGATCGCCAGCGTGTACCTGGAGGTGTTTCGCAACGTACCGATCCTGACCCAGCTGTTCATTCTGTACTTCGGGCTCACCTACATCGGAATCACGTTGCCGGCGATTGGTGCGGCGATCATTGGTTTTGGTCTCAACGGTGCGGCGATTCTTTCGGAAGTGTTCCGTTCGAGCATCCGCACCATCGATCGTGGGCAAAGCGAAGCGGCGTTTTCCATCGGCATGACCCGCTCCCTGGCGATGCGCATCATCGTGCTGCCCCAAGCGTTCAAGGTCGCCATTCCAGGGATGGCCAATTTCGCCATTGGTCTGCTCAAGGACACGTCTCTGGCGTCAGCGGCGGCGGTGCCGGAGCTGACCTTCAAGGCGCGGATGCTGGTCAGCGAAACCTACCAGACCAACCTGATCTACTTCCTGTTGGCGATCATCTACCTGGTGTTAAGCCTGGTACTTTCCCACTGGGCAGCGCGGACCGAACGGCGACTCAAAGTCGTCAAGGAGAATTGATATGGGCTATGGCGACCTGTGGGAAGCAACCCATGTCGAACTTCTTACAGCGGCCTGGGCCACTCTTCAATTGGCATTCGGTGCGCTGGTCATTGGCTTGATCGTCGGTCTGCTGGTGGCGCTGGCGCGACTCTCGAGCAATCGGGCATTGCGGCGCGCGGCGCTGATCTACATCGAAGTGTTTCGCGGTACTCCGGCTCTGGTGCAGTTGTTCATCGTCTATTTCAGCCTGACCGAAATCGGCGTTCAGTTCAGCTCGTTCCAGGCAGCGATGATCGGGTTGGGGCTGAATGCTGCCGCCTACCTGTCGGAGATTTACCGTTCGGGTCTGGAGGCGGTGCCCAAGGGGCAGGTGGAGGCGGCGAAAGCGATTGGTATGCCTCATCTCAAGGTGTTGCGCTGGGTTGTGTTGCCCCAAGCCATTCGTATTGTGCTGGCGCCGATTGGCAATGTGGCGATCTCGCTGTTGAAAGATACCTCGGTTGCCTCGCTGATCGCGGCGCCGGATTTGATGCTGCGGGCTCAGGACTTGAGTAGCGTGTACTTCATGCCGCTGGAGATCTACATCCTCGTGGGCGCGATCTACTTTGCGCTGTGTTATCCGCTGTCACTCGGCGTGCGTTTACTGGAGCGCAAGACGAGGCATTGAACCAATGGCTCGTCCGGTTTTCATCCGGACGAGCAGTGCTGGATGCGGATGGCCCCTGCGGAATATTCAATTTGACGCAAACGGCAGTCGTTCCTTGAACCAGGTCACGGCTTGCATTTTGAACGCTTCAGCAGGTGGCGTTAAAGGGTAGCGCTGATCATAGGCTAAGACGATGCGCTGAGCGGGCAGCTCTTCCCGTATGGGACGACAGACCAGAGGCTGACCATCGTAGCTATGGTCGCCGAAGGGTCTGGTATAGGTCAGCGCCACACCGAATCCGTTTGCAACAAGGCTGCGTTGAAACTCGAAGCTGTGTGTGCGCTGGACGCTGTCGGGCGCGAGTCCATAGAAGTTGAACAGGTCCAGCACGTGCTGCCAGCTGTGGATTTGATCAGTCACCACCAGATTACATTCGCTTAGCGCTGCCAGACTGACACGGGGCTCGTTTGCCAGCGGGTGATCAGCAGACAGTAGGGCATGGGCGGTCAGCTGGCATAGCTCTATGCATTCCATATTTGCCGGCAACCCCAGATCGTACGTCAACGCCAGCTCCAAAGTGCCCTCAGCGAGACGCTTGCCCAGATATTCGAACCCGCCTTCGCGCATATCGACAGTGACCTGAGGATAGTCTTGTTGGAGGCGTCTCAGAATCTGCGGCAGGCAATATGGAGCCAGGTCCTCGTAGCACCCCAGTACCAGTTCCCCGGCAAACTCGCTGCTATTGCTCCCGATATCCGAAAAGGTCCGAGCCTCGGCCAAGACGCGTTTTGCCTGAGCCATCACCGTGCGGCCGAAGGGGGTCAGAGTCACGCCGAGCCCGCGTTGGCGAACAAAGAGTGGCTGGCCGAAAAGCAGTTCCAATTCGGTAATGGCGGTGGAGATCGATGGCTGGGAAACGTGCAACTCTTCGGCAGCCAGCGTGAGGTTGCTGTGTTTGGCTGCAGCGAGTGCGTAACGGAGTTGTCGCAGGCTGAACTTCATAAGATTTTCTTAGGTGATAAATCAATACATATTATTTTATCATTGTTGAGTGTCATGAAATATTTGTCCTGCGCCCACCTTTATTTTTTGCTTCTGGGAGTTTCAGGTCATGACACACAGCTCATACACCATTAATGAAAAGGACATCGAGGCCTTTCAGCGCGATGGAGCGGTCTGCCTGCGCGGCATTTTCAGTGACTGGATCGAGACCATCGTCACCGGTATTGAACGCAACCTCGCCGAGCCGGGCGTTTACGCCAGCAGATACGTCGAGAAGGATGACAAACCGGGCGGTTTTTTCGATGACTATTGCAACTGGCAGCGGATTCCAGAGTTTCGCGCAATGGTGGAGCAGTCACCTGCCGCCTCCGTCGCTGCGGCGGTCATGCGTTCGAGTTCGGCGCAGTTCTTCCATGATCATGTGTTGGTTAAGGAGCCGGGTGCGCAGAAAGCCACGCCCTGGCATCAAGACATCCCCTACTACTTCGTCGAAGGCAACCAGAACGTCAGTTTCTGGATACCCGTGGACCCGGTACGAGAGTCGACTCTGCGACTTCTTGCAGGCTCACATCGGTGGGAGAAAGGGATAAAACCCGTCCACTGGGCCGATCAAAGCGATTTTTACAGGGACGCAGACGGATTCCGGGACGCGCCCAATCCCGACACGGAAGAGGGCATGCACGTACTGGAGTGGGAGATGCAACCTGGCGATGCGGTGCTGTTCGATTTTCGGACGGTACATGGCGCCAGAGGCAATGCGTCAGCGCAGCGTCGACGTGTGTTGTCGCTTCGCTGGCTGGGCGACGATATACGTTACATCGAGCGTCCAGGACGGACCTCTCCACCGTATCCAGGGCATGCGATGCAGACCGGTCAGAGACTGCGCGAAGATTGGTTCCCGACGATACATCAAGGAGCTTGAGTTTCACGTTGATGACAGATGTTCGCCACTGACGTGGCGAACACTTGCACTGCCATAACCCTGTTCACTGTGTTGGAGCGTGCGATTGTGAAAATCAAAAAAAGTCTGGTAGTCCCTTTGCTTTCCGTTGGTCTGTTGGCTGGTAGTACTGCGAGCCAGGCCGCCAGTTGGTGCGAGTCGGGTAAACCGGTGAAATTCGCCGGGCTCAATTGGGAAAGCGGCATGTTGCTCACCGACGTGTTGCAGATAGTGCTCAAGGATGGCTACGGCTGTGATATCGATACGTTGCCGGGCAATTCCATCACCATGGAGAACGCCTTGAGCAGCAACGACATTCAAGTGTTAGCTGAAGAGTGGGTCGGTCGAAGTGAGGTCTGGAACAAGGCAGCCAATACCGGAAAGGTAGTGGGTGTCGGCGCACCGATTATCGGTGCAGCCGAAGGCTGGTATGTGCCGCGTTATGTGGTCGAGGGTGATGTTAAACGCAACCTCAAGCCCAAGGCACCCGACCTGAAAAAAATCGCCGATTTGACCCAATACGCTGGACTCTTCAAGGATCAGGAAGAGCCGAACAAGGGCCGTTTTTACAACTGCCCGGCCGGCTGGACCTGCGAACTGGAAAACAGCGAAATGCTTAAAAGTTACGGCCTCGAAGCGAGCTACACCAACTTCCGCCCAGGTACCGGCCCGGCTCTGGATGCCGCAGTCCTGTCGAGCTACAAGCGTGGCGAGCCTATTCTGTTCTACTACTGGTCGCCGACGCCGTTGATGGGGCAAGTTGATCTGGTCAAGCTGGAAGAGAAGCCAGGCATCGACAAAAAGATCAGCATCAAAGTGGGTCTGTCCAGCGTCTTCCATCAGCAGGCGCCAGAACTGGTTATGGTGCTGGAGAAGGTCAATCTGCCGATCGACCTGTTAAATCAGAACTTGGCTCGGATGACCAAGGAGCACATTGATTCTCCCAAGCTGGCCAAAATTTTCTTCAAAGAGCACCCGGAAATCTGGCACACCTGGGTAAGTGAAGCTGCTGCGAAAAAAATCGACGCAACGCTCTAGCTCGCTATAGGGGGCATGGATGCCCTGTCTCTTACCATCGTTGCAGCATCACTTTGCGTGATCCCCGTCAGCACAACCCCATTCATGTTCTTTCTTCGCCCAATTGCGAAGTGCCCCTTGGCACCCAGGAATAAAGATAATAATCAAATCGCGAGCCGCCGTAGCCTTCGCGGCCAACCAGCCTCTGCAAATCGTTGAAGTCAATGTGGCGCCTCCGCAAGCCGGTGAGGTGCTGGTCCGCATTATCGCAACCGGTGTCTGCCATACCGACGCCTTTACCCTGTCCGGCGCCGATCCGGAAGGTATCTTTCCGGCTATCCTCGGTCACGAGGGCGGCGGTGTCGTCGAGGCCATTGGCGAGGGTGTTACCTCCGTAGCGGTGGGCGATCACGTGATCCCGCTCTACACCCCGGAATGCGGCAAGTGCAAATCCTGCATGTCCGGGAAGACCAATCTCTGCCAGAAAATTCGTGCGACTCAGGGCAAAGGGCTGATGCCTGACGGTACCAGCCGCTTTTCCTACAAGGGCCAACCCATATTCCACGATGAAGGGCAGGATCACCGCCAGCAGCGTGCAAGTACCGAGCATCCACAGTTCGAAGCGACGGACCGAGAGCGTAATGGCAAACCACGCCGAAAATGGCATGGCAATCAATTCCCCGGCGCTGTACACGGTGGTCAGCCAGGAGGCGTCGTCGAGGCCAAAACCGAGTGCACCGCGCACATCTGCCAGCGCTAATGCGCCGACGCGGCTGTTCAACCCCACCATCATGGCCGCGAGGAAAATGCCAGCGAGACCTGCCATGGGGCGTTTCGAGGGCCTGACCAAGGGCGCTCCGGTAGCAGGGAGGTCCGCAGGCGACAATGTGGCGCTACTCATTACCGGAAGTTTGCTTGTCAGCCGGACCGAATGCTTTGCCGACGCCTTGGGTTTCTATTGAGTTTTGTTTGGATATTTGCCCAGGAGCCCGTGTCGTTATCGTGTTTTAAATGACGTAAGACCCTTGCGGTGGACGTGAAATGTATTTTTGGTGAGGACTCATCTCCCGTTGATTCTGTGCAATTGACACCGCCAGCTTGATAATCATGCGTCCGGTTGGCTATGGGTAGAATCCAATAGCGTGGCTTGGGATCACTCCTTTTTTGTTCTTGATACACCCAAAAAACAAGTCCAGAATTGAGTCTTTTCCTACTTCAGGAATAAAAGAAACCCGTTAGATTTCAATGGGGCGGACGCCAGGTGCGAGTCTCGTTTCCCACTCCAGGATTTACAAAAACGCCACTCAATAGAGTGGCGTTTTTGTGTGCGCCCAGCATGGGCGCAATCTTGTGGGTGAAAGTCCCGCCGTAAGCTGACCACAGCGAACGAAGTGAAGCGCAACTGCATGAGGGCGACCGAGTGTGGGGAGGAAGCGTGAATCGAAGCCATGAGCCGATGTACAAGAACCGGATACAAGGCGAAGCCGACCAGGGCGAGCGGGCACAAAATCGCGAAGCTCTTGTGGTCAAGGGTCAGGCGGCGTAAATCCGGTGGTTGTGTGGTGAAGGATTGCGTTCTTACCTGGGGAGATCTCGCCTTGTGCCTGAAAGGGCGACGGCGCTAGCCGGAGCGAGAAGTCAGCAGAGGCCGTGTATCATCCGCTCAACCATGAGGATGATTAAGCTATCTTGTCAGAATGCAGTGTTTGGCTATCCATAGAAATTCGGACTGCGTCATGACGCCAAAACTCGCGATCGCAATCAAGAATCTGTCCATGTTGGTCATAGTTGATGCGAATGATCATTAACAGCGGGCTGCCCTCTGGCAGATTGAGATAATTCGCCACGCTAGCCTGCGCCGCAGTGGGGTAGATATCAAAAGTGGCGCGGCCGCATTGGATGTCATAATGCTTTCGGTAAATGGATGTCAGCGACTGAGTCAGATCAAGCTTCAATATATCCGGGACAAATTCTGGTTTCAGATAATGTTCTACAAACATGACGACGCGCCCATCGACATAACGTAGGCGACGTATGCAGTGCAGCATGCTTGACGGTGGCAGCGCCAACTTCAGGCATAACTCCGGGCTCGCCAATTCCGTACTGGTCGAAATGACTTGTGTGAGCGCCTTGCGCCCCTGACTTTCGACCATCTGGTGGAACAGCGAATTTGTGAAGGGGTTGTACACCAGTCGAGGTGGGGTAACAAACCAGCCGCGCCTGCTTTCCCGATAGATCGATCCTTCCGCCTCCATTCTTTGCAGGGCTTCTCTGAGCGTGATGCGGGTTGTGGAAAACAGGTCGCTCAGCTCTCGCTCGGAAGGGAGCTTGCTACCGGACGCCAGCGTGCCATTGATGATTTGCGTTGCCAATGCGTGATAGATGGTGGCAGCTTGGGTAGTGATTTTTTCTGTCACGGTGTTGGTCTGGATGATTTTAGAGCGCTGATATTATCCCAGTTCATGATTTCATTACCTTTATGACATTCAACTGACTCTCTTCGGGCACACCTCGCCCACTACCCCTCTGACGTTTGATCACCCGAAGCGGGGCTCGACCTTCGTCCGCGTTTGCGCTCTGGTGCATCTTGGGATCGCGTTTACCTTCCTTGTTCCTGGTCGAGCCGGGCACGTGAATGTGCTGCAACGACAGCCCTCAGTGCGCCTCGATCAACGCCAGCAGGTCGCTCCAGGGCAGCACCTGTTCCATCTCGATCAGGTGCTTAACGCGTCCCAACTGTCACATTTCGGTCATTTTTTATGGGTAGCATCCAGTTTCCGCCTCAATCTGGTCTATACCACACGGCTACCCCATGAAAAAAATGCTGATTACGAGTTTGCTTGCAAGTGCCTTGTCGATTGCAGTTTCTAGTGCGTACGCGCAGCCGGACCTGGATGTTTTAGTCGCCGCCGCCAAAAAAGAAGGCGCGGTCAATAGCTTGGGCATGCCGGATAACTGGGCGAACTGGAAAGATACGTGGGCCCAGATCACGCAAAAATACGGCCTGGTACATCAGGACACCGACATGAGTTCGGGACAGGAAGTCGCAAAATTCGAAGCTGAAAAATCAAACGCGTCAGGCGATATCGGCGACGTTGGCCAATCTTTCGGCCCGATTGCAGTCAGAAAGGGCGTTACCCAGGCCTACAAGCCGACCACCTGGGACGATATTCCGGCTTGGGCCAAGGACGCAGACGGTCATTGGATGGTGGCCTACAGCGGGACCATTTCCTTCATCAGCAACAACAAGCTGGTCAAGGATCCGCCCAAGACCTGGGGCGATTTGCTCAAAGGCAACTATAAGGTCACCGTAGGTGAAGTGGGCGTCTCGGCGCAGGCCAATAGCGCTCTGCTGGCAGCGGCGATTGCCAATGGCGGCAACGAAAAGAATCTGCAACCTGCGTATAAGTTATTTGCCGAGCTGGCTAAACAAGGGCGGCTTTCCATGACCGATGCGAATATCGCCAACATGGAAAAAGGTGAGGTGGAAGTTGCGCTGTTATGGGACTTCACATCATTAAGCTACCGCGACAAGATCGATCCATCGCAGTTCACGGTATCCATTCCCGTGGACGGTAGCGTGAGTGCTGGCTATTCAACCCTCATCAACAAATACGCACAGCATCCGAACGCCGCCAAACTGGCGCGTGAATACATCTTCAGCGATGCCGGCCAGATTAACCTGGCGCGTGGTTATGCGCGCCCGATTCGCAGCAATGTCGTCCTGCCGCAGGACGTAACAGACAAGATGCTGTCGGCTGAGCAATATCGTAACGCCAAACCGATCCAGGATTTTGCAGCTTGGGAGACGACCACCAAGGCCATACCACGACAGTGGCAAGAACAAGTCATGATTTATAACAAGTAATTCCACCCGCGTTAGTTCGCTTCTAAAAACCTGCTGCGCGACTTGGGTCGTTCGCTATGGTTTTTAGAGGTGAGCATTAGAACAGAGAGCAGGGCAATGGTCGCACTAAGGTTTTGCTGCGGCCGTATCTCGCGCTCACTTATCAAAAACCATGTAATACGGAATTGCTAGCTGTATGACATCTGCATCGAATCCGCTGGCAATGCCAGCGACTATCGACACCCCGCATTACCCGCGCTTTCGCCACTGGCGGGCGGCGTTGGTTCTGCTGCCCTTGTTATGTGTATTGGTGCTGTTTTCACTGGCACCGACAGCATGGCTGCTGATCAACAGCGTGCAGGTTGATGGCGCATGGTCGCTGGCCAATTTCAGCGAGATCCTGCATTCGCCGTTTTACCGGCAGGCCTTTGGCAACAGCCTTTGGGTTTGCGTCTGCTCCAGCCTGATTGGATTAGCCATCGCGCTGGTGGCCGCCGCTTCGTTGAAACGGGTGGATTGCGTTGTCCGCGACATGACGGTGGCATTCACCAATATGGCCAGCAATCTGAGTGGCGTGTCATTGGCATTCGCCTTCATTATCGTGATGGGAACCAATGGCGCCGTGACATTGCTCTTGCGGCGATGGGGTTGGCTGGCTGACTTTAATCTATACACGCAGACTGGGCTGACGCTGATTTACAGCTATTTCCAGATACCACTAGCGGTACTGTTGCTCTACCCAGCCTTTGATGCGCTGCAAGACGATTGGCAAGAGGCCGCCTCCTTGCTGGGTGCCAGCCGTGCCAGTTACTGGCGCCTGGTTGCGTTACCGGTGCTGCTGCCAGCGATATTCGGCACTTTCATTTTGTTGTTGGCTAATGCCATGGGAGCGTATGCCAGTGCATACGCACTGATGACCTCTAACTACAACCTGGTCACCATCCGCATTTCCAGCCTGGTAGCTGGGGACATTTCTCTGGAACCGAATCTGGCGGCAGCACTGTCCGTGCTTCTGGTGGCGATGCTGGTGTTCGTGGCGATGGTCAACCAGTTCTTAATGAAGAGAAGCTACCATGCACACTAACCGTTATCACCAGTTGGTGCTGTTTGGCTTGATGGCTCTACTCAGTATCCCTGTTCTGGCGACCCTGATTTATTCATTTTCCCAGCACTGGAGTGCAACGATATTACCCGAGGGGCTGACGTTCGACTGGTATCTAAAGTTGTGGCAAGAGCCGCGCTTCTTGACCGCATTTAGCCACTCCCTGTTGATTGCACTGGGCACATTGGTTTTCAGCACAGTGGTCATCGTGCCTGCCGCATTTGTTGTGTTCTATTATTTTCCGCACTTGGATCGTTGGATGAACATCCTGATTTTGATCCAGTTCGCGGTGCCGCCTGTGGTCTCGTCAGTGGGCTTGTTGCAGATTTATGCCGACGGCCCGTTACCGCTGATCGGTACGCCGTGGGTACTGATAGGGTGCTATTTCACGATTGTCCTGCCGTTCATGTACCGGGCACTCGCCAACGGTCTGCAAGGGCTGAACGTGCGTGACCTGATGGATGCGGCGCATCTGCTAGGGGCAAGCACTTCCGCGGCTTTTTTGCGGGTGATCTTGCCCAATATCCGCAAGGGCCTGATGGCATCGTTGTTTCTCTCGTTCTCCTTCCTGCTGGGCGAGTTTGTATTTGCCAACATACTGGTTGGCAGCCGTTACGAAACCTTGAACGTCTATCTCTATTCCGTGCGCTCCACCAGCGGCCATTTTATGAGTGCCGTGGTGATGAGCTATTTCATATTTACGCTGGGCGTGACCTGGATTGCCACCCGCTTGAGTCGATAGGACTGTGCGATGAATTATCTTGAAGTATCCAACTTGTCGAAATACTTCGGCAAAGGCTCGGGCAAGACCCGCGTGTTTGACGACATCAATTTCAATATCAAGGAAGGCGAACTGGTGACCCTGCTCGGCCCCAGTGGCTGCGGCAAGTCGACCTTATTGCGCTGCGTCGCCGGTTTAACTGAAGTCGATAGCGGCCAGATTCATGTGGCGGGAAATAACATTACCCATGTTGCTCCGCAAAAACGCGGCATAGGCATGGTATTCCAGAGTTATGCGTTGTTTCCGAATCTGACGGTGATGGGCAATATTGCCTTCGGCCTGAAAATGCAGGGCGTCTGTGTCGATGAAACCTTCCAACGAGTGACCGACGCGGTACGTCTGGTTGAATTGCAGGGGCACGAGAATAAATTCGTGAGTCAGCTCTCCGGCGGCCAGCGTCAGCGTGTCGCCCTGGCACGGGCATTGGTGGTGCGGCCGCGCATCCTGTTGCTGGATGAACCACTGTCGGCACTGGATGCGCGCATCCGCAAGAACTTGCAGGAAGAGATCAGACGGATCCAGTCGCAGCTGAAACTGACGACCATTTTCGTGACCCACGATCAGGAAGAAGCGCTGATGCTGTCCGACCGCATCATTGTCATGGATGGCGGTCGCATCGTGCAGGAAGGGAGCGCGGAGACCATCTACACCCGTCCAGCCAATGGTTTTGTAGCGCGCTTCATGGGCAGCTACAACCTGCTGGATGCCAGCCAGGCGGAACAACTGCTTGGCCTGCACATACAAGGGCAACTGGCAATCCGGCCGGAAGCGATCCATGTGGCGCAAGCCGGCCGCAGCTATGGCCCACATCTGGGCGCGCCGTGCCGCGCCACGGTACGTCACCATCAACTGCTTGGTAATGTCATTCGTTACCACGTCGATGCGCAAGGCTGCTCGTTGATGGTCGATATGCTCAATCGCAGTTCGCAATCCTTGCTGCCGGCAGGCGCGCGGCTCGACCTGCTGTTCAATCGTGAAGAACTGCAGGAGGTCGCATGACGATTTTGGCTATTTTTGACATGGACGACACCATTATCGATTGCGATAGTTCCAGTCTCTGGCTGCGCTATCTGGTGCAGCGCGGTGTGGCAGCAGCCGACATGCTGGTCACCGAGCAGGCGATGATGCAAGCCTATCATCTGGGCGAACTATCCATGGCTCAGTACATGGACTTTACGCTCCAACCGTTGTCCGGAGTGGCCGTCAGCGAAGTGGAACGATGGGCTGATGACTTTGTCTCCAGCATGATTTCCACGCGCATATTTCCAGCCGCGCGTCGGCAAATTGAGTGGCATCGCCAACAGGGAAACACGCTATTAATCATCTCGGCTACGGCTGACTTTATCGTCCGCCGTATCGCGGCCATGCTGGACGTGAGCGAGGTGATCGCCATCGAGCTTGAACAGGTAGCTGGCAACTTTACCGGTGCGACTAAAGGGGTGCTCAGTTTTCGGGAAGGCAAGGTAGAGCGCTTGCAGGCGTGGCTGCAGAACCATGGCAACAGTTTGCAGGGCAGCTATGGCTACAGTGACTCGGTGAATGATTTGCCGCTATTGCACGCGGTCCAGCACGCGTGCGTCGTCAACCCCGCGCCAGCGCTCAAACAGGTATCCGACCAGCATCAATGGCGACAGTATGACTGGCAGTTGGCGCCACATGAGCCCAGCGTTACGGGTCAGACCCAAGGGGTAGCATGCCGTTGATCCAGTTGCGTTTCGATGCATTATTGCGCCACAAAGCAGCGGGCCTGCCGGTACCTCAGCTAACCCCGGCGCTGGCGGCCAAGCTGCTTGAACGACTCGATGGCATGCGCTTGTTCGCCCATGCTTACCCCCAGCTGATGAAGCTGACCTATGGAACATACCGGCCGATTGACCTGCTGGATTTCGCCTATCGTCATGCACTCGACGGCGTCAGCATTCATCTACTGGATGGCGAAGAGCGCAGTCTTCAGCGGATGAGCGACGATCAACTGCGCATTGTCAGCCAAAGGGCCGAGGCGCTGGGGTTGGACATCCACCTGGAAATCAGTAGTACCCAAAAGGCGGACGTGGATCGGGTGGTTGAGGTGGCGCATGTTATGGGGGTGCAGAACATCCGCGTCTATTCGCGCTATGGAGGACGGCTTTCCGAGGTTTTAAACACCATCGAATCGGACTTGCACTACCTCGCCAGACAAGCCGAACGGTATGACCTCTACATTGACTTTGAACAGCATGAAGAGCTGAAAAGTAGCGAGATTGTCACACTGCTTGAGCGCATCAATCATCCACGGCTGCACGCGCTGTTCGATTTCGGCAATATGATCAATGCCGCCGAACAACCGTTAGCGGCGCTGAAAACCCTGGCTTCGCATATCCGGCAAGTGCACATGAAAGGTGTGCGTGTCGTTCCCGAGGAAAATGGAGTCGGTCACTATGGCGTACTACAGGGCAGTGCCGAGGATGACCTGCCCAATGCCCGTATGTTGTTCGAGCTGTTGATGCTCGGAGAGAATGGATCCCAGGTCATCGCTTTTATCCTGGAGCAGGAAAACCACTATATCGCCCCCGCATTCCGTCAAGTGGACGAGGGCGAAGACCCCATTATTCCTTACCGAGAGATGAGTCAAACCTCATTGCCCGAAGGTTTTACGCTGGAGCAGATGATGGCCGAGGAGGAGCGTTGGGCAATCAACCAGATTGCTTATGTCCGCGGTCTGCTGCAAGAGTTCAGATTGCTGGCAGAACTTGCGCTTCAGCGGGAGGGGTCCCTGCCAGGAGGAAAGAGTTCATCCATCATTCCTTCAAAATCGTAAAACTCATACTTGGGTCGCGGTCCATACTCAATACCGTTTGATGACTACAAGCAGTAAAAAAGCGGCCATCCACAGATGGCCGCTCTCAATCAGCCTTCCACCAGAGCAGACTATTTATTGGCTTTCACTGGCCCTTGATAGTAAGGCAGGTTATCAATCCGTGGCGTGTAGGCGCCACTCGCCACGCTGTTCTGAACATGCGCCGCGATCTCGTCCATACGAGCGAACCAGACATCGCCTTTAGACATCATATAGTCGATCAGTTTGGTGACCTCATGCCACCGCGCCAGACGACCAGAAAGGAACGGGTGCCAAACCGGTATGAACAGACCTCCGTATTCCCACGCGGCATCAAACTCGGCCTTGAACACCTCAACTGCTCTTTGAGGCGATTGAATCGGCATCTGAAAATCAAGGTCGATACTGTGCATATACTGAGGCCAGTCATCCAGGGCCCAGCTTGAAGGCAGCTCCACCAGTTCGCCAGCAGAGGTCCGTAATAAATAAGGAATATCATCTCCCATCAATGATGCGTCATAACTGAAGCCGCGCTCGATCAACAAGTCAGCAGAGTGCTCTGACATGTTGTAGAGCGGTGCCCGCCATCCGCGCGGTGCCTGGCCGGTAAAGCGCTTGATAGTGTCGCAGCCGCGATCGAGCCAGTAAGCTTCCTCGTCTCGACTCAGCTCGTTTGGATGCTCATGTATGTAGCCATGATGGGCAATCTCGTGACCACCTTCGACAATCGCCTCAATGGCTTTGGGATAGTGCTCGATGCACCAGGCCGGGATAAAAAATGTCTGTTTGATCTGGAAACGTCGATACGTCTCCAGAATCCTTGGCACCGCCACATCAGGACCGTATTGCAGCATTGAAATACTGGCAACCCGTGTCGCTGAGTCTTTGGGGTGTGCCACATGCAGAATGCTGTCTGCATCCATATCAAAGGTAAAGGCTACGGCACAGCGTGCGCCATTTGGCCAAATAATAGGGTTGTTAATCATGCTTGCTCCTGACTGCAATAATTACCAAAAATACGTCTGTAACAGCTGCCGAGAACTGATATCAATATTCGTGATCAATTAGCCAGTCAGAATAATGTGCTATGCCTTGTTCAAGGCTCCACTGCGCTCGATACCCCAATTCCCGCTCCGCAGCACTAAGATCCCACTCTCCCTGTCGATCCAGATGCCAGTAACCACCACCGATTTCGATCTGGGCAGCAGGCATCAGCTTCCTGATGATATCGACGGCCTCATGCAGCCTCCAGGGACGATCGCCCGCAATATTAAACACACTGCCTTTGATGTCTTTAGCTTCCGTCGCTATCAGCACCGCACGGACAACGTCTTGCACATGAATATAATGGAATCGATGGTCGCCACCGGAAGGCAGTGTGAACTTTTCACCACGATGAACGGCTTTAAGTATATCCCTGAGAATTTGTGGCATTTTATTTTCAGGGCCATAGACTTCCGCAATTCTCAGCGAGATGACTTCCATGCCATAGAGTTCGTTATAGACCCGACCAAAGTGTTCAGTGGCCAGCTTGGTTACACCGTAAGGCGTGGTTGGGTTGACCGGCGCTTGTTCATTAACCACGCCCTCGACATGCCCATAGACCGCCTCGGAAGAGAAATTGACGAGCTTTTTAACGCCTGCCATGCGCATGGCTTCAAGTAAATGAATGGTGCCATCGATATTGGCCGCCACCGTGGTAATCGGGAGCTCTATGGACAAGTCAGGGTGCGACATGGCCGCTGTATGAATGACGCGATCAACCCCAAACTCCTGGAGGGTCCTGACAATTTTCGGAATATCGAACAACTCACCCTGTACGGCAGTCATGAATTCGGACTTGGCCTCTGAGTAGTCACGATTGTAACTCACCACGTGAACACCTTGCTCACTGAGCTTCTTGGTTAGGTATCGACCCACATAACCCAGACCACCGGTAATCATTACAGCGCTCATTTTGTATTCCTCTTATTATAATTACGCTCGAGCCACTTATTTAATATGGAGAAATCCGGGCTCACTGAAATTCAAGTTCAACCAGCCAATCAGATTGCGGTTCCGCCATTAGGGCTGATTACCTGGCCAACCATGTAATCTCCCGCGGGGCCGGCCAGGGCTTCGACCATGGACGCAATCTCATCCGGCTTGCCGAAGCGCTTCAATGGAATCGTCTCGCGCGTCTCATCGTTGTATTCGATGGTGTCCTTGATCAGCATGTCCGTCTCGATCGGGCCCGGTGCCACCGTGTTCACCAGGACACCTGACGAGGCAACCTCCTTTGCAACCGCTTTTGTCAGCGCGATCACCCCACCCTTGGAGGCGCAGTACGCCGCGTAGGTCGCAAATCCAATCAGCCCCAACTCGGAGCTGATATTGATGATCCGCCCTTGACCGCGAGCCAGCATGCCCGGCAATACGGCCTGCATACAGGCCCACGTCCCCCCGAGATTGGTGCTGATCATCTGCTCCCACTGAGCCCAGGTCGTCTGTGCAACGGTGGCAGAAACCAGCCGTCCGGCATTATTGACAAGGATGTCGACCCGCCCATAGCGACGCTCTGCCTCCCGGATGATTCCGGCTGCCGCTTCAGGATCACTGACATCCGCTTGAACTGTGATGCCATCGCCACCGTTTTCTTCGGCGAGACCTATCACCGCTTCCAGTTCATCGCTGCAGTCGAAGTAGTTCAGTACCAAATGATCGCCATTGGCAGCAAAGCGCTTGGCGGTCGCCAGCCCAATACCCTTTCCAGCCCCAGTGATAACGACAACGCGCTTCATACGTTCACCTATAGTTTTAATTAGAGTGATATTCAGGCTCGGCAATAGATTCGGCTAAAGCAGGCCTTCATCGTGAAGTTCTGCCTTACCCTCGGCATCATGATTGAACGGATACTTTAGAAAGCACAGTTCGCTTGGAGGTATACGAGCGCCATACCAGGATCATTACCCCGGACACTATTGTCAGCACTCCCAAGTACCAAGCGGTGTACATGTCTTCCGGAGAAACCGGATTTGCCCCAGCGGTATAGCCGATGTATCCCAGCACAAGGATTGCCAGAGACGCCGGGATCGACAGTGCCGACCACATCCAGAAACTGTGACGGCGCCAGCTCATCGCAATGAACGCTGCGATAGCGGCCATGTAGGACATGACCAGCGTGATGGTCACTACGTCGTAGTACCACGAGATCTTATCCAGCGGTTTCCACCAGAGCAGCGCGATGGCAACGGCCGAAACGAGGACACTGGCCAGCCAGGGGGACTTCGTTTTGTTGACTGAGCGCAACGCTACTGGCAGATGCCCTTCTTCACTCATCCGGTAGAGCGTACGAGCCGCCGCGCTAGAGGAAATTTGCAGTCCGGCGCAGGCCGATGTGATCACCACGAACAATGCGATCCAGGCCATGGCGGGTGGCAAGTAGACGTTAGCGACAGCAGCGATAGGTCCACCATTACCGTCTTCGATGATTGCCGCCAATTTCTCTACCGGCACCGCGAACTGCCAGCCGATAGCCGCGAGGCTGTAAATGAGAAAGGCTGAAGTCAGCACGAGCAGCATGGAGCGTTGAACCGTCCGAACCGGAATTCGCGACTCTTCTATATAGTTGATCGCTGAGTCGAAGTTGGCGAGCATCCAGACGCCGAACAGCACACCCGGTCCAATCGCGGACCAACCACCAGCGCCCTGCAATGAATACATGGAGGTGATCGACAAGTCTTTGACCTGAGGATTGATCAGCCCCAGCAACCCGAGTCCAGCGACAACGCTGATTTCGAAAATCAGAAAGACGCTGGCGACTTTGGCTGTGGCATTGACTCCGTTGCAGGAAATGACCAGGAAGATCAGGATCAGGCTCGTCCCGATCACTTTAGCGCTCAGCAGTCCAGCCACTGCCGGGATCAGCGCCTGTATGTATTCAGTACCGATGATTGCGCACATGGCCATCACCGCAGTGCATGCAACCGCATACGCCCAGCCGAGTACCGTCCCTATACTGGGATGCAGAAATCTCGTAGTGAATGTGAAAATTCCACCTGCTGACGGCGCCTGTCGAGTGAGCGAGATCATGCAGAACGCCATCACCAACATCGGAAAGAAGTACGCAATCAAAATGGCCAGCGGCGCATGGTGGCCTGATATTGAGTAAAGTATCGACATCGAGGAGGCAGCGATCCAGCCTGGCGCATTGAAGCCAAGCGCCGAAAAAGTGACATCCCTGGTATTGAGCGTTGCTTTGTTAAGCGCCGTATCCAGCTCACGGACAGTGCCGTTACGGTCATACCCGATTATTTCATAGAGGTTCATTTTTCAGGCTCTGATTAATAGCTATAGAAGGTGTTATAACGCCAAATAGTGGTTAGTTACTTGGGCGTCGCTTTTATTATCCAGCTAAGCAGAATGCAGATATTGAAAGTCCGAACAGGTCTAATTATGGCGGTTTACCCCCGACTTGGTTTGTGTTGTTTTCTGTGTTCGTTTATCTCGTTGTCCCGAAAAAAACCTTCCGTCAGGAATCAATTTTATTCAGGTTTACTTTCAGTTGCCCACATCAATGCGCGCAACGTGCGCCATGTCTGCAAACAGTTGAATTTTGGACTGAGCAAGTAAGTTGACAATAATTGATTATGGGTCGGGGGAGCTGGACACCTGGGCCAGCCGGGGTCGCGTTCACAGAGTTATTCATGGCCTGCCTTTCTATACTGGCTATATTATTCTTGTTTTTGCCTGCTCCATGGCAACCACCCGATTGTGCCGGCATCATCAAGACGCTGAGCGGGAGTGGACCATTATAATAACGGGCCAAAAATACCTAACATCCACAATCACAGATGCTTGTATCTGAGTTGCCGAAGTAAGCAAATGAGCAAATCGACAACCCAATGACTGGCCAGCGCCCGCTGAAGACATTCAGATTCGAGCCCACTCAAGGTTAGCGACTGCGGCTGTCGTGTACTTGCTGATCGGCATGGTAGGACGATCTCACTAATGGCCCGGAGGCGACATTCCTGAATCCCATTCCCAACCCCATTTCGGCGAACCAGGCGAAGGTGTCCGGATGCACGAAGCGCTGCACCGGCAAGTGGCTGCGAGAGGGTTGCAGGTACTGACCAAGTGTCAGCATGTCGACCTGATGTTCACGCATACGCTGCATCACCTCAATCACCTCGTCGTCCGTTTCGCCCAACCCGAGCATCAGGCCGGACTTGGTCGGCACTTTGGGTACGCGCTCTTTGAAGTTCTGCAGCAACGCCAGCGACCACTGGAAATCCGAGCCCGGGCGCGCAGCCTTGTACAGGCGCGGCACCGTTTCCAGGTTATGGTTGAACACGTCGGGTGGCTCCTGCCCGGTGATCGCCAGAGCCACATCCATGCGCCCGCGATAATCCGGGACCAGCGTTTCCAGCATGACGTCCGGCGACAACTTGCGAATCTCACGTAGACAGTCAGCAAAGTGCTGGGCACCGCCGTCGCGCAGGTCATCGCGGTCTACCGAAGTGATCACCACATAGTTCAGACGCAGATCGGCAATGGCGGTCGCCAGATTGCCGGGCTCCTCTGCGTCCAATGGCTTGGGTCGACCGTGACCGACGTCGCAAAAAGGGCAACGACGGGTGCAGATATCGCCCATGATCATGAAGGTCGCGGTGCCGCCGGAAAAACACTCACCCAGGTTTGGACAGGAAGCTTCCTCGCAGACACTGTGCAGCTTGTGCTTGCGCAGCAACGCCTTGATCCGCGCCACTTCGGGTGACGTCGATAGCGGTACGCGTATCCAATCGGGTTTGCGCGGGACCTCTTCAGTGGGGAGAATTTTTACCGGAATGCGTGCCACTTTATCGGCACCGCGCAGTTTTACGCCGGGCTGTAGTGGTTGGGGGCGCCTGTCGCTTATCTGGATTTGTGTCATATCCCTGCTCCAAAAGGTCGCGCTCTGCTATGGAGCGCGCACCTGTTCAACCACGGTAGTAACGCTGCTCAATGAATGGTGTTCTGACCACTTGCATAGGCACGACCTTGCCTCGCACCAGGGCGTACACCTCAGTCTCCTGCTGGCTGTATGCATTCTCCACATACCCCATGGCGAGAGGCCCGCCCAGACTGGGACCGAAGCCGCCGCTGGTGACCCGACCGATCACTTGCTGATTCGCATTGACGATCTGCGTGCCTTCGCGCACCGGCGTACGCTCCTTGGGTAGCAGGCCGACGCGCTTGCTGACGACTCCATCACGCTGCTGAGCCAGGATTTGCTCGGCGCCCGGGAAGCCACCGGCACGTACACCGTCTGCCCGGCGAGACTTGGAAATGGCCCAGGCCAGGCTGGCTTCAATCGGCGTAGTACGCTGTTCCATATCGTGCCCGTACAGGCAAAGACCGGCTTCCAGGCGCAACGAGTCGCGGGCTCCCAGGCCGATGGCCTTGACCTCTGGCTCGGCCAACAGCGAGCGGGCCAGGACCATCGCCTGCTCCACAGGAACAGAAATTTCGTAACCATCCTCGCCGGTGTAGCCGGAACGGCTGACATAACAATCGACCCCGAGCAAGCGCACGCGAGCGAACTGCATGAACGTCATGGCCTTCACCTCGGGTGCCAGACGACCCAAGACCTCGGCCGCACGCGGCCCCTGGAGAGCGAGCAAGGCGCGGCTGTCGAATAGCGATTCAACCTCGCAGTGCCCTCCCAGGTGCTGGGTCAAATGAGCCAGATCCTGGTCCTTGCAGGCGGCGTTGACCACCAGAAACAAATGATCCCCGGCATTGGCCACCATCAGGTCATCGAGGATGCCACCATCTTCATTGGTGAACAGCGCATACCGTTGCATGCCTACTGGTAGATCGATGATATCCACTGGCACCAGCGCCTCCAGGGCCTTGGCCGCACCGGCACCGTGAAGTCGGATCTGGCCCATGTGTGAAACATCGAACAGGCCAGCCTGTTCGCGGGTGTGCTGATGTTCTTTCATAACGCCTAAGGGGTACTGCACCGGCATTTGGTAGCCTGCGAACGGCACCATGCGGGCGCCAAGTTCAAGGTGCAGTGCGTGCAAGGATGTTTTCGCCAGGGTTTCGGTGGTCATGCAACAAACTCCAAACTGAAAAGTACGATCCGCAAGAGCGAGCAAGCTCGCTCCTGATCACCTTGTAGCGCGAGGCGAATCAGTCGCGGTAAACAGGGAAATCACTGCACATGGCGGCGGCCTGTCTGGCGATATGGGCCTCGACATCGGCATCGCCGAGATGATCGAGGATGTCGCAAATCCAGCCAGCCAGCTCAATGCTCTGAGCTTCCTTGAAACCACGGCTGGTGATCGCTGGCGTGCCAATGCGCAGGCCTGATGTCACGAACGGCGATTGTGGGTCGTTCGGTACGGCATTCTTGTTGACGGTGATACCGGCACGACCGAGGGCGGCGTCGGCGTCTTTGCCGGTCAGGCCCTGACGAATCAGGCTGACCAGGAACAAGTGGTTGTCGGTGCCGCCGGACACTACATCGTAGCCACGCTGGATAAAGACTTCAGCCATCGCCTGGGCGTTGCGGATCACTTGTGCCTGATAGGCCTTGAAGCCTGGTTCCAGCGCTTCTTTAAAGCACACGGCCTTGGCGGCGATCACATGCATCAGCGGGCCGCCTTGCCCTCCGGGGAACACCGCGGCGTTGAGCTTTTTCTCCAGTTCCGGATTGGCCTTGGCCAGGATCAGTCCGCCACGTGGACCGCGCAGGGTTTTGTGAGTGGTGGTGGTGACCACGTCAGCGTACGGCAGCGGGTTCGGGTACAGACCGGCAGCGACCAGACCGGCGACGTGAGCCATGTCGACGAACAGATAAGCGCCGACTTTGTCCGCGATCTGACGGAAACGTGGGAAATCCAGGGTTTTCGAGTAGGCGGAGAAGCCGGCAATGATCATCTTCGGTTTGTGCTCGACGGCCAGGCGCTCGACTTCGTCGTAATCGATCAGCCCGGTCGTGGTGTCGATGCCGTACTGCACCGCGTTATACAGTTTTCCGGAAAAGCTGACTTTGGCGCCGTGGGTCAGGTGGCCGCCGTGGGCCAGGCTCATGCCCAGCACGGTGTCACCGGCCTGCAGCAGGGCCAGATAGACCGCTGCGTTGGCCTGGCTACCGGAGTGCGGCTGGACGTTGGCGTAATCGGCGGCGAACAACTGTTTGGCTCGATCAATGGCCAGTTGCTCGACCACGTCGACGTGTTCGCAGCCGCCGTAATAGCGCTTGCCTGGATAGCCTTCGGCGTACTTGTTGGTCAGGCCGCTGCCTTGCGCCTCCATCACCCGTTGGCTGGTGTAGTTTTCCGAGGCGATCAACTCGATGTGGTGCTCTTGCCGTGCATCTTCGGCATTCATCGCTGCCAGCAGTTCGTCGTCGTAGCCTTTGATCTGGTCGTGCTTGCTGAACATAGTGAAATCCTCTGTTGTTCTTGATGAGTGTTGGGGGCTGACGGTCAGGCGTCTTGATAATCGGCAATCGACGGGCAGGCGCAGATCAGGTTGCGATCGCCGAACACGTTGTCGACCCGACCGACCGGTGGCCAGTACTTGCCTTCGATCAACGATGCAACCGGGTACACCGCCTGTTCACGGCTGTACGGATGCGTCCACTCACCGACGATTTCCGCCGCGGTATGCGGGGCGTTTTTCAGCGGGTTGTCGTCCTGGTCCAGGGTGCCGTTTTCCACCGCGCGGATTTCTTCGCGGATGCGGATCATGGCGTCGCAGAAGCGGTCCAGTTCTTCCTTGGATTCGCTTTCGGTCGGCTCGATCATCAGCGTGCCGGCCACCGGGAAGGACATGGTCGGGGCGTGGAAGCCGAAGTCGATCAGGCGCTTGGCGACGTCATCGACGCTGATGCCGCTGCTGTCTTTCAACGGACGCAGGTCGAGGATGCATTCGTGGGCCACCAGACCATTGCTGCCGGTGTACAGCACCGGGTAGTGCTCTTCGAGGCGCCGGGAAATGTAGTTGGCGTTGAGGATCGCCAGCTGCGAGGCACGCTTGAGGCCCGCGCCACCCATCATCCGAATGTACATCCAGGTGATTGGCAGAATGCTCGCGCTGCCGAACGGTGCCGCGCAGAC
>NZ_JBWKVA010000014.1:0-162539 GCF_059421425.1 Pseudomonas sp. GW821-FHT02H09
TGCGTGGTAACGCATCCCGGTGACGCTCTGCGTCACATGGACGCGGAGCGTCCAGGGCGGCATTCCCACGCAGAGCGCGGGAACGATCAAACGCAGACAAAAAAGTGCCCGGCGCGAGAGATCGCGCCGGGCATTCGTGGCATGAAATCATGCGATCAATGAGTGGTCATTCCGGCCATATGCATCATCAGCCGGAACAAGCTGGCCACTACCCCCAGTGCAATAACACTGCCGAACCAAATGGCGATCAACCAAAGAACCCGTCGATACCAAGGGGCGGATTCGCTTTGCGTAGCCGATACTTCAGCGGTCCGGACGTTTTCGCTGTCAATGGTAGCCATCGCCGATCCTCACTTTGCCGCGGAACACGTAGTAGCTCCAGCATGTGTACATCAGAATGATTGGCAGAATGAACAACGTGCCGATCAAAATGAACAACTGGCTTGAAGGCGGCGATGCGGCCTCCCACAAACTGATGGAGGGCGGTACGATATTCGGCCAGATGCTGAATGCCAGGCCGATATAACCCAGAAATACCAGCGCCAACGTGAACACAAAGGGCCAGTGAGAATGATATTGGCGTAACGTCCCAAGCAGCCCGAATAGCGCCAGCACACCGAGGATCAACAACCCGCCAAAGACCACGATATGCGCGTGTGTGAACCAGCGCGTCGCAATCTCGGGATGCAGCAACGGTGTCCATATACAGAGCACCGCCACCACCGCCGTCAGCACGAACGCCAGCGGTCGGGTGTAATGACGCATGCGTGACTCAAGCATGCCTTCGGTCTTGACCAGCAGCCAGGTACTGCCCAATAACGCGTAGGCGACGATCAGCCCCAGACCGCAGAACAATGGAAAGGGTGACAGCCAGTCCAGGGTGCCGCCTGCAAACTCACGATTGACCACCGGAATTCCAGCGATATAAGCGCCAATCACGATGCCTTGGCAAAACGTTGCCAGCAGTGAGCCACCGATAAAGGCCATATCCCAGATGTGGCGCTTTTCCGGGCTGGCCTTGAACCGGAACTCAAACGCCACGCCGCGAAATATCAACCCGGCCAGCATGAAAATCAGTGGCAGATACAACGCCTCCAGAATCACCGAGTAGGCCAAGGGAAACGCGCCGTAAAGTGCCGCCCCACCGAGTATCAGCCAGGTTTCGTTACCGTCCCAGACAGGCGCTACGGTGTTCATCATCACATCGCGTTCCTGCCTATCCGGGATGAGCGGGAACAGGATGCCCAACCCCAGATCGAACCCATCCATGATCACGTACATCATCACCCCAAAGGCAATGATGACGCCCCATATCAACGACAGATCTATACCTTGAATGCCCATGATCAATCCCCTTGCTCAGTTGACGTGATCGCCGGACGCGAACGTCTCGGCGACGGCGGACAGGGGGCGGCGTGGCGTACGCTCCTGACCGGGACCGCCCTGAGGCGGATGCTCGTGATGTGGCTGAGGGCCTTTGCGTACCAGCTTCATCATGTAACCGATGCCCACCGCGAAAACCGAGAAGTAAATCAATACAAACACCGCCAGCGAAACGCTGAGCTGCGTGACCGTGTGATTGGAAGCCGCATTGGCAGTGCGCAGAAGTCCATAGACGACCCACGGCTGACGGCCTACCTCGGTGGTGATCCAGCCCGCCAACATTGCTATCAGACCTGTAGGGCCCATGAACAACACCAGGCGCAGGAACAGGCGATTGCGGTACAGCGCGCCATTACGGCGTAAGGCAAGACCCAGCAAACCCGTGAGGATCATCAACATTCCAAGCCCGGCCATAATCCGAAAGCTGAAGAAAATGATGGTCGCGTTGGGACGGTCCTCTTTAGGGAAACTCTTGAGAGCAGGGATTTGTTTATCCAGGCTGTGAGTCAGGATGAGACTGCCCAGGTAAGGGACTTCTATCGCATAACGGGTCTTCTCGGCACCCATGTCCGGGATGCCGAACAGCACAAGTGGAGTCGGCTCATTACCGACGTTTTCCCAGTGCCCTTCAATGGCGGCAATTTTCGCCGGTTGATGTTCCAGGGTATTCAGACCATGGGCATCACCGACCACGGCCTGGATCGGAGCCACGATCAACGCCATCCACAACGCCATCGAAAGCATTTTGCGCACTTGAGGCGTGTCATGCTTACGCAGCAAATGCCAGGCCGCGGAAGACCCGACAAAGAACGCCGTTGCCACAAACGCAGCGATGGCCATGTGAGCCAGTCGGAAAGGGAACGACGGATTGAAGACGATGGCCAGCCAGTCCATCGGCATAATCCGGCCATCCACGATCGAGAAACCCTGTGGCGTCTGCATCCAGCTGTTGGAGGCCAGAATCCAGAAGGTCGAGATCAACGTACCGATGGCGACCATCACCGTGGCAAAGAAGTGCAGCCCGCGCCCTACCCGGTTCCAACCGAACAGCATCACCCCAAGGAAGCCTGCCTCAAGGAAAAACGCCGTCAACACCTCATACGTCAGCAATGGCCCGGTAATACTCCCGGCGAAGTCAGAAAAGCGGCTCCAGTTGGTGCCAAACTCGTAAGCCATGACCAGCCCGGAGACCACACCCATACCGAAGTTGACGGCAAAGATTTTCGACCAGAAGTGATAGAGGTCCTTGTAAACCGAGTTGTTGCTTTTCAGCCAGAGACCTTCGAGGACCGCCAGGAAACTGGCAAGCCCGATGGTGATGGCAGGAAATATGATGTGAAACGAGACCGTAAACGCGAATTGAATTCGCGCAAGGTCCAGCGCCTCCAGATTTAACATGACGATACCCTCATAGTGGCTCGATGCTCGTGCATACAAAGCCCGGCCGCAGTGAGCCTCACGGCTCGCAGCGAACAGATTTCCAATGATCTGGTGAGGCTGGGGCGGCAATCACGCCACCCCGGCCAGACTCAAGCGCCGAAGGACTGGATCAGGTTGCTGGCCTTCGCCTGCTCAAGGCGAATGGCGATGAACTTCGAGGTCGGCGTGTACGTGCGGTCGCCATAACTTTCCAGCGGCACCAACGGGTTGGTTTCCGGGTAATAGGCGGCGGCCTGACCGGGTGGAATGTCGTAGGCGATCAAGGTAAAGCCGGTCACTCGACGCTCGCGACCATCCCCCCACAGCGAGATCATGTCGACCTTTTGCCCCGGCTCGTAACCCAGTTTGCGAATGTCCTGCTCGTTGACGAATACGACATCGCGCATGCCGTAGACGCCGCGATAACGATCATCCAGTCCATACAAGGTGGTGTTGTACTGATCGTGGGAGCGCATGGTTTGCAGGATCAGATCCGGTTTCACGTCCAGGTTGCGCACGCCTTCGCTGACCAGGTGTTCCGGCAATACGCTGGGGGCAAACTGCGCTTTGCCAGTGGCGGTTTTCCAGATGCGTTTGGCGGCATCGTTGCCCAGGTGAAAGCCACCGGGGTGCAGCAACTTTTTATTGAAATCCTCGAAGCCGGGAATGGTGTCGGCAATCAGGTCACGGATGCGACCGTAATCTGCGATCGCCCAGAGCCAGTCAATGGGGTGTTTACCCAATGTTGCGTTGGCAATCCCGGCAATGATCGCCGGTTCCGAACGCATCAACGCGGACTTGGGTTTCAGTTGGCCGTGGGAAATGTGCACCATGCTGAAGGTGTCTTCCACCGTAACGCCTTGCGGCCCCTCCTCTTGCATGTCGATATCGGTGCGCCCCAGGCACGGCAAAATCAGGGCCTCGCGGCCGGTGACCAGATGGCTGCGATTGAGCTTCGTGGCGATGTGCACCGTGAGGTCGCAGTTGCGCAGTGCGGCATGAGTACGCGGGCTGTCGGGGGTCGCCTGGGCGAAGTTGCCGCCCAGGCCGATGAATACTTTCGAGCGCCCCTCTTCCATTGCAGCAATCGCCATCACCGTGTTGTGGCCGTGTTTGCGCGGAACCTTGAACGCAAAGCGCGCTTCCAGCGCGTCAATAAACTCAGGGGGTGCCAGCTCGTTGATGCCCATGGTGCGGTCGCCCTGCACGTTACTGTGCCCGCGCACCGGCGACAGCCCTGCACCCGGGCGACCGACATTGCCACGCAACAACTGCACATTGACGATCTCCTGGACGGTCGGCACCGAGTGGGTGTGCTGGGTCACCCCCATCGCCCAGCACATGATGACCCGCGTGGCTCTGCGGTACATGCGGGCAGCCAGTTCGATGTCCGCCAGAGTCAGGCCGGACTGTTCGACGATATGCTCCCAGGTCGTGGCGTCGACTTCGGCCAGGTAGGTCTCCAGGCCCGAGGTGTGCTCAGCGATGAACGCGCGGTCGAACACCGCCTCGCTGTTGTTCGCGAGCGCTTCACGCTCCCACTGCCACAGGAACTTGGCGATGCCGCGCATAGCCGCCATGTCGCCGCCCAATGCCGGACGAAAGTACGCGGACGAGGTGGGTTCGGAGCCGTTGGTGAGCATTTCCAGCGGATGCTGCGGGTGCTGGAAGCGTTCCAGACCCCGCTCTTTCAGTGGGTTGAAACAGATCACCTGCGCGCCCCGCTTCACCGCTTCGCGCAGTGGCTCAAGCATCCGTGGGTGGTTGGTGCCTGGGTTCTGGCCGATGACGAAAATGGCGTCGGCTTCCTCCAGATCATCGAACGTCACTGTGCCCTTCCCCACGCCGACGCTGTCACCCATGCCCAGGCCGCTCGCCTCGTGGCACATGTTCGAACAGTCAGGGAAGTTATTGGTGCCGTAGGCACGAACGAATAGCTGATAGAGGTAAGCCGCTTCGTTGCTGGCCCGGCCGGACGTGTAAAACTCGGCCTGATCAGGCGACGTCAGCCCTTTCAGGTGTTTGGCGATCAAGGCAAAAGCATCGTCCCAGCTGGTTTCGACGTAACGATCAGCGGAGGCGTCATAGCGCATGGGGTGAGTCAAGCGCCCTTGGTATTCGAGCCAATAGTCACTTTGCGCCGCCAGCGACGACACCGTGTATTTGTTGAAAAACGCCGGGTTGACCAGACGGCCGGTGGCTTCCCAGTTGACCGCTTTGGCGCCGTTTTCGCAGAACTTGACCATGCCACTCTCCGGCGATTCGCCCCACGCACAGCCCGGGCAGTCGAATCCGCCATTCTGGTTGGTCTTGAGCATGGCTCGAATATTCTTGAACGCATTTTCGCTGCCCAACCAGTTCCTGGTAACAGCAATCAGCGCGCCCCAGCCTGCGGCCGCCCCCTTATACGGTTTATAACGTTCAACTTCGCTCATGATACTTCTCCAAGACGTGCACGTAGGCGGTAGCCTGATGTCAAGTCATTGTTAATTTCTGTTTTTGTGCGCCTATAAAAATGCGACTTTATTTAGCGACAGGTTATTCGCATTCAATTACTTCACGGGCCCAATTCAGGGGTACGAAGCAAGACTATTCCGCGCATTACATGCCTGTCTAATTGCAAATAATGACCAGATCATCGAAAGGATCTATCAAGAAAATAATCACTAAAAATCAATCAATTACAAATTCAAGACAGCGAGAATCCGAGCCACTTCCTGCTCAATAGATTCCATTGATCAATCAGTTGTTAATAGTGATTAGACGGCCACTTTAAATGACCTTAGTCTTGGGTCATCAAGGCCCTATGTAACAGTGGTCTTCCAAAACCGGCGCCATGGCTGATACACCTGGATCGCTGATGGAGGTTGTGATGTCAGATCGAATTTTGATGGATAGTTTTTCTCGGCGAGTCGACTATCTCAGAATGTCTGTGACCGACCGGTGCGATTTCCGCTGTGTTTATTGCATGGCCGAGAACATGGAATTCTTGCCGCGACAACGAATATTGACGCTGGAAGAGATCTATCAGCTAGCTGAAAGCTTTGTGGCGCTGGGCACCCGAAAAATCCGCCTGACCGGTGGCGAACCGTTGATTCGCCCCGGCGTGGTAGCGCTGTGTGAACGCATTGCAGCGCTGCCGGGGCTGCGTGAACTGTGCATGACCACAAACGGTTCACAGCTGGGCAAGCTCGCGGCACCCTTGTTCGATGCGGGGCTCAAGCGCCTTAACATCAGTCTCGACAGCCTCGATACCCATCGCTTCCGCGAACTGACCCGCACGGGTGATCTGGCTAACGTCATCGCCGGTATTGACGCGGCGAATGCAGCAGGTTTTCAACATACCAAACTCAACTGCGTCGTCATGAAAGGGCGCAACGATCACGAGATAAACGATCTCGTTGGCTTTGCGATTGATCGTGGACTGGACATTTCCTTCATCGAAGAGATGCCACTGGGTGTAATCAGCGAGCACAGCCGTGCAGGGGCGTTCTTTTCAAGCGCGCACGTGCGCGAGCGTATTGCCGAACGCTACACGCTCATCGACTCCGCGGAATCGACCCAAGGCCCTTCGCGTTATTGGCGCCTGGCTGAGGCGCCGCATATTCGCCTGGGGTTTATCTCGCCCCACAGCCACAATTTTTGCGCTACCTGCAATCGTGTTCGGTTAACCGTCGAAGGCCGACTCCTGCTGTGCCTGGGCAATGAACATTCCGTCGACCTGAAGGAAGTGCTTCGCCGCCACCCAGGAGAGCCGGAGCGCCTGGAGAAGGCAATCATCGAGGCGATGAAAATCAAGCCGTACCGACACCACTTTGAACTCAATGATGACGTGCAAGTTGTCCGTTTTATGAACATGACGGGCGGATAGCCTGCCCGGCTTTCACATCATTATTCTCTAGAAGGCTGCTTCCCATGATCGTTAGAGCCAAACCTAATCTGATCAATGTTCTGATTTCACTCAAAGGCTCGATTGCCAAGCGTATCGCGCTGCGAAGCCTTCTGGTGACACTCCTGGCCTCCGCTATTGTCCTGGTCGAAACACTCCATCCTGCGTACTTCTCAAAGGTCAATGCCACCCCCTTCACGCTGTTGGGGTTATCACTTTCAATCTTCATGAATTTCCGTAACAACGCCTGCTACGACCGTTGGTATGAAGCGCGCAAAGCGCTGGGTGCGATGGTGATGGACGTACGCTCGATGATCCGGGAAACGCAGGTCATTAAAGACAAACAGCAACGCAGCATGATGTTGCGAAATCTCTGCGGGTTTGCCCATGCGCTGAACGCCAGACTTCGCAAAGAAGACGAGCTCAGTGCAGCGGGTACGTGGCTTAGCCAGTTACCCTCTTCAAATACACCTAACATCCCTGAAAGGATTCTGCGTCAAGTCGGCCAACAGTGCTCAACACTCGCCGAATCAGGCCACATCAGCGAATGGCGTTACACGCTGATGGCCAATCATTTGACCAATCTGACCACTACGCAAACGACCTGCGAGCGTATCAAAAGTACTCCACTCCCCTTCCCTTACACACTCTTGCTACACAGGACAATTTACATATTTTGCATTTTGTTGCCCTTTGCGATGGCCGAGCCACTGGGCTGGCTAACGCCAGTCTTCACCGCCATTGTGAGTTATACGTTTTTTGGGCTGGATGCTATTGGCGACGAACTGGAAGACCCCTTTGGTCAAGATGAAAACGACCTTCCAACGAATGCCATCGTGCGCAACATCGAACGTGAGGTGCTTGACGCCCTGGGTGCGACAGAACTCCCTCCCATACTTCAGCCCGTGGACTTCGTGCTGAACTGATTAGCACAACCTACTCATTAAGCACCCGCAGGGGTGGAGGATAAACATGAATGAATTCAAACAACCCGATTCCGGGACGCTGACTCATTTAGATGCCGAGGGCAGAGCCAATATGGTCGATGTCAGCGAAAAAGAGCCGACCAACCGTGAAGCTCAAGCACAGGCCTGGATACGTATGCGACCTTCTACGTTGAAACTTATCCAACACAATGGGCATCCCAAAGGTGATGTGTTTGCGGTCGCTCGAATCGCAGGGATCATGGCGGCGAAAAAAACCCATGAACTCATCCCTTTATGCCACCCATTGATGCTCAGCTCAATTCACATCGAGGTGAAGACTGTCGAGCCCGATAGCGTAAGAATTGTGAGCACCTGCCGACTTAACGGCAGAACAGGCGTTGAGCTGGAAGCTCTCACTGCTGCAAGTGTTGCGGCTCTGACTATCTACGATATGTGCAAAGCCGTCGACCGAGGGATGATCATTGATAGAATTCAGCTGCTCAAAAAACAGGGCGGAAGATCAGGTCACTTTGAAGCAGGTGCCGCTCAATGATTCTCATCAACTACTTTGCGCGTTATCGAGAGCAACTCGGTATTGGCGGAGAAAAAATTGCTCTGAACGCGTCATTGCGAAGCATTGACGATGTCAGAAAATTCCTGATCACCCGAGGAGAGGTTTGGGAGCAAGTACTCAGTGAAACCAGCCTCATGTGCGCGCTGAACCAGGAGTTATGTACACTCGGCGCCTCCATTGAAGAGTTCGATGAGATCGCCTTCTTCCCCCAAGTGACGGGTGGTTGAGTGATGACTATTCAGATCCAGGCTGAGGCGTTCAACTTAGGTGAACTGAATAGCAATTTGCACGCCGAAGACTATAGCGTTGGGGCAGTGGCGACCTTCGTTGGCTATGTCCGTGATATCAATCAGGGGGAAAAGGTAAGCAACCTCTTCCTGGAGCATTATCCAGGAATGACAGAGCGGTCATTACAACTCATCGTCGACCAGGCCAATGAAAGGTGGTCTATTCAAAAAGTGAAAATAGTTCACCGCGTGGGTCTTTTGAACGTCGGCGACCCCATCGTGTTTGTCGGAGTTGCCAGCGAACATCGACAGGCTGCCTTTGATGCCTGCGCCTTTTTAATGGACTCTCTGAAAACACGAGCACCCTTCTGGAAACGTGAAGAAACCCGATCCGGTGACCGTTGGGTATGCAGTAGAGAGAGTGATCGGCTGGCAGCAAGTCGCTGGGAAGGTAGTGATGAGTGAGCAAAAGGAATCCACCCCGTCCAAATGGCTGAGGGGTGGATGGGGCGCTCTAAAACAAGTCGCAGAACGGAATAAACCGTGCCGTGTCACCTGCCTGCAGCGCACAGCCCTCCAGAATCTCGACCAAGCCATCAGCCCAGGATGCGCCCAGCAACACGCCTGAACTCTGGTTCGGATAGAGTACGGCTCGCCCCTCCTCCAATTTGGCTCTCAGGTACTCCCTGCGGCCTCCTGCTTTAGGCCAGTCAAAACCGACGCTAATCGGGAAGCTCAATGGTGTGACGTCTTCGACACCCTGGATGCGCAACACGTAAGCCCGGGCCAATAGCCCAAAAGTCACTAGAGCCGACGTCGGGTTTCCTGGCAGACCGATGACCGGCACTGTGCCAAAGTGTCCCACCGTCAGTGGCTTACCCGGCTTTATGGACAGCTTCCAGAACAACGGTTTACCGCATTCACGCAGCACCTGCCCGAGACAATCGGCGTCACCTGCGGACACGCCACCGGTGGTGAGTATCAAGTCCGCATTGTGTTGCAACTGTTCGAGTTTGAGGCGCGTCTGCTGCGGCCGGTCGGGGAGAATACCTGCATCGATTACGTCGCAACCCAATGCACTTAACCAGTGGCTCAGTAAGGTGCGATTGCTGTTGTAGATACAGCCGGGCTTCAAGGGCATACCCGGTTCGGCCAGTTCATCGCCTGTGGAGAGCAGCGCGACCCGTGGGCGCCGTACGACATGCACATGCGTACATCCCTGCGCCGCTGCGATGGCCAACTCGAAAGGTCCCAGTCGTTTGCCGGCAGGGAGCAAAACCTGCCCGACACGGTTCTCCTGGCCTTGCGGTCGAATATTCTGGCCAACTGTCAGTGACTGGTTGAAGCTGACGCGGCCATCATCCAAAAGCTCGACGTTCTCCTGCATCTCTACACTGTTGGCACCCTCGGGGACAGGCGCTCCGGTAAAGATTCGTACACAGGTCCCCGGTAGCAACGCTTCGGGGGCCTGACCGGCAAAAATTCGTTGGGATACGGCTAGTGGCTGTCCGCTCCAGTCGTCCACATTCAAGGCATAACCGTCCATGGCACTATTCGGCCAAGGCGGAAGATCCAGGGTCGCCACCAGGTCACTGGCCAGCACCCGTTGCCGTGCATCACTCAGCTGTACTGACTCGCTATCATCGAGACGTTGGGCCTCAGCCATGGCCAGCAGCCTGGCGATGGCCTCCTCCACAGGCATCAGCGGTGACTGACTCATCCCCGTGACCCGCAGACTTGCACAGGCTTGAGGTGCGGCACGAAATTGCACGGCCTGTGGCGTGCATCCAACTGCTCGGCAAGAATGCCTTCCCACGCGGTTCGACAGGCGCCAGTAGAACCTGGCAGGCAGCACACCAGTGTGCCGTTGGCCAGTCCGGCCAAGGCCCGGCTCTGTACAGTGGACGTGCCAATATCGAGGATAGAAATCGCCCGAAACAACTCTCCAAAGCCGTCAATTTGTTTATCCAACAAACAGGTCACCGCCTCAGGTGTACTGTCGCGGCCAGTGAATCCGGTGCCCCCGGTAATCAGCACGACCTGAATCCCCTCGTCGGCAATCCAGCTTGCGACCTGTGCCCGGATTTTGTACAGGTCATCCTTGAGCAAGTTGCGTTCACTCAGGGTGTGGCCCGCTTCCAGTAATCGACTGACCAGCAATTGCCCAGAGGTATCATTGGCATATTCACGGGTATCACTGACGGTCAGCACGGCAATATTCAACGGTACAAATAACGCATCCGACTTAACGCTCATGTCATTCTCCGGCAGGCAATAATGAAAACAATTGCTAGAGGCTAAAGCGCTAAAACGGTCACTGTCTAATCACTCTGGCCGACCAGATTATCGAGCGCGTCTATCGAAGGTTTTTTCATCCACAGTGATTCCTTATTCTAATTAAATTCGGTTTTGATAGAGTCAATCGATCGATCATTAAATACTTCTGATTGGACTGACAAGATAAACAGTGAGATCGTCTGCTCACCCAACTATCCGTGTTTTTAATCATGACACTTACCTGCTCTACTGCAGCTTCATCTGTACCCTGCTCAGTGCTACTACTTGCTGGCGGGCGCGGGGCGCGTATGGGGGGACGGGATAAAGGGCTGCTGCCCTGGAAAGGGAAGCCGCTCATCGCGCATGTACACGCTGTAGTACGACCCTTCACCGATGACTTGATCATCTCCTGCAACCGTAATGAAAAAAGTTATCGAGCCTATGCCGATCAATTGGTCGAGGACTCACAAAGGGATTTCCCGGGACCTCTGGCGGGAGTCCTGGCCGGACTGGCTGTTGCGCACCATCCGTGGCTACTGATTCTCGCCTGCGACGCACCGAACATTGACGCGCCGCTGATCAGGGCTCTGTTAGAGGCGCGCCCTGCGACGGGTTCAGCGTTGATGGTGCAGCAGGCCGGGCAATGGCAACCCATGTTCAGCTTGATTCCCAAGGTGCTGCTACAGGGTTTGCAGCAAGACTGGGATGAGGGAGAGCGAAGCCTGTTACGCGCGCTGTTGAAACGTGACCCGAGGGCGTTGTCGTGCGCCTCGGACGACTCGCGCCTATGTAATTTCAACACCCCGGAACTGCTTTGCGAAACGCTATCTGCGTCATTTGAATAAGTTCACACTGTTTCCTCCAAAGGGTCGGTTCGGGACTTTTCAAACAATCCATGCGTCCTGGACTCCTGTGTTAATACTTACATCACATACTTCCCTCAGCAGGTGCCATCGTGGACATCAAACAACTCAAGTTCCTGATTGCGCTGGAACAGACTCGACACTTCGGGCAGGCCGCTGCTCGTTGCCACATTACTCAGCCGACGCTGTCCATGCGCTTGCGCAATCTTGAAGATGAACTGGGTCTGGAGCTGGTCACCCGAGGCCAGCGCTTTGAAGGTTTCACCCAGGCGGGTGAACGCGTGCTGGCATGGGCGAGAACATTGCTCGCCGCACATGACGGGCTGTTCGCCGAAGCCGCCGCGTGTCGCGGTCAGTTAGTCGGCAATTTGCGTCTGGGTCTGGTGCCTCTCAGCGGCTTTAATCCCATCAGCTACGTTCAGGGGCTTTCCCATACGTTCCCAGAGCTCAAATTCAGCCTGTCATCCATGAGCTCAGACCGAATCATCGAAGGCATAGGTAACAACCAACTGGATCTGGGCATCTGTTATCTCGATCATGTGAGTCCGGACTATCTGGATTTTTTCGAAATAGGAGAGACCCGCGTCGGCTTGCTGTACGACACTCGCCACTTCCATTTCGAAGGAACAGAAATGAGCTGGGAAGATGCCGCCGAGCTGCCATTGGGGACGATCAGCAATGGCATGCACTATCGAAAATCCGTTGATCTGAGTTTCCGCAGCCGCGGGCTAGACCCACAGCCAATACTCGAAACCGACTCGACTTATCAGTTGTTCCAGGCGATTCACGAAGGTTTTTGCTGCTCGATCATGCCGCTGAACAATGGTCTGGAAAACCCGATTGAGAATCTGGCCTTTATCAACCTTCCAGATGCAAGTGTTCTCGCGCCACTGGGTCTCGTGATGCGCAAAACCGAACCTCGCTCGGCAATCGCCGAGAAGTGTTTTGCTGAAGCCAGAAAACTATTTGCCGCAAAGAGCTGATTCGAGGGTTTTGTCATGTCTTGCCGAGTCGAACAATCATCTGAGCAAAGCGATGCGAATGCACCTGCGCCAAAGCCTCTGAACGTCACCTATCGAGAATACGATACGCGCGCACCCGTCTCCCAGGCTGCGTTAGCGTCCGAGATCGCCCTGGCCATTACGTACAACGGACTGAGCCAGGCCGTGATGATGGTTTCACCCGGCAATATCGAGGATTTCATCCGGGGTTTCAGCGTGAGTAACGATATTGTTGAAAATCTGAACGAAATCCACGACATCCGTCTCTCGCACTTCGACCAGGCCTGTCAGGCGGATGTACAGATCTCCAGTCGCGCCTTCTGGGCACTGAAGAATCATCGCCGGCAAATGGCGGGTACCAGTGGTTGCGGGTTGTGTGGTGTGGAAGCGCTGGAGCAGGCACTTCCGCAACTGGACATTCTGGAGCCTGTTCCCCTCCCTCTCGCGGAACACTTCAGCGGACTGCGTGAGCGCATCGAACAGGCTCAAATAATGGCACGCAGCAGTGGCGCGCTGCATGCGGCGCTGTACTTCGACACTCACGGCTCGGCGCTCTTGTGCCGCGAAGATATCGGCCGCCACAACGCGCTGGATAAATTGATAGGCGCTATGCAGCATGCACAGATCGATGCACGTTGTGGCTTCACGGTAGTGACTAGCCGCTGCAGCCTGGAGCTTATTCACAAAGCGGTAAGGGCGAAGTTTGGCACGCTGGTCAGCTTGTCGGCACCCACCGCATTGACCGTGCAGTGGGCAATCAAGCACCGCCTCAACTTGATCCACGTCCCCCACCGAAGCGCGCCACGGATTTACAGCCCTGTTTAACGTCTCCACCTACAGTTCACCCCGACACCGGCACTCACCAACAGGCTTCACCAGCATGCGCACTCCAGCGTTGCACTCTTTAGAGCGCTCCACTCGACTGCAACGCTTCTGCGAAGCCCCTGGCGAATCAACAAAACGATCTGATTTTTTGAAGCCCGCTATCCGCTCGTCGCGTTTTTCTCGCCTGCCTCCCCGTTGGAATGATCCAGACCTCTGGCGCGCCTATGCTTATAAGTGCAAAAGGAGTTTATATACCCGTACCACAAGCAGCATTCGCTACCTGGATACGGTGGCGGGGAATCTGACGCCACAGGGCGTTGATATCCCCTGATTGCCTCTCTCGACGTGGACATGCGACCCGGACATTCGCAGTCCAGCTCGAGTCATCCAAGAGGAGAAATGATATGTCTACCGTTAAAAAAATGCCGATCAGCACCGAACAGAAGACCAGCCAGCCATCAGTGAGCAAGGATCTCTGGCGTCCCTTCGACGCGCTGCGCCAACAGGTCGACAATTTGTTCGAAGACTTCGGTCGAGGCTCGGCGCTTTCGCCGCTCGGCCGTAGCCTCTTCGATGTCGAGCCGTTCAGCCGCGGCCTCTTTGATGTCGAGCCATTCTGGAATCGGGAGATGAGCGGTCGTGGCATGCCCGCCGTGGACATTGCCGAGCAGGATAAAAGCTACGAAATCACCGCCGAACTTCCCGGTATGGATGAGAAGGACATTGAGATCAAACTGTCCAATGGCAGCCTGATCATCAGAGGCGAAAAGAAAGCAGACAGGGAAGAACAGAGGAAGGGCTATCACCTCACTGAACGCAGCTACGGCTCATTCGAGCGGGTCTTCAACCTGCCCAAAGGGGTCGATGTCGACAAGATCGACGCGCATTTCAGCAAAGGCTTGCTGACGGTGGCTCTGCCGAAAAAAGCCGAGGCCATAAAACCGGAAAAAATTGTGCGAATTAAAGCCGACTAAAACCGCGTGCCCATTGGCCCCTTGCCAGAAAAACCTGGCAAGGGGCTTTTTCTGGGTTTCCCCTTTGCAGGCGCTGGCGCAGCCTGCGATCTTTTCAGCACTCACCCAGGATCGCGTTCTGACCGAGGATCAAAAGATCGTCCGTACACGGCCCGAACCTTCGGCAGCTGCTGCGGGCAAACCACAGGGCGCCCGCTCGATATACATAAAACTGATCGACTGACAGCAGGTCTAAAATTTTAACCAATACTCAAGTGTAGGGCGCAGAACGACTCTGCGTAGCACTGCACAGGGTCGTTGCTCACATGCATCGTTCACTCTCGAGCCCAGACCATGAAGAAGACCGATCAGTGGAATTTTTCATACTTCCTCATCACCTTCGTCGCGTTGACACTGGCGCAGTTCCTGTTTGCCGGACGCGCTGCCGTCGAGTCGATCCCTTACAGTCAGTTCCTGCAGTTGCTGAACGAGCATAAGGTCAGCGAGTTGAGCATCACCAAGGACCAAATCAACGGCAAGCTGCAAGAGCCTATCAACGGTCATAACCTGTTCAGCACAGTGCGGGTCGACCCAACCCTGGCGGCAGAACTCGCTCAATCAGACGTCGGTTTTTCCGGTGTCAACGAAAACACCTTTCTGGGCAATCTGCTCGGCTGGTTCCTGCCCTTTATCATGATCATGGGCGTCTGGCTTTTTCTGTTTCGCGGCCTTGCCGAGAAGCAGGGCCTTGGTGGCCTGATGAGTGTCGGCAAGTCGCGGGCCAAAGTATTCGTCGAACGCGATACGGGCGTGACCTTCGCCGATGTAGCCGGTATTGACGAAGCCAAGGCCGAGCTGGTGGAAATTGTCTCGTTTCTGAAAGACAAGGCCAGGTACACCCGCTTGGGTGCCCACATCCCCAAAGGGACTTTGCTGGTTGGCCCTCCCGGAACCGGTAAAACCCTGGTCGCCAAGGCCATCGCCGGTGAAGCCGGGGTTCCGTTTTTCTCCATCTCCGGCTCCGAGTTCGTCGAGATGTTCGTCGGCGTTGGCGCCGCCCGGGTCCGCGACTTGTTCGAACAGGCTCGTCAGGCGGCACCCTGCATCATTTTCATTGACGAACTGGATGCCCTGGGAAAGATGCGGGGGATCGGTGCGTTCGGTGGCAACGACGAAAAAGAGCAGACACTCAACCAACTGCTGGCGGAGCTCGATGGCTTCGATCCCCGCGAAGGCGTGGTTCTGCTGGCCGCCACCAATCGTCCGGAAGTCCTCGACCCGGCGCTGCTGCGGGCCGGCCGCTTCGATCGTCAGATCGTCATTGATCGCCCGGACCGCAAGGGCCGGTTCGAGATTCTCAAAGTGCATATCAAGAAAATCACCGTTGAGCTCAGCGTCGACTGCGGGCGCATTGCCGAGATCACTACCGGCTTCACCGGCGCGGACCTGGCGAATCTGATCAATGAAGCCGCTATCGTCGCAACCCGTCGCGGTGCCCAGGCGGTCAGCCTCGATGATTTCACCGCTGCGGTGGAGCGTATCGTCGCCGGAGTGGAGCGCAAGAGCAGCTTGCTGCAGCCACAAGAACGTCTGGTGGTCGCCTATCACGAAATGGGCCATGCGCTGGCCGCCAGCACCTTGCCGGGAATGGATCCGGTGCACAAGGTCTCGATCATTCCCCGCGCTATCGGGTCGTTGGGCTATACCCTGCAACGCCCGACCGAAGATCACTTTCTGATCAGTTGTCAGATGCTCAAGGACCGCATCGCAGTGTTGATGGCCGGGCGGGCCGCCGAGTACATCGCCTATGGCCAGATCTCCACGGGAGCGGCGGACGACTTGACCCGGGCGACCGATATCGCCCGGCAACTGATTACCCGCTTCGGCATGAGTACGGAGCTCGGGCAGTCGGTGCTGGAGCGACAGACCCCCACTTTCCTGGGCGAACACATGTTGAATCGGGGGGAGAAGGATTACTCGGAACAAACCGCGCGGGAAATCGATCTCGGCATCAGAGCCCTGCTCGATGAAGCCTACAGTCGCGCCAAGGCGTTGCTTGAGGACCGTAGGGCTGATCTGGATGCCGGCGCCAGACTCTTGCTGGAAAAGGAAACCCTGACGCCTGAAGAATTCCCCGCGCTAATGCCCCTCAAGTCAGCGCTGCCCCGGCAGTCGACGTGATGCCCCAGAGCGCTGCACGTCGGGCAATCCACTCTCATCGGAATGACGCTCATGAGCCCATCTTTCCAGGACTTCTCGAAGAAACTTCCCGGCTCCCGTGCCAACGGGGTGCAGACCTCCATTGTCCCCTTGTTACGCCAGTACGCTGAGGAGCTGCCGGCGTTGAATTCGCAGACCTTCGGCGAGATGTTCGACCGTTACGCCGATGCTCGTGTGGTGATGATCGGTGAGGCCAGCCATGGCACCAGCGACTTCTATCGAACCCGGGCGGCCATCACCCAACGGCTGATTGAGCAGCATGGGTTCAATATTGTTGCCGTCGAAGCGGACTGGCCGGATGCGGGCCACGTTGACCGTTACGTCCGCGGGCTGGCGCCTTCGGCCTGGAAACGTCATATCTTCAGCCGATTCCCGACCTGGATGTGGCGCAATACCGATGTGAGGGCTTTCGCCCACTGGCTTCATCAGCACAACAGCCAGAAAGCCTCCGAGCTGCGTGTCGAGTTTCGCGGGTTGGACGTTTACAGTTTGCGCAATTCCATTCGCGAGGTCTTGAACTACCTGGACCTGGGCGACCCTCAGCTTGCGCACGAAGCACGACAGCGTTATGGCTGTCTGACACCCTGGCAGGATGATCCTGCGCTATATGGCCATTTTGTCGAGCGCGGCGGCGTCATGCCTTGTGAGCAAGCGGTGATCGAGCAGCTCAATGCCATATTGGCCGAACAAATGGCCGGGCTTATCCAGGACGACGAAGCTTTCTTCAATGCCACGCAAAACGCCCAGGTCGTTCGGGCGGCGGAACAATACTACCGAGCGATTTATCGAGGCTCGACCACCTCCTGGAACCTGCGTGACAGGCATATGTTCGACACCTTGTGTGCGCTGCTCGAGCATCGTGGCCCTCAAGCCAGGGCCGTGGTGTGGGCGCACAACTCCCATATCGGCAATGCCGCCGCCACACAGATGGGCTGGAAGGGCCAGTTCAATATCGGTCAGCTGTGCCGCAGCGCCTATGGGCGCGACGTCGTGCTGATCGGCATGAGCACCGACCGCGGCCAGGTGGCGGCGGCCGATGACTGGGATGGCGACATGCACATCAAGGACATCCGGCCATCTCGAACGGACAGTTGGGAGTATCAGTTCCTTGAGGCGGGCATCGCTGCGTCATTGACCGACTGGCGCGATCCTCAGCGAGAAGCGTTGCGCCAGGCCCTCAGCGAGCCACTGCTGGAGCGGGCCATTGGGGTGATTTACCGACCTGAAAGCGAGCTCGCCAGCCACTACTTCCAGGCGGTGCTGGCCGAGCAATTCGACGCCATGGTCTGGATTGAACAGACGCAACCGGTGACCGCACTGCACCTGCCGAAAAGCCAGGAACTGGAACCGGAGGACGAAACCTTTCCGTTTGGTGTGTGATATCCGCACACCTGTAGGAGCACGACTTGCCGGCGATGGCGTCCTTGAGATCGCCATCGTCGGCAAGCCGTGCTCCAAGGTTTGGCTCATTCGGGCGTTTTTTTTGCCGGCGTGTGCAGATACACCTCAAACCAGTCGCCAGCCAGGCTGGCGACTTTCTCCAGGGCTCCTGGTTCTTCAAAAAGGTGGGTGGCTCCGGCGATGACGTCCAGCCGGTGCTCACACTGCAGGGCCAGGGCGCTTTGGCGGTTAAGGCCAAGCACCGTCGGGTCCTGATCTCCGACGATTTGTAAGGTGGGTGCCTTCACCAGGGCCAGCGCTGCCCCGGCCAGGTCGGTCCGCCCTCCCCGGCTGACCACGGCATGCACCACGTCCGGGCGCAGCGCCGCTGCCAACAACGCCGCTGCGGCCCCGGTGCTCGCGCCGAACAGCCCGATGCGCAACGATTTCAATTCAGCCCTGTGCCCTATCCAGTCGATCACACCCACCAGTCGTCTGGAGAGCAGCGCGATATCAAAGCGCAACTCTCCGGTCAGGTAGTCCACGTGTTGTTCCTGCTCGGTGAGTAGATCGAACAGCAGCGTGCCCAGACCGCGCTGGGCCAGAGATTGTGCAACCTGCTGGTTACGTGGGCTCGAGCGACTGCTGCCACTGCCATGGACGAACACCACCAATCCGCCTGCGGCTGCAGGCAAACGCAAATCAGCGGCTAACTCGACGTCCGCCAGTTCCAGATTGCGACGCTGTGGCTTTAGCATTGGACTGCCTTAAGGCACTCCCTGCCCCGAATTCGATTCGCGTTGCCAGGCGCGTTGCAACAAATCAATAACCTCTTCGTCCGGGGTCTGGGAAAAATCCGCGTACCAACTGCCGATCGACATCAGCCATTCGGGGGTGAGCGGGCAAACCAGCTCATCCACTTCGCTACGCAGCGCCTCCGCGGTCTCCAGTGGCGCCACCGGTACAGCGACAACGATGCGTGCCGGTTTTTGCAGGCGCACGGCGTGTACTGCGGCCATCATTGAAGCCCCTGTGGCCAGCCCGTCATCGATCAGAATCACCACCTGGTCTTGCAACGCCACGGGCGGACGCGTTGCCCGGTAGATGCGCTCGCGGCGCAGCAGCTCCTGCGCTTCCCGTGCGGCCACGGCCTCGAGTGTGCGTTGATCAATGTGGTTAGCCCGTAGCGCATCCTCATTCACTATTTGTATGCCACCGCTGGCAATGGCACCCATGGCGAACTCCTGGTGAGAAGGAACGCCGAGCTTGCGGACCAGCATCAGGTCCAGGCGAACCTCCAGGGCTGTGGCCACTTCATAGGCCACCGGGACACCCCCTCGGGGCAAGGCGAGGACAATGACATCGGGTTTTGCGCTGTATTTAAGCAGCGGCTCCACCAGGCTACGACCGGCAGCAGCCCGGTCATGCAAGGTCGTTTGCTGAGAGGAATAATGAATCATTTAATAACCTCCTCCAGGTGGTATGCCCCCGATACCGGCTTCATACATACCCACATAGTGTTTGACTGATGCGTCCAAGCCTATGTTCCCCGGTTACGCGAGCATTGACGGCCGCAGCGATGTGCGGCGCTTACCACCGTAGCCTCCGGTCCCCAGGGTTCTCGTTCGGTCTGCTCCTGCGAACTACAGTGATTAATATCACTTACTCTGGAGAATGGTCATGCGCGCCATGGTTTTACATTCCCCTGGTCAGCCGTTGCAGTTGGAAGAGCGTCCAGTCCCGACACCTGCCCCCCATCAATTGCTGATCAAGGTGCTGGCCTGCGGTGTCTGCCGTACTGATCTGCACCTGTTCGACGGCGAGCTCCCTCAAGCGGTGCTGCCGCGGGTTCCGGGGCATGAAATTGTTGGTCAGGTCGTGGCGGTCGGCTCGCAAGTGGCACCTTACTGGATCGGCAGACGGGTCGGCGTTCCCTGGTTAGGCTGGGCCTGCGGACACTGTGCTTTCTGCCTGGCAGGACGGGAGAACCTGTGTAATCGGGCACTTTTCACGGGGTGTCAGCTCGATGGAGGTTATGCCGACTACGTCCTCGCCGATGCGCGCTTTTGCCTCACCATTCCAGCCGCGCTGCCGCCTGTCGAGGCTGCTCCGTTGCTGTGTGCCGGGCTGATTGGTTATCGCGCCTTGCGGCTGGCGGGGACAGCGCGGCGACTGGGTCTCTATGGTTTTGGCGCCGCCGCTCATCTGGTCATACAAATCGCGCTAACACGTGGCCAGCAGGTGTATGCCTTCACCCGCCCTGGCGACACACAAGGCCAGGATTACGCCAGAAAACTGGGCGCTGTCTGGGCCGGGTCTTCAGAACAACCGCCACCGCAACCGCTGGACGCCGCGCTGATATTCGCCCCCGTCGGGGCCTTGATACCACTGGCCCTTGCCGCGACGATCAAGGGCGGCTGTGTGATCTGCGCCGGCATTCATATGAGTGATATTCCGGCTTTTCCCTATCAACTGCTGTGGGGTGAACGAGTACTGCGTTCGGTGGCCAATCTGACCCGCGAGGACGGCAAGGCGTTCTTCGCCGAATTTCGTCATACCCCCATTCGCTCCCATGTCACCTGTTTTGCTCTGAAAGATGCCAATACCGCCCTCGCCTGCCTGCGACAAGGACAGTTCAAAGGGGCGCTCGTACTGACGCCCTGAACGCCAGTCAGTTACCGGGCGCTTCATCCCCGACCACACGTCGGACACCCCGGCTGACGTTGATGCCAATCAACCCGTTTGCTCGTACTGGCGGCATGATCAGATAATCGTCTTGCCACTTGATGTCCAGTCACGGCCCTGAGGGACCGCTGTCTTTACTGTTTGGGAGGTTTGTCATGTCCAGACAAAAACGCTTCATGCTGGTGACTTCGCCATTGATGCAGCACAGCGCAGCCTTCGACAGGGCCGCCGCCCTGGCCAGGGCCGAAGGTGCAGCGCTGCACATCGTGGCTTTTGATTATCTCGAGGGCCTGGCGACAGCGGGCCTGGTCAATGAGCAAGCGCTGGAGCAAATGCGTTTGGGCTACGTCGGGCGGCACCGCCAGTGGCTTGAGGAACAGGCCAGGCCCCTGCGCAAAATTGGTGTTGATGTGACCACCGAAGTGACATGGGTCGAACGTCCACTGGAAGAAATCCTTGTCCACCTCAACGAACAACCCATGGACATGCTGATCAAGGCCCTGGAGCACGAGTCGCTGTTGACGCGGATCATGTTCACGCCTCTCGATGTGCACCTGATGCGCCAGTGCCCTGTACCGTTGCATTTTGTGAGCAATACCCGTCATGCCTTGCCGCGCAAGATCGTCGCAGCGGTGGACCCCCTCCATCACAGTGACCAGAACCCGGGCTTCAATGACCGGATCATCCGCGAAGCGGTGAAACTGGCGATGCGATGCAACGCCGAAATCGATGTGTTGTACGCCTATGACCTGTCATCGATCACCTCGTCAGAGTTCGGCTTTGCCAGCGGTTCATCCTTCTTCTCCTCAAGCATGGCCAAGACCATGTATGACATTCAGGATGAGGCCTTCAACGCGTTGGCCGAACGCAACGGCATACCGACCGGGCAGCGCCACCTGATCATGGGCAATCCGGCCAAGGTCCTCGCCAGTTATGCCGACACCCATGACGTCGATGTCATCGTCATGGGCAAAGTGAGCCCGCATGGCCTGGACAAACTTATCGGCAGTACGGCAGAGCACCTGCTCTACAAGATGCCTTGTAGTGTGTTGGTGGTCGGTGCTGAACAACCCGAGTATTGAATCATGCAGATCCCGCGCATTTTTCTTTCCCGGTTGGCGTAGTACCTGAAAGTCAGCATCCAGTCCCCGTTCAACCTTCGTCTGAGCAAGCGCTTGTTCAACCAGGCGCTGCGCTCCTGACGCGCTTCAAACAACCGTTGTATTAAACCCACCTGACGACTGGCAGGAAATTTCGCTTGCGAGCCAATATTACATGCATCATATTACACGCGTAATATTTATCTGATCCGACAGGTACCCTGCCATGACCAGCATGACTGCAGTTGAAGAGCCCGGAATCGCTACCGCACTGAACCCACCCAGGCCTGCACTGCTCAAGCGCCTGATGCTGATGATTCTGGCCGCCGCTGCGCTGGTGCTGATCGGGCTCTATGGCCTGCACTGGTGGACCAGCGGGCGCTTTATCGAAGATACCGACGATGCCTACATCGGCGGCGATGTCACGGTGATCGGGCCGAAAGTGGCCGGCTACATCGAAGAAGTGCTGGTGACCGACAACCAACAGGTGCATGCCGGTGACGTACTGATCCGTCTCGACTCACGGGATTACCGCGCCAGCCTGGCCAAGGCCGAGGGTGCGGTAGCTGCCGAAGAAGCCTTGCTGGCCAACCTCGACGCCACCGAACAACTGCAACACGCGGTGATTGATCAGGCCCGGGCGGGGATCGATGCCACGGGCGCGGAGATGTCGCGCTCACGCGACGACAATGCGCGCTACAAACGCCTGGTCGGCAGTTCCGCAGTGTCTGTGGAGAGTGCGCAACGGGCAGACGCCACCTTCAAAACCGCGCAAGCCCTCAGCGCCCGGGCGCAGGCTGAACTGCTCGCCACCCAGCGCCAGTTGAACGTGATCGCCACTCAGAAACAGCAGGCCAGAGCGGCGTTGATGCAAGCCCAGGCCGAGCGGGATATCGCCCGATTGAACCTCGGTTACACCGAGTTGCGCGCGCCTGCAGATGGCGTGATCGGCAACCGTCGGGCGCGGGTGGGCGCCTATGCCCAGGCCGGATCGCAACTGCTCTCGGTGGTACCGGCCAGCGGCCTGTGGGTCGATGCCAATTTCAAGGAAGATCAGCTCAGACTCATGGTTCCCGGCCAGCGGGTCAGTATCCACGCTGATGTGATGCCCGGTCGGGAGTTCCACGGCCACCTGGACAGCCTGGCCCCGGCGACTGGCGCACAGTTCAGCGTGTTGCCGCCGGAAAACGCTACGGGCAACTTCACTAAAATCGTCCAGCGCGTGCCGGTGCGAATCATCCTCGATCCGGCTGACGCAGTGCTGGGCCAACTGCGTCCGGGCCTTTCGGTGACCGCGTCAGTCGATACGAAAGCCGAACATAAAGAACCCTCGGCGGCCGTCGCCCAGGCCAGCGCACCATGAGTCGCGCCCTCGCTGCCCGGGCTCAGCCCTTCGATGCCAGTACCATGGCGACCGCGACCAAGGTGTTCGCCTTCGCCACTATGTGCATCGGTATGTTCATTGCTCTGCTGGATATCCAGATTGTCTCGGCGTCGTTGCGCGACATCGGTGGCGGGCTCTCGGCCGGCACCGACGAAACCGCCTGGGTGCAGACCAGTTACCTGATCGCCGAAATCATTGTTATCCCGCTCTCGGGCTGGCTTTCTCGGGTGTTTTCCACACGTTGGCTGTTTTGCGTCTCGGCGGTCGGTTTCACCCTGGCCAGCTTGCTCTGCGGCGCGGCCTGGAACATCCAGAGCATGATCGCCTTCCGCGCGTTGCAAGGGTTTCTCGGCGGTTCGATGATCCCGCTGGTGTTCACCACCGCGTTCTTTTTCTTCACCGGCAAACAACGGGTGATCGCCGCAGCGACCATCGGCGCCGTGGCTTCGTTGGCTCCGACCCTGGGCCCGGTGATCGGTGGCTGGATCACCGATATCTCATCCTGGCACTGGCTGTTCTACATCAACCTGGTACCGGGAATTTTCGTCGCGGTGGCGGTGCCAATGCTGGTGAAAATCGACGAGCCGGAACTGTCGCTGCTCAAGGGCGCCGATTACCTGAGCATGGTCTTCATGGCACTGTTTCTCGGTTGCCTGGAATACACCCTCGAAGAAGGCCCGCGCTGGAACTGGTTCAGCGACAGCACCATCCTCACGACCGCATGGATCTCCGGGTTGGCGGGACTGGCCTTTATCGGTCGCAGCTTGCACGTGGGCAACCCGATCGTTGATCTGCGGGCGTTGAAAGACCGCAATTTTGCCTTGGGTTGTTTCTTTTCCTTCGTCACTGGCATCGGCCTTTTCGCGACCATTTACCTGACACCGCTGTTTCTCGGACGGGTACGCGGCTACGGCGCGCTGGACATTGGTCTTGCGGTGTTTTCCACCGGGGTGTTCCAGATTATGGCGATTCCGCTGTATGCCTTCCTGGCCAACCGCATCGACCTGCGCTGGATCATGATGACCGGCCTGGGGCTGTTTGCCTTGTCGATGTGGGATTTCAGCCCGATCACCCACGATTGGGGAGCCAGAGAATTGATACTGCCGCAAGCCTTGCGTGGTATCGCCCAGCAATTGGCGGTGCCGCCGGCCGTGACCTTGACCCTCGGTGGGCTGGCCCCGTCTCGGTTGAAGCACGCCTCGGGGTTGTTCAACCTGATGCGTAATCTGGGTGGTGCGATTGGCATTGCTGCCTGCGCGACCATCCTCAATGACCGCACCAACCTGCACTTCACCCGACTGGCCGAGCATCTCAATAGCAGCAACGAAGCCTTGAACCAGTGGCTGACGCAGGTGGGCGGTAACTTCGCCGCCCTCGGTCAGACCGGCGACCAGGGCGTTACCGCCAGCCTTCATCAACTGTGGCTATTGACATGGCGCGAAGCCCAGACACAAACCTATGGCGACGCGTTTCTGATGATCATGGCCTGCTTCATCATCGCCACGGCGATGGTGCCCTTGATGCGCAAGGTCAAACCACCGGCCGCGCCGTCTGCCGATGCTCATTGAGCCTCAGATTCATTCCTGCGGGAACTTGCGAAAGCCTACCGCAAGACGGTTCCAGCTATTTATTGTGGAAATCGCCATGGTCAGGTCGACCATTTCGCTGGCACTGAATTCAGCGCTCAGCAGTGCGTAATCTTCATCCGGCGCGTGGGTTTCCGAGAGTCGGGTCAGGGCTTCGGTCCAGGCCAGTGCGGCACGTTCGCGCGGGGTGAAAAACGGCGTTTCACGCCAGACCGAAACCGCATACAGACGACGTTCGGTTTCACCGCCCTTACGGGCATCAGCGGTGTGCATGTCGACGCAGAATGCACAGCCATTGATCTGCGAAGCGCGCAGCTTGACCAGCTCGACCAGGCTTTTTTCCAGTGGCAGTTTCGATACCGCAGTTTCCAGCGCCAACATGGCTTTGAAGGCATCCGGCGAAGCGGTGTAGAAATCGATACGAGGTTGCATGGTGTGCTCCATAACAAGTGGGGGTGTAGATACGTTAGCCCCGCCTGTGAGTTGCACAAATAACCAATTTTTTGGAAGTTGAGGATACCAATCGGTGGAACGACGACTCCGATAGACCGAGTCGCCTACTCCTTGCCCGCGATAGGCGTCAGACCAGACACCCTCAATAAACAGGCCACCTCTCTAGGCCCTGCTGCGCAACCACTGCAAAAAGCCCTTTTTTTTCTCCATCACTTTTGGCACTTCCTGAGTCAGGGTGTGTGCGGTGTGCAGGCGGAAATCCAGCAGGTTTTTCATTGCATCACTGATATCGCGGCGCGCATCCAGGCAAGGTTTCAAGTACTCCTTCTCGATGCGATACAAGGTGCAAAAGGTCTTGGCCGAGAAATCGGCGATCACGGCCTGATCGGAGAGGATCCCGGCCTCGCCGATCACCTCTCCCGGCCCCATGCGCCCGGCTTCGAACTTGGTGCCGGCACGGCTCAGGGCTACCGAAACCACACCGGACTCGATAATGAACAAATGATCGCTGACCTCGCCAGTGGCCAGGATCATCTCGCCGGCACGGAAGGTTTGCAGGGTCATGTTCTGGCTGAAGGTGTCTTTCTCCTCCTGACGCAAGGTCGAGAAAATATTCGAACTTTCCAGCAGCGCCCGGGGCCGTGAGTAGTTGGCCGGCGTCGCGCTTTCCACCGTCGACAACAGGCTCACACCCGACGCCCTCAAGTGCCGATACGCCAGATCGAACAGCTGATTGCGTACTTCACGCTTCTGAGCCATGGACGATACAAACCCGCTGATTTCGTATTCCACCCCATCGCTGCTGGAGCTTTTCAGCGCAACATTGGGTGCTGGCCTGCCGAGCAGTGGCCGACACCCCTGCATGGCGCGCTCCAGGGCTTCGATCACCGTTTGCGGCCGGGCATGGGGACTGATCTGCAGGCTCACGGACAGACCGAATATGTCGCGGGGCCGGCTGAAATTGATGATCTTGGCTTTTGCCGCCAGGGAGTTGGGGATCACGGCCATGCTGCCTTGAGTCGTTTGCAAGCGCGTCGCCCGCCAGTCGATATCGGTCACCCGACCTTCGGTGCCATCGATCGAGATCCAGTCATCGATTTGATAGGGCTTGGTGGCGTTCAGGACGATGCCGGAGAACACATCGCTAAGGGTGCTTTGCAGCGCCAGACCGACAATGATCGCCACCGCCCCGGAAGTCGCCAGCACACCCTTGACCGGCAAATCGAGCACGTAGGCCAGCGCCGCAATGATCGCGATCAGGAAAATCACCGCGCCGAGCAAATCCTGCAACAACCGCCCGGTGTGCCCGACCCGCTGCATCATCAGGGTACCGAGCAGCACCGTCAGGGTCCGCGCGCCGAACAACCACCAACCGATCTGCAGACCGGTCGCGGCCAGGTGCAACGGCACATTCTCCGGCCACGGCGGCGTTTCCATCGGGTTCATGCCCTCGTTGAACAGCAGCGCGCTGAACAACGAGAAAATCACCAGCCGCACCACCAGTTTCCAGTTGCTGCCACTGGCTGAAATCAACCGCCACAAAAAGATGTCGATAAGGACCAGGGCCAGGGCACAGAGCAGTGGGTGATCGGTGAGAAATGTCGGCATCAAGCAACTCCAGCAAGCGAATGGCGCGAAGATCGCACAAATACCCCCTGTGGAGTTATAGCTTTAAATCGAGTAGGAGGCGGATTCACATCCGCCGTCCTCTCACCGTACGTACGGTTCCGTATACGGCGGTTCAGGTTAAGCGGTTAAGCCGGCGTATCGTGTCCAGTATCGAGACCAGCCCGAGTCGATCCCATAGTTTCTTTGCCAGCGCCTGATTCATGTGGAGGGCTCCGGAGTTCCGCCAAGGGCCTCGACCATTGAATGCCGAGTTACAAGCACGCGCCTCATTGAGCCCCAAGCGTGGCCACCACATCCAAGCTGGTTGCGCTGACGCGCAACGCGCCATGCCTGGCGCACAGAAAAAAACCGCCTGGCGCGAACGCCAGACGGTCTTGATACCTGCTATTCAGACGCGTGGTAAGGTTATTTGGCGGTCCACTCGGCAACACGTTGCGGGTGCTTGGCCACCCAGTCCTTGGCAGCAGCTTCAGGCTTGGCACCATCCTGAATCGCCAACATGACTTCGCCAATCTCGTCTTTGGACCCCCACTGGAATTTTTTCAGGAAGGCAGCGACCTCCGGAGCCTTCTTCTCCAGATCTTTACTACCGATGCTGTTGACGGTTTCGGCAGCGCCGTAAACGGCTTTAGGATCGTCGAGGAAGCGCAGTTTCCACTTGGCGAACATCCAGTGCGGCACCCAGCCGGTGACAGCGATGGACTCGTTCTTCTCTTCAGCACGGGTCAGTTCGGCAATCATTGCCGCACCGGAACTGGCTTGCAGCTTGTAATCGAGACCGTAATCCTTGATGGCCTGATCGGTCTTGAGCATCACGCCTGAGCCGGCATCAATCCCGACGATCTTGCTCTTGAAGGTAGTGTCATCTTTCAGGTCGGCGATGGACTTCGCCTTGACGTACTCCGGTACGATCAGGCCGATTTTCGCGTCCTTGAAGTTAGGACCGTAGTCGACCACCTTGTCCTTGTTCTTGGCCCAATACTCACCGTGAGTCACCGGCAGCCAGGCCGAGAGCATCGCGTCGAGTTTGCCGGTGGCAACGCCCTGCCACATGATCCCGGTCGCAACGGCCTGCAGCTTGACGTCATAACCGAGCTTTTGCTTGATCACTTCAGCCGCCACGTTGGTCGTCGCCACGCTGTCGGACCAGCCGTCGACATAGCCGATGCTCAGGGTTTTGCCGTCGGCACTGGCCACGCTGGAACCAATCGCAAGTACCAGAGCGGCACCTGCACCTAAGAGTTGTCGCATCTTCATCGTTACTTCCCCGAAAGTGCTGCGCCCGACGGATGCCGAGCGGCGTCAACTTATTGCTATGGTGCCTTTTGGCCTGTGTGGCTGGTTCTGTTAGTCAACTTCGGCGCCACAAGCCCCTATCCTGCGTTGCTGCTCCTCGCCATAGCGGGCTATGACTCGTCACAGCGCCTTGGCCAGGGACTTCTGGCATCCGAATTTGAACTAACGAACCAGCCACACAGGTCACTTGCGCCCCCTTCACGCTTCATTGCCAAACCCGTCCGAATATCAGCGGAGTACTGATGCTTCGATCATCAACCTGACGTGCGCGACGACCTGCTCTGGCTGCGACCTCAAGGCAACGAGAAACGACATCAGAACGCCAGTAATCGTGACAATGAGGAATACCTCACCGGGTACCGCCCGAACATTGCTTGTCAAATTTATGCAGCCCCCCAAGCACGCGGCAAATGCAGGTAAGATGCGCGGCTTTGCTCCCAGACGGCCTGACCATGCCCGCGACTGCCCGCTTTCCTTTCTTACCTTATCTATTCGCCTGTCTGCTTGGCCTGTTTGCGCTTTGCGGCTTCTGGTACGGTCTCGGCCAACCGGTACTGCTACCGGATGTAGCCAGCGCCAGGCACAAGCTGCAATGCGCCTCCTATACCCCGTTCGATAAAGACCAATCACCGTTCGACGAACCATTCAAGTTGCGCCCCGAACGCATGGACGCCGACCTTGCGCTGTTGGCGACCCGCTTCGAATGCATTCGCACCTATTCCATGACCGGTCTCGAAGCCCTTCCCGACCTGGCGCGCAAGCACGGCTTGAAGCTGATGATCGGCGCGTGGGTCAACAGCAACCCGGTGGATACCGCCAAGGAAGTCGACATGCTGATCGCCTCGGCCAATGCCAACGCGGATGTAGTGACCTCGGTGATCGTCGGCAACGAAGCCCTGCTGCGCAAGGAAGTCACCGGAGCCCAGTTGGCCAAGCTGATTCTCAAGGTGAAAAGCCACGTCAAACAGCCGGTGACCTACGCCGATGTCTGGGAGTTCTGGCTCAAGCACCCGGAAATCGCCCCGGCAGTAGATTTCCTGACCATCCATTTGCTGCCGTATTGGGAAGATGATCCGTCCAACATCGACGCCGCCCTCAATCAGGTCGCGCAAGTCCGCCAGGTATTTGGCAATCGCTTCGCCCCCAAAGACGTGATGATTGGCGAAACCGGCTGGCCAAGCGAAGGCCGCCAGCGCGAAACGGCGCTGCCAAGCCGGGTCAACGAAGCCAAGTTCATTCGTGGTTTTGTCGCCTTGGCTGAGCACAATGGCTGGCACTACAACCTGATTGAAGCCTTCGACCAACCCTGGAAGCGCGCCAGCGAGGGGGCTGTCGGCGGCTACTGGGGGCTGTTCGATGCAGATCGTCAGGACAAGGGTGTATTGGCCGGGCCGGTGTCGAATCTGCCCTTCTGGCCTCAATGGCTGGGCATCGGTGGGTTGCTTTTCCTCGGCACGCTGATCCTCGGCGGTCGCGTGCGCAGCACTCGCACAGCTCTGCTCCTGCCGCTGCTCGGCGCATTGGGCGCCTGCTCCATCGGCGCCTGGGGCGAACTGGCACGAGTCACCAGCCGCTTTGCCGGCGAATGGATCTGGGCCGGATTGCTGGTCGGCTTGAATCTGCTGGTGCTGGCCCACGCAGCACTTGCCCTGAGCGCCAAAACCGCATGGCGCAAGTGTGCCTTCAACTGGCTGGAACAGCGCGCTGGCTGGCTGCTGGCGGCCGCAGGCTTTGCCACAGCGGTGATGATGCTGGAGCTGGTGTTCGACCCACGCTATCGCAGCTTCCCGAGCGCAGCCTTGTTGCTGCCGGCGCTGGTTTACCTGTGCCGCCCGATCAGCGTTGCGCGCCGGGAGGTCGCCTTGCTGACCTTTATCATCGGTGCCGGCATCGCCCCGCAGCTGTACCGCGAAGGCCTGCAAAACCAGCAGGCCTGGGGCTGGGCGCTGGTGAGTGTGTTGATGGTCGCTGCGTTGTGGCGCAGTTTGCGGGCTCGCAAGGGCTGATCGACAGGTACAAAAAAGGGATGACCACGGTCATCCCTTTTTTTCGCTCGCGATTCAGCTCAAGCGGCAACGTCCGGCGCCCGGACCAACCGCAATGCCCCAATCACCACCGCAAACACCGCAAGACTGACGTTATACAACGCCAGCGCCGGAAAGCCGAACAACAGTGACAGCACCGCCAGACTCCATCCGGCACGCCCCGGCACCAGGAACCCAATGATCGCCGCTGCCAGCGCAGTCCAGCCCATGATCTTGAAATGAATCATCAGCCCCAGGGTCGAACGCGCCTGGCACTCCCAACGGCTCGCCTCATCGACACAGACGCCAACCCACCGGGCATCCTCCATAAGCCCATAACGCATGCCATAACTGGCGGCCAGCCATAATGGCAAGACAATAAGCAGCAGAATCACGGGCAGACGACGGGACATGAAGCACTCCGATAAACGAAAACGGCGCTCAGCTTAATCGCCCGACGAGGGTATGCAAGCGCGTTGCACAGATAACTGTCCACCAAACAGCTGCAAAGTGTATCGTCTAGCTACTATTACCCCGATTATGGCTGTCTGGACCGGCTATTTGTGCCGATGCATGGCACTTCGGCGACAGCGCGATGGTCATAGCCTGCATACCTCACTCGGCACCTTCTTCTTAGGGATCTAGTCATGCTCCGTTCCTTGCGCCTCGCTGCCTTGTTTGGCGGCCTTATCTTGAGTGCGTCCGCACTGGCGGTCGATATCGACGCCGTCAGTTATGGCTACCCGCTGACCAACCCGTTCGAGGCGACGATTGCTACTACCCCACCGGATTTGCGGCCGGAGCTGCCGTCCGATGAGGATATCGATCAGGCTGATTACAGCCTGAGGTTGCGCCCGGAGCGTGAGTTCAACCTGCCGGACAATTTCTGGGCAGTGAAGAAGCTCACCTACCGGATGGCCAAACAGGATCACGCCGCACCGCTGATTTTCCTGATCTCCGGTACGGGCGCGCCCTACAACAGCAGCATTAACGAATACCTGAAAAAGCTCTACTACAAAGCCGGCTATCACGTGGTGCAACTGTCGTCGCCAACCAGCTTCGACTTCATGAGCGCTGCATCGCGCTATGCCACGCCAGGTGTGACCAAGGATGACGCCGAGGACCTGTACCGCGTCATGCAGGCCGTGCGTGCACAAAACCCGAAACTGCCGATCACCGACTACTACCTCACCGGCTATAGCCTGGGCGGCCTGGACGCGGCGTTTGTCAGCAAGCTGGATGAAACCCGACGCAGTTTCAACTTCAAGAAAGTCCTGCTGCTCAACCCTCCGGTCAACCTTTACACCTCGATTACCAACCTGGACAAGCTGGTCCAGACCGAGGTCAAGGGCATCAACAACAGCACCACATTTTATGAACTGGTGTTGAACAAACTGACTCGCTACTTTCAGCAAAAAGGCTATATCGATCTCAACGATGCGTTGCTCTACGACTTTCAACAGTCCAAACAGCATCTGAGCAATGAACAGATGGCCATGCTGATCGGTACCTCGTTCCGCTTTTCTGCGGCCGACATTGCCTTCACCTCGGACCTGATCAACCGCCGCGGCCTGATCACCCCACCCAAATACCCGATCACCGAAGGCACCAGTCTTACACCGTTCCTCAAGCGTGCCCTGCAATGCGACTTCGATTGTTACATCACCGAGCAACTGATCCCGATGTGGCGCGCCCGCACCGATGGCGGCAGCGTGCTGCAACTGATCGACCAGGTCAGCCTTTATGCACTCAAGGACTACCTGCACAACAACCCGAAGATTGCCGTAATGCACAACGCCGATGACCTGATTCTCGGCCCGGGCGACCTTGGTTTTCTGCGTAGAACCTTCGGCGACCGCCTGACCGTCTACCCCCATGGCGGCCATTGCGGCAACCTCAACTACCGCGTCAACAGCGACGCCATGCTGGAGTTCTTCCGTGGATAGGGCCCGTTATAAACATCTCCTGCTTATCGCTGCGTTACTTTTCACGGGCTATGCCAACGCCGACAACAGCAAGGCCAACACCACCACCGTGGTCGATCAGGACGGTTTCACCGAGCCCATGACCAAACTCAAGTTCAACCCTGGGCTGGACCAGCGCGAATTCGAACGCTCGACCTTGAACGCGCTGAATGTCTATGACCCGCTGGAGTCGTGGAACCGCCGGGTCTACCACTTCAACTATCGCTTCGATCAGTGGGTGTTCCTGCCAGTGGTCGACGGCTATCGGTATATCACCCCAGGCTTCCTGCGCAGCGGTGTGAGCAACTTTTTCAACAACCTCGGTGATGTGCCCAATCTGCTCAACAGCCTGTTGCAGTTCAAGGGTAAACGTTCCATGGAGACCACCGGTCGATTGTTGCTCAACACCACCATCGGCATCGCAGGTTTGTGGGACCCGGCAACCATGATGGGCCTGCCGCGCCAGAACGAAGACTTCGGCCAGACCCTGGGCTTCTATGGCGTCCCGGGCGGTGCCTACATTGTCCTGCCGATCCTCGGCCCGTCGAACCTGCGTGATACCGGCGGGCTTGTATTCGACTTCACGGCGGAATCGCAGATCAACTTCCTCAATGTCTCGAAGGTCAGCGAGAACCATCCGGAAATCTGGGTCCTGCGCGGCATCGACAAGCGCTACCAGAACAGATTCCGCTACGGACAGACGAACTCACCGTTCGAGTACGAAAAAGTGCGTTACGTCTACACCGAGGCGCGCAAGTTGCAGATTGCTGAGTAACGCGATCCATGGGTGAAAAAAAGGCCATTCGACTCAATCGAATGGCCTTTTTCTTTGGCGTTTTGTAGAACGCCGTTTCAGGCCTTCGCCATCCGCCAGACCTTGCCCGCCGCCATCACCCCCACCAGGACCACCGCCCCGGCGATAATCCCGGCCACAGCATTGAGCAGTATCGGCACGATCAGCGAAAAGCCACCTGTGCTCTGGCTCACGCTTTCTATCCAGTGATGAGCCGCCGGCACACCATGGGTGAGAATCCCGCCACCGACCATGAACATCGCCGCGGTGCCGATCACCGAGAGGCTTTTCATCATGTACGGTGCGGCACGCAGGATGGCGCCGCCAATGCGTTTGGCCACCTGCCCTGGCTTCTGGATTAGCCATAACCCGAGATCGTCGAGTTTGACGATGCCGGCCACCAGGCCATAGACGCCGACGGTCATGATGATGGCGATACCCGACAGCACGATGACCTGTTGCATCAGCGGCGCGTCGGCCACAGTGCCCAGGGTGATGGCGATGATTTCTGCCGAGAGGATGAAGTCAGTGCGCACAGCCCCCTTGATCTTGTCCCTCTCGTAGGCCACCAGGTCGACGGCCGGATCTGCCACGGCATCGATCAGTTGATCATGGCCGGCCTTGTCGTCGGCCTCGCTGTGAAGGAACGTGTGGGCGAGTTTTTCGAAGCCTTCGAAGCACAGATAGGCCCCGCCGAGCATCAACAGCGGAGTCACCAGCATCGGCGCCAAGGCGCTGATGGCTAATGCAGCAGGAACGAGGATTAACTTGTTGCGAAACGAGCCCTTGGCCACGGCCCAGACCACCGGAATTTCACGCTCGGCGCGCACACCGCAAACTTGCTGGGCGTTGAGCGCCAGGTCGTCGCCAAGCACGCCGGCGGTTTTCTTGGCGGCCAGCTTGGTCATCAAGGCTACATCGTCGAGCACGGCGGCGATGTCGTCGATCAGCACCAGCAAACTGCTTCCTGCCATGGATCAGGCTTCCTTCGATCATGAATTTTGTCGAGCATAACGCGACACAAGGCGCTGCGGGGCATTCTTGAGCCCCGCGCAAAGCCGGTGCTACCATGCGCAACCGCCAGAACAGGCAAGGAATCACCTGGTTTATGAGCACCATCCGCGAGCGCAACAAAGAACTGATCCTGCGCGCAGCCAGCGAAGAGTTTGCCGACAAGGGCTTCGCTGCGACTAAAACCAGTGACATCGCGGCCAAGGCGGGGTTGCCCAAGCCCAACGTCTACTACTACTTCAAGTCCAAGGAAAACCTCTATCGCGAGGTGCTGGAAAGCATCATCGAGCCGATTCTGCAGGCCTCGACGCCGTTCAATGCCGACGGTGTGCCCAGCGAAGTGCTCAGTGGCTATATCCGTTCCAAGATCCGCATCTCCCGCGATCTGCCGTTCGCGTCCAAGGTGTTCGCCAGCGAGATCATGCACGGCGCACCGCACCTGAGCCCCGATCAGGTCGAGCAGCTCAATGCCCAGGCCAAACACAATATCGACTGCATCCAGACCTGGATCGACCGCGGGCAGATCGCCCAAATCGACCCCAACCACCTGATGTTCAGCATCTGGGCGGCAACCCAGACGTACGCCGATTTCGACTGGCAAATCTCGGTCGTCACCGGCAAGGCCAAGCTCGATGAAACCGATTATGAAGCGGCGGCACAGACCATCATTCGCCTCGTGCTCAAGGGCTGCGAGCCGGACAAGTAGACCGCGGCGCCCTCAATCGCGAGTAAGCCCGCTCCCACACTAAAACGAGTTCAGCCGAAGATTCGTGGCCAACACTGATCTAATGTGGGAGCGGGCTTGCTCGCGATAGCCATCTACCAGACACATCCAGCTAAAGGTCCACACCACTACCCGGCATTCACCGATCTACCCTTTCAGTAAATTTTCTACAGAAAGGGCAACGGAATGCCTGAACTGCCAGCATCACATCGCTTGCGCATCGGTCGCTATGCCGAACAAAACAGAATCTATCTGCTTACCGCGAACACTCTCAATCGCGAGCCTGTTTTCAGGGATTACACCCTGGGTCGGCTAGTGGTTCATCAATTCAGAAAGGCTGAGGAACAAGGACTGGCAAGTTCTCTGGCGTGGGTAGTCATGCCGGATCATTTCCACTGGCTTGTTGAACTGCACCAAGATTCTTTGGGTGAGCTGATGTGCCGGACCAAATCCTTTAGTACTCGAGCGGTCAACACTGCCACTGGGCGAACTGGAAGCCTTTGGCAACAGAGTTACCATGATCACGCCGTGCGCCATGAAGAGGGTTTGAGACGAGTCGCGCGTTATGTCGTGGCCAACCCAATGCGGGCAGGACTTGTGAAGCGGATTGGCGACTATCCGCTTTGGGATGCGATTTGGGTTTAGCCAATAGACCGAGTTGCCCCCATCGCGAGCAAGCCCGCTCCCACACCAGACTGAGTTCATCTGCCGGATTCTCGGCTAACACAGATTTAATGTGGGACGGGCCGGGCGACGTTCGCTTGCTCACTATTGCTATCGATCAGGCACCACTGATCAAGCCGTCACCCCCGCATCCGCCTGCAACCCCTGCGCCTCGATGGCGCTGATTGCGCATTGCTCGTCGATGTCAGAGGTATCGCCGCTGATGCCAATGGCGCCAATCACCACACCCTGCTGATTGCGAATCAACACCCCGCCCGGCGCTGGCACCACGCTGCCCTGCCCCAGGCTATTGAGCGCGGCGATAAAGGCCGGCCGCTGCTGCGCGTCCAGCGCCAATAGCCGTGAACCCTTGCCCAAAGCAATCGCGCCCCAGGCTTTGCCGATGGCGATCTGCGGGCGAAGCAGGCTCGCGCCATCTTCACGTTGCAAGGTCACCAGATGCCCTCCGGCATCAAGTACCGCGATGGTCAGCGGTGCCGCGGCGATCTTGCGCCCCGCAGCAATGGCTCGACCAGTCAGGCTAACTGCGTCTTTCAAGGTTAAAGCGCTCATGGGTGCCGTCCTTATCTTGTTAGGGGAAAGCCTTTGGGTTTCTTTTTCTTGAGAAGCCCGACGCGACAAATAGAACACAATAAGTTATTTTTTTGTATACAATAATTATCGAAAAGCTGCTTGTGCGACGAAAAGCCACAGTACTTCTGGCTTCTGACAAATGAAACAGCCGCTTGATAAAATGGATTGACCTGCGCCGTCCGCCGTGAATACACTCTGCGCAAAGCCACTTGTATACAATTACAAAACCTAAGAGGCACAAAACCATGAGCAAAATGAGAGCAATCGAAGCCGCCGTTCTGGTGATGCGCCGCGAAGGGGTTGATACCGCTTTTGGCATCCCCGGTGCAGCCATCAACCCGCTGTACTCCGCCCTGCAAAAGGTCGGCGGCATCGATCACGTCCTCGCTCGCCACGTTGAAGGCGCCTCGCACATGGCCGAGGGCTACACCCGCACTAAAGCCGGTAACATCGGCGTGTGCATCGGTACTTCCGGGCCTGCCGGTACCGACATGGTCACCGGGCTCTACAGCGCCTCGGCCGACTCGATTCCAATCCTCTGCATCACCGGCCAGGCACCCCGGGCCCGTATGCACAAGGAAGACTTCCAGGCGGTCGACATCACCAGCATCGTCAAGCCAGTGACCAAGTGGGCGACCACCGTTCTGGAACCGGGCCAAGTGCCTTATGCCTTCCAGAAAGCCTTTTTCGAAATGCGCTCCGGCCGCCCTGGCCCGGTGCTGATCGATCTGCCGTTCGACGTACAGATGGCAGAAATCGAATTCGATATCGACGCCTACGAACCGCTGCCGCTGGCCAAACCAACGGCTAACCGCGTGCAGGTCGAGAAAGCCCTGGCCATGCTCGATCAGGCTGAACGGCCATTGCTGGTCGCCGGTGGCGGCATCATCAATGCCGATGCCAGTGACTTGCTGGTGGAGTTCGCTGAGCTGACCGGCATTCCAGTAATCCCGACCCTGATGGGCTGGGGCACCATCCCTGACGATCACCCGTTGATGGTCGGTATGGTCGGTCTGCAAACCTCGCACCGCTATGGCAACGCGACCATGCTCAAATCCGACGTGGTACTGGGTGTGGGTAACCGCTGGGCGAACCGTCACACCGGTTCGGTGGACGTGTACACCGAAGGCCGCAAATTCATCCACGTTGACATCGAACCGACCCAGATCGGCCGCGTGTTCACCCCGGACCTGGGCATCGTTTCCGATGCCGCTGCCGCGCTGACCGTGTTCATCGAAGTCGCGCGTGAATGGCAGGCTGCCGGCAAACTGAAAAACCGCAGCGCCTGGCTGCAAGACTGCCAGCAGCGCAAGGCCAGCCTGCACCGCAAGACCCACTTCGACAACGTGCCGGTCAAGCCGCAGCGCGTATACGAAGAGATGAACCAGGTGTTCGGCAAGGACACCTGCTACGTCAGCACCATCGGTCTGTCGCAGATTGCCGGCGCGCAGTTCCTGCACGTCTACAAACCGCGTCACTGGATCAACTGCGGTCAGGCCGGCCCGTTGGGCTGGACCATTCCGGCCGCGCTGGGTGTGGTCAAGGCTGACCCGAGCCGCAAAGTCGTGGCGCTGTCCGGCGACTATGACTTTCAGTTCATGATCGAAGAGTTGGCGGTGGGCGCGCAGTTCAAACTGCCGTACATCCACGTCGTGGTGAACAACTCCTATCTGGGGCTGATCCGTCAGGCACAGCGCGGTTTTGACATGGACTACTGTGTGCAGCTGTCCTTCGACAACCTCAACGCTCCGGAACTCAACGGCTACGGTGTCGACCATGTCGCGGTTGCCGAAGGCCTGGGTTGCAAGGCTCTGCGCGTCTTCGAACCGGCTGACATCGCCCCTGCCCTGCGCAAGGCCGAAGAGCTGATCGAGGAGTTCAAGGTTCCGGTGATCGTCGAGATTATCCTGGAGCGCGTGACCAACATTTCCATGGGCACCGAGATCAACTCCGTCAACGAATTCGAAGATCTGGCGCTGGTCGGCAGCGATGCGCCGACGGCGATTTCGTTGCTCGACTGATTGCGTTGAAGGATCGTTCCCACGCTCCCGCGTGGGAATGCCGCCCCGGACGCTCCGCGTCCAGCCCTTAGGTGGCGCAGAGCGTCACCGGATGCATTCCCACGCAGAGCGTGGGAACGATGAATCTTTACAGGAGACCACCATGCCGCGTTTCGCAGCCAACCTGTCCATGCTGTTTACCGAGCAGGGTTTTCTTGCCCGCTTCGAAGCTGCCGCCAAGGCCGGCTTCAGTGGTGTCGAATACCTGTTCCCGTATGACTTCAGCTCCGCCGAAATCAAGGCGCAGCTCGATGCCCACGGTCTGACCCAAGTGCTGTTCAACCTGCCGGCCGGTGACTGGGCCAAGGGCGAACGCGGTATCGCGTGCCTGCCGGATCGGGTCGAAGAATTCCGCGCGGGTGTCGATCTGGCGATCGCTTACGCGAAAGTGCTGGGCAATACCCAGATCAACTGCCTGGCCGGCATCCGCCCACAAGGCCTGGACGCCGCCACCGTTGAAAAGACCTTCATCGCCAACCTCAAGTACGCCGCCGACAAGCTGCAAGCAGTGGGCATCAAGCTGGTGATGGAGGCGATCAACACACGCGACATTCCGGGCTTCTACCTGAACAACACCGCTCAGGCCCTGTCGATTCGCGAGCAGGTCGCCAGCAACAACCTGTTCCTGCAATACGACATCTACCACATGCAAATCATGGAGGGCGACCTGGCCCGGACCATGGCAGACCATCTGGACGAGATCAATCACATCCAGCTCGCCGACAACCCGGGGCGTAACGAACCGGGCACTGGCGAGATCAACTACCGCTTCCTGTTCGAACACCTGGACCGTATCGGTTACCAGGGCTGGGTCGGCTGTGAATACAAGCCGCTGACCACGACTGAAGCCGGGTTGGGCTGGTTGAAAACCCATAACGCGATTTGACTGAAGACCGCCTCATCGTTCATCGCGGCAAGCCTCGCTCCTACGTCGAACGAGCCCCCCTGTAGGAGCGAGGCTCGCCCGCGAAGCGGCCTCACTGACACTCCACGAATTTTGTGATAAAGCAATAAAAACAAGAGGATTTTCTCATGGCTAAAATCGGATTTATCGGCACCGGCATCATGGGCCACCCAATGGCGTTGAACCTGCAAAAAGCCGGTCACAGCCTGTACCTCTCGGCGCACCACGACCCCGCACCTGCCGACCTGGTGGCCGCTGGCGCGGTCGCTCTGGCGAACCCGAAAGAAGTCGCTCAGGAAGCTGAGTTCATTATCATCATGGTTCCGGACACCCCGCAGGTCGAAGACGTGCTGTTCCGCGCCGACGGCGTGGCTGCCGGTGTCGGTCCAGGCAAGATAGTGATCGACATGAGCTCGATCTCACCGACCGCGACCAAAGCCTTCGCTGCAAAAATCAACGAAACAGGCGCGCAATACCTCGATGCCCCGGTGTCCGGCGGTGAAGTCGGCGCCAAGGCTGCCACGTTGAGCATCATGATCGGCGGCGACAGCCAGGCCTTCGAACGCGCTCTGCCACTGTTCCAGAGCATGGGCAAGAACATCACCCTGGTCGGTGGCAACGGCGACGGTCAAACCGCCAAAGTGGCGAACCAGATCATCGTCGCGCTAAACATCCAGGCGGTTGCTGAAGCCCTGCTGTTCGCCTCGAAAAACGGTGCTGATCCCGCCAAGGTCCGTGAAGCACTGATGGGTGGCTTCGCTTCGTCAAAGATCCTCGAAGTCCACGGCGAGCGCATGATCAAAGGCACATTCGATCCTGGCTTCCGCATCAGCCTGCACCAGAAGGATCTCAACCTGGCCCTGGCCGGTGCTCGCGAGCTGGGCATCAACCTGCCCAACACCGCCAACACTCAGCAAGTGTTCAGCACCTGCGCGGCCATCGGTGGCAGTAACTGGGACCACTCGGCGCTGATCAAAGGTCTTGAGCACATGGCGAATTTCTCGATTCGCGATAAATAAACCAACCCGATCGTTCCCACGCTCTGCGTGGGAATGCATCCCGTGACGCTCCGCGTCACCGCCGAAGCGGACGCAGAGCGTCCATTGAGGCATTCCCACGCAGAGCATGGGAACGATCAGCCAAAACAATAAGATTGGGAGCCCGCCATGTCGGTCGATCCGCAACAATTTCTGCGTGAGCTGTTCGCCACAGCCATCGACGCCGCCCACCCGCAGCACGTCCTTGAAGCCCATTTGCCCAGCGATCGAAGTGGTCGGGTGATCGTGATTGGCGCGGGTAAAGCCGCCGCGGCCATGGCGCAAGTGGTCGAGCGTTGCTGGCAGGGCGAAGTCTCGGGACTGGTAGTGACCCGCTACGGTCACGGCGCCCCTTGCGACAAAATCGAAGTAGTCGAAGCCGCCCACCCGGTGCCTGACGCGGCCGGTCTGGCCGTGGCAAAACGGGTGCTGGAACTGGTCAGCGATCTGACTGAAGACGACCGGGTGATCTTCCTGCTCTCGGGCGGCGGCTCGGCATTGCTGGCACTGCCGGCGGCCGGGATCACACTTGCCGACAAACAGTCGATCAACAAAGCCCTGCTCAAATCCGGTGCCACCATCGGCGAGATGAACTGCGTGCGCAAGCACCTCTCGGCGATCAAGGGCGGCCGCCTGGCCAAGGCCTGCTGGCCAGCGACGGTCTACACCTACGCGATTTCCGATGTACCGGGCGACCTGGCAACGGTGATCGCCTCCGGGCCGACCGTGGCCGACCCGAGCACCTCGGCCGAAGCCCTGGCTATTCTCAAGCGCTATGCCATTGATGTTCCGGCGACCGTGCGCAGCTGGCTGCAAAGCGCCGAATCGGAAACGGTCAAACCTGGTGATCCGGGCCTGACCCGCAGTCACTTCCAGCTGATCGCGCGACCGCAGCAATCGTTGCAAGCGGCGGCGGTGAAAGCTCGTCAGGCCGGTTTCAGCCCGTTGATTCTCGGCGACCTGGAAGGCGAGTCCCGGGAAGTGGCCAAGGTCCACGCCGGGATCGCACGCCAGGTTGTGCTCCACGGCCAGCCACTGGCGGCGCCGTGTGTGATTCTCTCTGGCGGTGAAACCACCGTCACCGTGCGTGGCAATGGCCGCGGCGGGCGCAACGCCGAGTTCCTGCTCAGCCTCACCGATAACCTCAAGGGTCTGCCCGGCGTCTATGCGCTGGCCGGCGACACCGATGGCATTGACGGTTCCGAAGACAATGCCGGCGCCATCATGACCCCGGACAGCTACGCTCGCGCCGCCGCCCTGGGTCTGAGCGCCAGCGATGAGCTGGACAACAACAACGGCTATGGCTACTTCGCCGCGCTGGATGCGTTGATCGTCACCGAACCGACCCGCACCAACGTCAACGACTTTCGCGCCATCCTGATTCTCGAGAGCCCTAAACATGACGCCTGACAAGAAGGTCAAAATCCTCGCCACCCTTGGCCCTGCCACAGACGGAATCGACGATATCCGTGAGCTGGTCGAAGCCGGGGTGAACATCTTTCGCCTCAATTTCAGCCATGGCGACCACGCTGATCATGCTCAGCGCTACCAGTGGATTCGCGAAGTCGAGAAACAGCTGAATTACCCGCTGGGGATTCTGATGGACCTGCAAGGTCCGAAACTGCGGGTCGGGAAGTTTGCCGAGGGCAAGGTTCAACTGATGCGCGGTCAAGCCCTGCGTCTGGACCTGGACGCAACGCCCGGCGATCAACGCCGGGTCAACCTGCCCCACCCGGAAATCATCGCCGCGCTGGAACCGGGCATGGACCTGCTGCTGGACGACGGCAAGCTACGCCTGCGAGTGACCGCCAAACATGCCGATGCCATCGACACTACGGTGCTCAACGGCGGCGAGCTGTCTGACCGTAAAGGCGTCAACGTCCCGCAAGCCCTGCTCGAATTGAGCCCACTGACCGCCAAGGACCGTCGCGACCTGAGCTTCGGCCTGGAGCTGGGTGTGGACTGGGTAGCGCTGTCGTTTGTGCAGCGTCCGGCAGACATCCTCGAAGCCCGCGAACTGATCGGCGACAAAGCCTTTCTGATGGCGAAAATCGAGAAGCCGTCAGCCGTCGAACACTTGCGAGAAATTGCCGGGCTGAGCGACGCGATCATGGTTGCCCGTGGCGATCTGGGCGTGGAAGTGCCGGCCGAAAGCGTGCCGCAGATTCAGAAGAACATCATCACTATCTGCCGCCAGCTCGGCAAACCCGTGGTGGTGGCGACGCAGATGCTCGAGTCGATGCGCTTCTCCCCGGCACCGACCCGCGCCGAAGTCACTGACGTTGCCAACGCCGTGGCCGAGGGTACCGACGCGGTGATGCTCTCGGCAGAAACCGCGTCCGGTGATTACCCGCTGGAAGCGGTGCAGATGATGAGCAAGATCATCCGCCAGGTCGAAAGCGGCCCGGATTATCAGGCGCAACTGGACGTCGGCCGGCCTCAGGCCGAAGCCACGGTGTCCGACGCCATCAGCTGTGCGATCCGCCGCATCAGCAGCATCCTGCCAGTGGCGGTGCTGGTGAACTACAGCGAATCCGGCAGCTCCAGTTTGCGGGCAGCGCGGGAACGACCGACAGTGCCAATTCTCAACCTGACACCAAACCTGCAAACCGCACGCCGCCTGACCGTGGCCTGGGGTGTGCACTCGGTGGTCAATGATCGATTGCGTCAGGTTGACGAAGTTTGCTCCACGGCCCTGGAAATCGCCCAGGCGCAAGGCATGGCCAAGCGTGGCGACACGTTGTTGATCACTGCGGGTGTGCCTTTCGGTCAGCCGGGATCAACTAACTCGTTGCGCATCGAGACGTTGATTTAGCGCCTGTTCCGGCCTCATCGCGAGCAGGCTCGCTCCCACAGTTGATTTGTGTTGTTCGCAGATCTGACAACTGAACAAAGATTCAGTGTGGGAGCGAGCCTGCTCGCGATGGGGGCGCCTCGGTTTACCAGACATAGACTCGAAATGCCCTCAAACCACTTCAACACCCACTGCCCCGACTGGGCCACTGCCCTGCTCAACGGCTTCAGCCAGATTTTCCTCCAGCGCCATCCGCTGTTTGGTCTGCTGTGCCTGCTGGCCATTCTGTTTACTGCTCCAGCCTTGCTCGGCGGTGCGCTGCTGGGCGGTGTCGCCGGGTTGCTCACCGCGCAACGTCGCGGTTATGCCAAGGCTGAGCGTCAGGCCGGTCTGTTCAGTTACAACGGTGTTTTGCTCGGCTTGCTGCTGAGCCTTTATTTCCCCTGGTCAGCGATGTTGCCGCCGCTGATCATCGCCTGCGGTGGCCTGAGTGCGATACTCACTCAGCAATGGCTCAAGCGCGCCCGCGATCAGCATTGCCTGCCCGCCTACACCGCGCCCTTCGTTGGATTGAGCTGGTTACTCCTGAACTTTGCTGCACCCCAGTCTCCTGCACCCTTGATTGAAATGAACACCCTCAACCTGGTCGCAGCCTCGTTGAAAGGGCTTGGTCAGGTCATGTTTCTGGGTCATCCGCTGGCCGGTGCACTGATTGCTATCGGATTGCTGATCGCCGACCGCCGCGCTTTCTTATGGGCGCTGCTGGGTTCTGCCGCGGGTCTGTGCTTTGCCTTGCTGCATCACGAAACGTCAAACGCGCTGCTGGGTTTGAGCGGTTACAACGCAGTGCTCGCCGCCCTTGCCTTCAGCCAGCAACGTCGCCAACCCTGGCTACCGTTGTTCGGCATTGCCCTGGCCATACTGCTGACACCCGGCTTCAGCGCCTTGGGCCTATCGGCGCTCACCGCACCCTTCATCCTCGCCTGCTGGCTGATCCGCGCCGGCACCCGCGTACTGCGTCAGGCCGCCGTGGACAGTGCGCCTTGCGCTATCAGGGACAATCACCCTAGGCTGCGCTGATCATTGCTTCAGGCGCTCTCCATGAACAGCAGCAAAAACTGGCGTGAACCGCTTTACGTCATGATTTTCCAGACCGACACGATGGCCGGAAGACGTTTCGACAGCGCACTGCTGTTAATCATCCTCGCCAGTCTGGTGATCGTGATCCTCGACAGCATCAACAGCGTCCATCAAAACTACGCAGACCTGCTGGCCTACATCGAGTGGGGCTTCACGGTCATCTTCGTCATCGAGTACGGCTTGCGTCTGTACTGCTCGCCCAAGCCGCTGCGTTACGCCTTCAGCTTCTACGGACTGGTGGACCTGCTGGCCATCGTCCCGGGGATCCTCGCGCTGTACTACAGCGACGCTCAGTACCTGCTGATCATCCGGATCATCCGGATGCTGCGGATTTTCCGCGTACTCAAGCTCAGCCCGTACCTGAAACAGGCCAACTACCTGCTGGATGCCCTGCGCGGCAGCAAACAGAAAATCCTCGTGTTCCTGCTCAGCGTCTGCACCCTGGTGACCGTGTTCGGAACGCTGATGTACGTGGTCGAGGGCCCTGAACACGGCTTTACCAGCATCCCCAAGGGGATCTACTGGGCGATCGTCACTCTGACCACCGTCGGTTATGGCGATATCGTGCCCAAGACGTCACTGGGACAAGTGATCTCGGCCATGGTGATGATCACCGGCTACTCGATTATCGCCGTGCCCACCGGGATTTTCACTGCGGAACTGGCCAGCGCCATGCGCGGCGCCCAGTTGCAGCACAACTGCCCGGTGTGCCCAAAAAACAATCATGAACACGACGCAGCGTTCTGTTCACGTTGCGGCAATGCGCTATTCAAAAAAATAGAATAAGCAAAGTTCTTTTTAATCTTTAAAGAGATATGAAGCCCCGGCTATAGTCGCTGGCAACTTGCATCACTTTTAATAGAACAAGGAATGCGCAGTGAAAAGACTCTTTAGCGCCTCACTTTTGGCCGCTGGCCTGGCCTTGGGTAGCGTGGCTCAGGCCGCACCGACCCTGCTCAACGTTTCCTACGACGTGATGCGAGATTTCTACAAAGACTACAACACTGCCTTCCAGAAACACTGGCAAGCCGAGCACAACGAAAACATCACCCTGCAGATGTCCTTCGGCGGTTCCAGCAAACAAGCCCGGTCGGTCATCGACGGCCTGCCGGCTGACGTCATCACGATGAACATGGCCACCGACATCAACGCTTTGGCCGACAATGGCAAACTGGTTCCCGACAACTGGGTCACCCGCCTGCCGGACCACAGCGCGCCGTTTACCTCGGCCACCGTGTTCATCGTCCGCAAAGGCAACCCGAAAGCCCTGAAAGACTGGCCGGACCTGCTAAAAGACGGTGTGCAAGTCATCGTGCCGAACCCGAAAACTTCCGGCAACGGCCGCTACACCTACCTCTCGGCGTGGGGCTACGTACTGAAAAACGGCGGCGACGAAAACAAGGCCAAAGAATTCGTCGGCAAGCTGTTCAAGCAAGCGCCGGTACTCGACACCGGTGGCCGCGCCGCCACCACGACCTTCATGACCAACCAGATTGGCGACGTGCTGGTGACCTTCGAAAACGAAGCCGAAATGATTGCCCGCGAATTCGGTCGCGACCAGTTCGAAGTGATCTATCCGAGCGTCTCCGCCGAAGCAGAGCCACCAGTGAGCGTGGTCGATAAAGTCGTCGACAAAAAAGGCACCCGCGCCGCAGCGGACGAATACCTGAAGTACCTCTGGTCTCCAGAAGGTCAGGAAATCGCTGCCGCCAACTTCCTGCGACCACGCGACCCGAAGGTCCTGGCCAAGTACACCGACCGCTTCCCGAAAGTCGACTTCCTCTCGGTAGAGAAAACCTTCGGTGACTGGCGAACCGTGCAGAAGACCCACTTCAACGATGGTGGAGTTTTCGATCAGGTCTACAGCGGGCAATAAGCGCTGGGCTCCCATGAAAAAGGCGACCTTCGGGTCGCCTTTTTCATGCCGGAAAGATGCTCACATGGGTGGCGTCACGCCATCCTTGCCGGCCGAAATCGATTGAGCAGTCAGCGTACCATCGACGCTTTGCGAGGCGAACAACACAACTTTGACCCCAACCTTGAGCAGGCTGCGATCGCCCGGAGCCAGGTTGACGATGGGCACGTCATCCGGCACCAGGATTGTCTGTTGGCCGCCCTTGTAATTGACCGTCAGGGTGCGCCCGTTGCTGACCACCAGATCACCGACGCTACCATTGGTCATGCTGCTGCCCTTGACCAGATCGAAGGGTCGATGGCCATCGCCGGTGCCAGCCATTTGTGGGGGGAACACGTGAACCTCCAGCGCCTTGAGCGTCCCATCCGCCTGCGGCACCGCGGCCGAACCGATGTAGCTGCCAGGTTTAATGTCTTCGATGTTGGCCAGGGTCACCGCGCGCACCACGGTGTTCGGGGTGAGGTTGATGGTCACGTTTTCTCCGCTATTGGCGCGCACCTGCATCACGTCCCCGGCGACCTCGATGATTTCACCGCGTACGGCGACGCGCATACCCGGAGCGTCCTGGGTCTGAGCGGCGCCTGCGGGCATCAATGCCAATAAAATGATGGCCCACGCCAGTGCCGTACTTCGTATCACGCTGCTGCAAATCTGATTCATGGGTTTGGCTTCCTTTGAGGAAACATCCAAGAGAGACGCTGGAGAGCCGGTCACATTCATAGAGTGTAGATAGCACAAGCAAGCTATCTAACGAGATTTGAGCGAATGTCTCATCGGACGCTGACGTCGGACACAGGTGAGCGGCGCGCCTTTGGTGCTGCGATCGCCAGTGCACTGCACGAACAGGGTGGGCGGTTGTGAATCGTGATCATCGGCAGCACGCTTGCGCTGTTGGCGTTGGTGCGGTTTTTGAGTGTATCCGGGAAAGGGTCGCTGGCGGCTGTGTAATGCTCAAAAGCTTCGCCAGCAAGCGAAGCGCCGCCCGGCCCTGTCCTGCAAGTTCCGCGCCCCCCATGAATCAGGGGGTACTCGGTGGGTGTAGGAACTGTCGCCAGGCTGCGATCCTTACCGGCCACGCAACGCGATTCAATCGTGGAACTGACGCCCCAATCCCGATGGCACGCCGTGGATATCCGTCTCTTCCCAAGGCCCGTTCGGGCTGACGGAGCGGCTCCAGCCGTTGTTCCAGCGGTAGTAAGTGCGCTGGCGGTAGAAGGTGTTGGTCTGATCGTCGAGGACGTAGACACCCAATCGCGCATCCCAATGGCTATTACCGCCCGGTGGTGGGGCGAAGCTGGCGGACGTGCGTGGCAGCGACTTGGCGGGTTTCGAGGGTGTCGTCGGCGTACTGGGCTTTTTTGCTGGAACCGGCTGAGTGCCCGGCCCCGAAGGCGGGATGGGTGGCAAGGTGGTCGGCTGCTGGACCGCACATGCGCTTAATCCCAGGACCAGACTGAGCAGAGTGATACGAGCGATGGTGGTCATAAGCGACTTCTCTGTTATTTATCCGGGCTGTCGATGGTCAGTTGTTGCGACGCTGTGGTGCTGCTGGCCAAGGGCTGGCTGCGACCGATCCATTCGCCGGCAGTCGGTTGGCCGGCGCGGGAGATGCGCGCAACCAGTTGGACTTCAGGGAAGTTCGACAGTTTCAACTGCGGCATCATCGCGTCGGCATCCCCCAACTCGACGGTCGCAGGCAAATCAGCAACGGTCAGACGCTTGGCGGCCAATGGCGCAGGTGGGCCGGAGGTGGCGCGGGCGAAGATGAATACACTGTCGCCCGGCTGGACCTTGGCTTTCAGATCCGCCGCCAGATCGACACGAACCTTGAGCAGTGCCGCAACCTTCGCCACAACCGCCGGGGCTTGAGCGACTTTGCCACCACTGGCCTGCAGTTTTTCACTGGCCCGGGCGATCCCGCCTTGCAGCGCAGTACGGGAGTTATCATCTGGCGGCAGTTGCGCCAGCAAACGATTCCAGTAGTCGATGGCGTCCTGATAACGCTCGCCTTCAAAGGCGGCGATGCCCAGCAGGCCAAGGCTGGTGACTTCTTTCGGGTCAGCCTTCAGCGCTTCGTCAGTCAGCGCCTGAACCTTGTCCGACCATTTTCTGTTATCGGCAAAGTACTGCGCCTGAGCCCATTGGCCGAGCAGTTCCGGCTGAGGACCGGCCAACGCCACGGTGCGCTCGAAGATCTTCGCCGCATCCGCCGGGCGATCCTGGGCCATGTAGGTTCGACCGAGGAAGTACAGGCCTTCAGCCGAGTCCGGCTGCGCGGCGACGGCACGCTCAAGACGGCGGGTCATCTCTTCCATTGATTGCGGCGCCTGGGCGAATTCGCGGGTCAGTTCGACCTTGTCGCTGGCACCGAAATGCAGGTACAGACCAAGGCCCAACACCGGCACCAGTATCGCCGCCAGCAACGGCAGCGGCTTGCCCAAACGCGAAACCCGCGCGGTGTCGGCGCCTTCGGTGTCGTTCAGCAGTTCACGGACCGCTTCCGCGCGGCCGGTGTCCATTTGCACTGGAGTGAGTACGCCCTCTTCCTGCTGAGTTTGCAACTCAGCCACGCGCTCCTGGTAAAGCACAACGTTCAGCGCGGTACGATCCTCTTCACGCTGGGCACGGCGGCCGCGTAAAACAGGGATCAGCAGAAAACTCAGGGCAACTGACAAGAGCAGACCTGCAGCGAGCCAGAAATCAATCATTCTTATCGTTATCCAAAAGTTGATCGAGGCGCTTGCGCTCATCAAAGGAAAGCGTATCCGGGGCATCAGTGCGCTGTACGCGACGCCGGCGGATGATCACGCCAATGATCACCACACCACCGAGCAACAGCCCCGCCGGACCGAACCAGAGCAACGCGGTTTTCGAGGTCAGGGCCGGTTTGTAGCGCACGAAATCGCCGTAGCGATCGACCATGAAGTCGATGATCTGCTGATTGTCTTTGCCCTCGCCGAGCATGCGGAAAATCTCTTTGCGCAAATCAGCGGCAATCGGTGCGTTGGAATCAGCGATGTCCTGATTCTGGCACTTGGGGCAACGCAGCTCTTTGGTCAGCTCACGAAAACGCTCGCGGTCGCCGTCATTGGCGAACTCGTAAGTGTCGATCGCGGCGTGAGCCACACCTACGATGCTCAGGCCGAGAACGGCCGCGGCTATCCAGCGCTTCATGGCTTGGCCTCATCGACCAGCGCCTGATATTTGGCGGCCAGTTTTTCACGCCAGACCGCTTCGTCGATCACCCCCACGTACTTGTCGCGGATGATGCCTTTGCTGTCGACGAAGAAGGTTTCCGGCGCGCCATACACACCGAGGTTCAGGCCCAGAGAGCCCTCCCCGTCATGGATATCCAACTGATACGGGTTGTGAAACTCACTCAACCACTTCAATGCCGCGGCATTGTCGTCCTTGTAGTTGATGCCGTAGATCAGCACGCCCTGTTGGGCCAGTTTGTTCAGCACCGGGTGTTCGACCCGGCAGGAAACGCACCAGGTGGCCCAGACGTTGACCAACGCCGGTTTGCCGATTAGATCGGCCCGGGTCAGGGTCTTGCTGTCTTGCACAGACCGCAACGAGAACGCCGGGAATGGCTTGCCAATCATCGCCGACGGCAGCTCGGCCGGGTCCAGGTACAGCCCTCGGTAGAGGAACACCGCCACCACCAGAAACAACACCAGCGGCAACAACATTATCCAACGCTTCATGCAGTGGCTCCCGACATGCCCAGTGCTTCCCGCACACGGCTTTTCACCTTGACCCGATAACGTCGATCCAGCGCCGCCAGCAAGCCACCCAGACCAGTGAGCAAGCCACCGAACCAGATCCAGCGCACGAACGGTTTGACGTGCACCCGGACCGCCCAGGCGCCATCGCCCAGAGGTTCGCCCAGGGCAACGTACAGGTCACGAGTGAAACCGGCGTCGATCCCGGCTTCGGTCATCATCGAGTTCTGCACAGTGTAGAGACGTTTTTCCGGGTGCAGCACGGTGACTTCCTTGCCGTCGCGAATGACACGAATAGCGCCTTTGTCGGAGGTGAAGTTCGGGCCTTCGAAGTGCCTGGCGCCTTCGAAGATGAAATGGTAACCGGCCAGGTCCATGGATTCGCCCGGCGCCAGACGCAAATCACGCTCAGCACTGTTCTGGCTGGAAAGCACCACGCCCAAGGCGCAGACCGCGATCCCAAGGTGCGCAACCTGCATGCCCCAATAGCTACGGGTCAGGGTTGGCAGACCTTTGATCAGGCCTTTGTGGCGGGTTTTGTCGAAGATGTCTCGCACACCGGCCAACAACACCCAGGCAGCGAGCATGAAGGTGGCCAGCACGGCCCAGTTGAAGTCGCCATATGCGATGCCGGCCACCACGGCCAGCGCGGCACTGCCGAGCAGCACAGGGGTGAGCATGCTCCCCAGCCATTTGACCGGGGTGTCCTTCCAGCGCACCAGCATCCCGACCGCCATCACCACCATCAGCAGCGCCATCAACGGAATGAACAGCGCATTGAAGTACGGCGGGCCGACCGACAACTTGGCGCCGGTCAGGGCATCGAGCACCAGCGGGTACAGGGTGCCGAGCAGAATCATTGACGCGACGACGACCAGTACCAGGTTGTTGCCCAGTAGCAGGGTTTCCCGCGACCACAGGTTGAAGCCGACATGGCTCTTGACCACCGGTGCACGCAACGCGAACAACGTCAGCGAACCGCCGACCACGAACAGCAAGAAGATCAGGATGAACACGCCGCGCGCAGGATCAGAGGCGAAGGAATGCACCGAAGTCAGCACGCCGGAACGCACCAGGAAGGTTCCCAGCAGGCTCAGGGAGAATGCGGCAATGGCCAACAGCACGGTCCAGCTTTTGAACACGCCACGTTTTTCGGTAACGGCCAGCGAGTGAATCAACGCGGTACCGACCAGCCAAGGCATGAAGGAAGCGTTTTCCACCGGGTCCCAGAACCACCAGCCACCCCAGCCGAGTTCGTAGTAGGCCCACCAGGAGCCGAGGGTGATGCCAACACCGAGGAAGGCCCAGGCGACGATGGTCCATGGCCGCGACCAGCGAGCCCAGGCCGCATCAAGACGACCGCCAAGCAAGGCAGCGATGGCAAAGGAGAACGCCACGGAGAAACCGACATAACCCATGTAGAGCATTGGCGGATGAACGATCAAACCAATGTCTTGCAGTAACGGGTTGAGGTCGCGACCGTCGGTAGGAACCTGCGGCAGGATGCGCGCGAACGGGTTGGAGGTGAGGATCAGGAACAGCAGGAAGCCAGTGCTGATCATGCCCATTACTGCCAGCACCCGCGCCAGCATCACTTGCGGTAACTGCCGGGAGAACACCGACACTGCGAAGGTCCAGCCACCGAGGATCAGCGCCCAGAGCAGCAACGAACCTTCATGGGCACCCCATACGGCGCTGAACTTGTAGTACCAGGGCAAGGTGCTGTTGGAGTTACTGGCGACATAGGCGACAGAGAAGTCATCGGTCATGAAGGCGTAGGTCAGGCAGCCGAAAGCGAATACCAGAAAGGTAAACTGCCCCCAGGCCGCCGGCTGAGCCAGACCCATCCACAGCCGATCACCGCGCCAGGCACCCAGCAACGGCACGATGGCCTGAACGATGGCAAAGCACAGGGCCAGGATCATTGCCAGGTGGCCCAGCTCGGGAATAAAGAGTGCGGAAGTCATCGATTAACCCTCTTTGGCTGGTGAAGGCGCCGACTGACCGCTGTCTTTCAGGGCCTTGCTCACTTCCGGCGGCATGTACTTCTCGTCGTGCTTGGCCAGCACTTCGTCGGCCACAACCACGCCATCACCATTGAGCTTGCCGAGGGCGACAATGCCCTGCCCTTCGCGGAACAGATCCGGAAGGATGCCGCGATACGTGATGGTGACGGATTTATTGAAGTCGGTGACGATGAATTTCACGTCCAGAGAATCTCCGGAGCGTTGCAGCGAACCCTTCTCGACCATACCGCCGGCACGAATGCGGGTGTCTTGCGGCGCTTCGCCGTTGACGATCTGGGTCGGGGTATAGAACAGATTGATGTTCTGCTGCAAGGCGCTCAAGGCCAGGCCAACGGCACTTCCGACCCCTACCAGGATCGCGAGGATGATCAATAGACGCTTTTTACGCAGCGGATTCACTTGCCGTTCTCCCGGCGCAGACGACGCGCCTCTTGTTGCAGATAACGTTTGCGGGCCAGGACCGGCGCCGCGACGTTGAGGGCCAGCACTGCAAAGCAGATGCCATAGGCTGACCAGACATATAAACCGTGATGACCCATGGCGAGAAAATCACCGAAGGATGCAAAATTCATCGTGCAGCCTCCAGAGTATTCAGCACCTGATCCTTGACCCAGCTGCTGCGGGCTTCACGCTTGAGCACTTCAAGGCGCATGCGCAACAACAGCACCGCACCGAAGAAACAATAGAAACCCAGTGCAGTCAGCAGCAGCGGCAGCCACATTTCGGCGGGCATGGCCGGTTTCTCAGTGAGACTGAATGTCGCACCTTGATGCAGTGTGTTCCACCATTGCACCGAGTATTTGATGATCGGTATGTTGATCACACCGACGATTGCCAGCACCGCACAGGCCTTGGCCGCGCTGTCACGATTGCTGATGGCATTGCCCAGCGCAATGAGACCCAAGTACAGAAACAGCAGAATCAGCATGGACGTCAGTCGTGCATCCCAGACCCACCACGAGCCCCAGGTCGGCTTGCCCCAGATCGCCCCGGTGAGCAGCGCCACGGCGGTCATCCAGGCACCGATCGGTGCCGCGCATTGCAGCGCGACATCGGCCAGTTTCATCTTCCACACCAGTCCGACAATGCCGCACACCGCCAGCATCACATAGCAGGACTGCGCCAGCATGGCGGCCGGGACGTGGATGTAGATGATCCGAAAGCTGTTGCCTTGCTGGTAGTCCGGCGGCGCGAACGCCAGGCCCCAGACCACACCGACGCCAATCAGCAGCAACGCCGCAACACTCAGCCAAGGCAGCAGTTTGCCGCTGATGCCGTAAAACCACTTGGGCGAGCCGAGCTTATGAAACCAAGTCCAGTTCATTACTGTTTCCATCACGGTTGCTGCTCGCTATCACGAGCCGCCAGGGTCTTTACTGATCAAAACTGACCAGACCTCATTATTCGCCGACGCTGATCTTCAGACTAGCGGCTATTGCAAAGGGTGTCAGGGTTATCGCCAAGGCAGTCAGGCTACCAAGCCACAGCAGATACCCGGTCGCCGGCATGCCCTGCAATGCCGCCTGCAAGGCGCCACTGCCGAGAATCAATACCGGGATGTACAACGGCAGAATCAACAGCGCCAGCAGGAGTCCACCACGCTTCAACCCAACCGTCAGCGCCGCGCCCACCGCACCGAGCAGGCTCAACACCGGTGTACCCAGCAACAGGGAAAGCAGCAACACCGGCAGACAGGCGGTAGGCAAACCGAGCATCAAGGCTAGTAACGGTGCGAGCAAAACCAGTGCCAGGCCGGAAAACGCCCAGTGTGCCAGTGCCTTGGCCAAAACCAGAAGAGGCAGAGGGTGCGGCGAAAGGACCCACTGCTCCAGTGATCCATCCTCGAAATCACTGCGAAAAAGCCCGTCCAGCGAGAGCAGGACGGACAATAAGGCCGCTACCCAGACCAGTCCCGGAGACAAGGTTTGCAACAATTGAGTCTCAGGACCGACCGCCAACGGAAACAACGCGATGACGATTGCGAAGAAAACCAGAGGGTTGGCCAGTTCCGCCGGACGCCGAAACAACAACCGCGCCTCACGGGCGACCAGTAGTCCGAAAACACTCATACGGCCCAGCGCCCCAAATCGATGTCACGATAACCGGCAGGCATGCGGTTCAAGGTGTGGTGAGTGGTCAACACCACCATCCCGCCCTTTTCACAGTGAACGGCCAGATGCTCTTCGAACTGCGCCACACCTTGTTTGTCGAGGGCGGTAAAGGGTTCGTCAAGGATCCACAGCGGTGGGCTGTCCAGATACAGCCGGGCCAGGGCCACGCGGCGCTGCTGACCTGCGGACAAGGTGTGACACGGCACATCCTCGAAACCGCGCAAGCCCACCGCTGCCAGCGCTTCCCGGATGGCCTCAAGGCTGGCCGGCTGATGCAGGGCGCAGAGCCAGCTGAGGTTTTCTTCCGGGGTCAGCAAATCCTTGATCCCGGCAGCGTGGCCGATCCACAGCAGGTTGCGCGCCAGTTCGCTGCGCTGCGCGGTCAACGGCTGGCCATTGAGCAGCACCTGGCCGCTGGTCGGATGCATCAACCCGGCGAGCAGGCGCAGCAGACTGGTCTTGCCGCTGCCGTTGGGGCCGCTGATCTGCAACATGTCGCCGCCCGCCAGACGAAATTCGAGGTTTTCGAAGAGCATCCGCCAGTCTCGCTCACAGGCGAGCGCTACGGCTTCTAGAAGAGGGCTGGTCAAGAGATCGCGGGCCTTTACGGTTCAAGTCGGCGGTGGAACGGCCGTTATAGTGATGCAGAATAGATGTATTAGCGGCCTGTACTAGAGAGCTGCGTCAAACATTTGCGATGTTTTTAGCACTCCGCTGATAACGGGGCGGCATTATACATGCTGTACCCCGCCCTCAAGAGGGCAATTTCCACAGGCTGCGACCCGATGACAGGCGAAATGAACATCCTCCCGCTGCCGCAGCCAAGCCCCGGCGTCACGCGCCCGGCCGTGGTGAGTGGTGAGTTGCTCACGCTTGCGCAACCGCTGGAAGGCTTGATCGCCGCCGGGCAAACTGCCAAGGCTGAAGTGCTGTCGCTCAAACAAGCGGATCAGACTTTTCAGTTGCTGCTTAAGGTCACCCTCGACAGCGGTCGCCAGACCACGGTTCAGGCCACCAGCAACCAGCCGCTGCCGCAAGGCACCAGCCTGGCGGTGAGCCAACCGTCGGCCGGCAATCTGGCGATCACAGTGCAGCAGGCCATCGCCTCTAACGTCGCCACCCTCACCCGCCTGGACACTTCACAATTACCGGTCGGCACCTTGTTGCAAGGCAAGGTACTGACCACCCAACTGATGCCGCAAGCCACTGGCCAACCGGCGGTGTATCGCTCGCTGGTGAGTTTGCTCAATACCGCGCTCAGTGGTAGCACCTTGAGCATTGACAGCCCACAGCCGTTGCGCATCGGCACGTTGCTCAGTGCCATGGTCCAGGATTCGCAAACCCTCAGCTTCGTGCCGCTGAGCAGTCGCCAGGAACAGTTGGCCGTGGCGCAACAATTGATCGCCCAACAAAGCCGCCAGGGCTCGCTGGACGGGCTGATCAACGCGCTGCAAAACCAGGTGCCGTCCGACGCGACATCGGCCGACTTGCGCGCCGCGATCGACCAGTTGCTGGCCGGGTTGCCGGACGCTCAGCAACTGAGCACGCCAAAAGGACTGGCCCAGGCACTGGTCAACAGCGGTCTGTTCCTTGAAGCGAAATTACTCGCCGGTCAGAACCCGTCGCTGACACCGGACATGAAAGGCAATCTGCTGCGATTGATTGCGCAAATTACCCCCGACCTGCCGGGCAACACCAGTTTCAACGCGATCATCGCCGCCAATACCCTGGCTCAGGTGCTTCCAGGTTTTGTGCGCAGCGCCCTCGGCACCCTCGGTCAGGTCAGCGCCAAACCCCAGCCAACCAACTTCCCTCTACCCTCACGTTTACTGCAAAGCCTGGAGGGCGAAGGCGACCTGGAACACTTGCTGCGTTTAGCCGCTGCGGCCGTTTCGCGCCTGCAAAGCCATCAACTGTCGAGCCTGGAGCAGACGGGTATCACCGCCAATGGCAATCTACAAACCACTTGGCAGCTGGAAATCCCCATGCGCAACCAGCAAGACATTGTGCCGCTGCAGGTCAAGTTCCAGCGCGAAGACGCATCGACAAAGGAACACAACGAAAAACCCGCCGAGCGCGAGCCAAAACAGCGGTTGTGGCGAGTTGAGCTGGCCTTCGACATGGAGCCCCTCGGGCCGCTGCAGGTTCAGGCGCAGCTGGTTTCGGGAAAGCTCTCCAGCCAGCTCTGGGCCGAACGCCCCTACGCCGCCAGCCTGATCGAGAGTCATTTGGGCAGTTTGCGCGCCCGGTTATTGGCGTCGGGGCTCAATGTAGGCGACCTGAATTGCCACCTCGGCACTGCGCCCCAAGGCAATCAAACCCGTCTCGAACAACGCTGGGTCGACGAAACCGCATGAAAAACCCCACCCCACCCCGCCAGGCCATCGCCCTCAAATACGATGGCCACCAGGCCCCGACCCTCACCGCCAAGGGCGACGACGAACTGGCCGAAGCGATCCTGAAAATCGCCCGCGACTATGAAGTGCCGATCTACGAAAACGCCGAGCTAGTAAGACTATTGGCAAGAATGGAACTGGGCGACAGCATTCCGGAGGAGTTATACCGGACCATCGCCGAGATCATCGCCTTTGCCTGGAACCTGAAAGGCAAGTTCCCCGAAGGCCATGACCCGCAGGCGCCGAGGGTGGAGCGGGATGTGACAGATCGGGGGGAGGATTATTGATCAGCAAGATGAACGCAGGCCCCGTAGCAGCTGGCGAAGGCTGCGTTCGGCTGCGCAGCAGTCGTAAATTCACTGCTGGCGGTATATCAGGATAACCGAGGCGGCCGGATTGCGACCGCTCCGCGGCCGAACGCAGCCTTCGGCAGCTGCTACGTTGACCGCGTCACTTTTTTAACCCTTATGCAACTTGCTCATCAACTCGGCTTCGGCCTGGGTCAATCCGCAGGATTGGGTCAATTCGTCGACGCTGGCGCCCATTCCGACCAGGCGTGCAGCCTGGGCAAATGACAGGCTGGTCGGATCGCGCTGCTCCAGTTGGGTCAGTTTGTCCGGCAACGGCCTGACCACCGCGCGCAGTTCGTGCAAGTCCTCGCCCATGCGCACGCTACCGTTCTGGTAATCGTCAACGCGCTTTGCCAGATCCTTGATGCGCTGATCACGCAACGCATCACCCTGAGCCTTGAGGATGGCCTGCTGCCGCTGTTTACGGGTGTAAGCCAGGAAAATTGCCAGGGTCCCTACCCAGAGGAGCCCCAGCACAATCACAGCAACCTCGAGAATCAATCAGATACTCTCCAGTTCCGACCACTCTTCTTCGCTCATCATCTTGTCCAGCTCGACCAGGATCAGCAACTCGTTGTTCTTGTTGCACACGCCCTGAATGAACTTGGCCGACTCTTCGTTACCGACGTTTGGCGCGGTTTCGATCTCGGACTGACGCAGGTAAACCACTTCCGCCACGCTGTCGACCATGATCCCGACGACTTGTTTGTCGGCTTCGATGATCACGATACGGGTGTTGTCGCTGATCTCGGCGTTCATCAGACCAAAGCGCTGGCGGGTGTCGATCACGGTGACCACATTGCCGCGCAGGTTGATGATGCCCAGCACGTAGCTTGGCGCACCCGGCACAGGGGCGATTTCGGTGTAACGCAGGACTTCCTGAACGCGCATAACGTTGATGCCGTAGGTTTCATTGTCCAGCTTGAAGGTTACCCATTGCAGGATCGGATCTTCGGAACCTTTTGCAGACGACGCCTTATCATTCATACCCTGACCCCTCGAAAAACCGCCTGTGCGGTGTATGTTCTGGCCGACCGCATCTTGTATGCGGCCAGGTGCTTGTTATGTAGGTTTGTGGATCGGCTTGCGGCCGTTCATGTGTTTGGCACCGCCACTGGCGATCAGCTCCGCCAGCTCCGAGACATCCAGCAACGCGCACATATGCTCGATTACCGTGCCGGCCAGCCATGGCCGCTGACCACGATGGCTACGCCATTTGATTTCGTTCGGGTCCAGGCGCAAGGAACGGCTGACCTGATGCACCGCCAGCCCCCATTCATAGCCCTGAACCGAGATCACGTATTGCAGGCCCTGGCGGAAATCATCGCGGTAACGATCCGGCATGACCCAGCGAGCGGTATCCAGCACTTTCAGATTGCCAGCCTGGCTCGGCAGAATCCCGAGGAACCATTCCGGCTGACCGAACAGCGGCGTCAACTCGTGACCGGCCAGGGAATAGATGGAACCCAGGCACACCAGCGGCACTGCGAGCGTCAGACCGGCCACATCGAACAGCAGGCATTCGAACGGCTCGGCTGCCCACGACGGGCGACCATCGTTTTCCACAGGTGGCGGTGTGTTGCTCGGCGGCAGATGGACTTCGGCCACCGGCTCGACCAACGCTTGCAACATTGGTGCGACCAGTGAAACCGGCGCGAGAATCGGCGCAGGCGCTTCCAGCACCGGCACGGCAATCGGCATCGGCGCCTGCACCCGCACGGCGGCAGCTACAGCCGGAACGGCCATGCCTCGCTGTTGCGCATCACGGGCCTGCTCTTCCAGCACGGCGGCTTGAAACTCATCCAGCGTGTCTTGCGGCGCTATGACCTCAGTCAACGCTTCGAGCTCAAGCTCCTCGGTCGCGTCCTGCAACAACGCGTCCAGATAAGACTGCAGCGCCAATTGCGGGCGAGTAGTGATTTTTACCGGACTGTTCATTGGAACACTCCCCGCAGAAAGAAGCGTCATCTCAGGCCACCTGTGGGACGAGTTGCAGGGAAAGCAGGTGCTTGAGCAATGACCGATAGGCCAGAACCCCACGACTTTTGCCGTCGAACCGAGAAGGCGTCAGCCCTGCCCGGCTGGCATCGCGCAAACGGGTATCGACCGGAATGTAGCCTTGCCAGATGTCCTCGGGATACATGTCGCGCAGTACCCGCAATGTGCCCATGGACGCCTGGGTTCGGCGATCGAACAGGGTTGGCACGATGCAAAATGGTAACGCCTGCTTGCGCGAACGATTGATCATCGCCAGGGTGTTGACCATGCGCTCGAGGCCTTTGACCGCCAGGTGTTCAGTCTGTACCGGGATCACCAACTGCTGGCTGGCCGCCAAGGCATTGACCATCAGCACGCCGAGCAACGGAGGGCTGTCGATCACCGCGTAATCAAAATCCTGCCACAACTGCGCGAGGCTCTTGGCGATCACCAGACCCAGACCGCTCTGCCCTGGTGACTGACGCTCAAGGGTCGCCAGCGCGGTGCTCGAGGGCAACAGGGAAATGCGTTCGTCACTGGTGGGCAGCAGCAGTTGACCGGGCAACCCCGCCGGCACGCTACCCTTGTGCAGGAACAGGTCGTAGCTGCTGTGTTCCAGGCTGTCGGGGTCATAGCCGAAGTAGCTGGTCATGGAGCCGTGGGGGTCGAGATCAACCACGACCACGCGCTTGCCCGCCTCAGCCAGCAAACCGGCTAGAGCGATGGAGGTGGTGGTTTTACCGACACCACCCTTTTGATTGGCAACTGCCCAGACTCTCATTCAGATTGTTCCTCCCGGTCGAACAGGCTCAACCGAGAAATAGCGCTAAGTTATAGGGCGGGCGACGGAGAATTGACGGCACTCTCTCGTCTCGTCGACTTTACGGACGAGGGTGCAGTTTGTGTGCCAGCACGCTTCAATGCGGCATCGGGTTTGGCATTTGCCGTGCCGGTGCCCGTCAGACTGCGGCGCACATCGAGGTTGCGCGACACCACCAGCACCACGCGGCGATTGCGCGCACGGCCTTCGGAGGTCGCGTTATTGGCCACCGGCTGAAATTCACCATAACCGACCGAAGCCAGACGGCCCGGATTCACTCCTTCCATGGCCAGCATGCGCACAATGCTGGCGGAGCGAGCTGACGACAGCTCCCAGTTAGTCGGGTATTGCGAAGTGCGGATCGGCTGATCATCGGTGAAACCTTCAACGTGAATCGGGTTGTCGAAGGGCTTCAGAATTTTCGCCACCTTATCGATGATATTGAACGCGACATCGCTGGGCATGGCGTCACCGCTGCCGAACAGCAGGCTGGAATTCAATTCGATTTCGACCCACAACTCGTTACCGCGGATGGTCATTTGATTGGAGCTGATCAAGTCACCGAACGCGGCGCTGATGTCATCGGCAATGGACTTCAACGGGTCGTTACTCGCCTGAGCAATGCCCGCGTCAATCTGCTCGCTGTCCTTGACCAACGGCTTGGCCGGCGTGACCGTCTGGGGCCGCTCGTCACCGATGGGAATCGGCTTGAGGGTGCGTTGCGAGTCGTTGAACACGCCGATCAGGGCTTGGGAAATCTCTTTGTATTTGCCTTCGTTGATCGACGAGATCGAATACATCACCACGAAGAAAGCAAACAGCAGTGTGATGAAGTCGGCGTAGGACACCAACCAACGTTCGTGGTTGACGTGCTCTTCAGGTTGGCGACGACGTGCCATGGGCTACTCCATTAGTCCATGAAGCCCTGAAGCTTCAACTCAATGGAACGAGGGTTCTCACCTTCGGCTATCGACAGGATTCCTTCGAGCAGCATTTCGCGATAACGCGACTGGCGCAACGCGATGGACTTGAGCTTGCTGGCAATCGGCAGCAATACAAGGTTGGCGCTGGCCACACCGTAGATGGTCGCAACGAACGCCACGGCGATCCCGCTGCCCAGTTGCGAAGGGTCGCCCAGATTGCCCATGACATGGATCAGGCCCATGACAGCACCGATAATGCCGATGGTTGGCGCATAACCGCCCATGCTTTCAAAAACCTTGGCAGCGTCGGTGTCACGGCTTTCCTGGGTGTAGAAGTCCACCTCGAGGATGCTGCGGATCGCTTCCGGTTCGGCGCCATCGACCAACAACTGCAAGCCTTTGCGCGAGTAGCTGTCGGGCTCGGTATCAGCCACGCCTTCAAGACCCAGCAAACCTTCCTTGCGGGCGATCAGGCTCCAGTTCACCACCCGATCGATGCCACCGGGCAGATCGACACGGGGCGGAAACAAAATCCAGATAAAGATCTGCATGGCGCGTTTGAAGGCGCTCATTGGCGACTGCAACAACGCAGCGCCGACGGTGCCGCCCAACACAATCAGCGCCGCCGGGCCATTGGCCAGTGCGGTGAGATGACCACCTTCCAGGTAATTGCCACCAATGATGGCGACAAACGCCATGATGATCCCGATAAGGCTTAAAACATCCATCAGAGGCAAGCCTCGACCAGATGTTTGCCTATATCGTCCAGGCCGTACACAGCATCCGCCAGATCGGCTTTGACAATGGCCATCGGCATGCCATAGATCACGCAGCTGGCTTCATCCTGGGCCCAGATGGCGCTGCCACCCTGCTTGAGCAGACGCGCGCCTTCGCGACCATCGGCACCCATGCCGGTGAGCACCACCGCCAGAACTTTGTCACCGTAGGATTTGGCTGCCGAACCAAAGGTGATGTCCACGCTCGGCTTGTAGTTCAGACGCTCGTCGCCCGGAAGGATTTTCACCGCGCCACGGCCATCGATCATCATTTGCTTGCCACCGGGTGCCAGCAAAGCAAGGCCTGGACGCAGAATATCGCCGTCCTCCGCTTCCTTGACAGTGATGCGGCACAGCTTGTCCAGGCGCTCGGCAAACGCCTTGGTGAAGGCCGCTGGCATGTGCTGGATCAGCACGATCGGCGCCGGGAAATTTGCTGGCAGCTGAGTCAGCACCCGCTGCAACGCTACCGGGCCGCCCGTAGACGTACCGATGGCGACCAGTTTGTAGGATTTGCGTTTCGGTGCGGGCGAGCTCGGGCTGGCCGCAGGAACACGGGCAGGCATCGGCGCGGGTGCGGGACGTACAGGCGCGCTGCTGCCGAAAGTGCTGACAGAGGGCGACGGTGCAGGCACGGGCGCAGCGGCCGGTTGCGAGGCGAGTTCGCTGTAGGCACTGAAACGACGGTTACTGCGCGAAATGCTGTGAACCTTCTCGCACAGCAGTTGCTTGACCTTCTCGGGATTACGCGAGATGTCTTCGAAATTCTTCGGCAGGAAGTCCACCGCACCGGCATCCAGAGCGTCGAGGGTTACCCGGGCGCCTTCATGGGTCAGCGAGGAGAACATCAATACCGGAGTCGGGCAGCGCTGCATGATGTGCCGCACCGCCGTGATGCCATCCATCATCGGCATCTCGTAGTCCATGGTGATCACGTCTGGCTTGAGGGCCAGCGCCTGATCGATCGCTTCTTTGCCGTTGGTCGCCGTACCGACGACCTGGATGCTCGGATCCGCTGAAAGAATTTCCGAGACGCGGCGGCGGAAAAACCCCGAATCGTCCACCACCAGGACTTTGACTGCCATAAACACTCCGTTAGACGGAGCGAGGCTCAGTCGCCCCGCTCCATCAGAATCAAATACGCCGTGCGGCGTAACGCTTGAGCATGCTCGGAACATCGAGAATCAGCGCAATGCGGCCGTCACCGGTGATGGTGGCGCCGGACATGCCCGGGGTTCCCTGAAGCATCTTGCCCAATGGCTTGATGACCACCTCTTCCTGACCGACCAGTTGATCGACGACAAAGCCGATCCGCTGGGTGCCCACTGAAAGGATCACCACATGGCCTTCACGCTGCTCTTCGTGAGCGGCGGAAGCGACCAGCCAGCGCTTGAGATAGAACAGAGGCAGCGCTTTGTCGCGCACGATCACCACTTCCTGGCCATCGACCACGTTGGTGCGCGACAGGTCGAGATGGAAAATCTCGTTGACGTTGACCAGCGGGAAAGCAAAGGCCTGGTTGCCGAGCATGACCATCAGCGTCGGCATGATCGCCAGGGTCAACGGGACCTTGATGACGATCTTCGAGCCCTGGCCCTTGGTCGAGTAGATGTTGATCGAACCGTTGAGCTGGGAAATCTTGGTTTTCACCACGTCCATGCCCACACCACGACCCGACACGTCGGAAATCTCGGTTTTGGTCGAGAAACCTGGTGCAAAAATCAGGTTGTAGCATTCGGTGTCGCTCAGACGATCAGCGGCATCCTTGTCCATCACACCGCGTTTCACCGCAATGGAACGCAGGACACTCGGGTCCATGCCCTTGCCGTCATCGGAGATCGACAGCAGGATATGGTCGCCTTCTTGCTCGGCCGCCAGAATCACCTTGCCGCCACGGGACTTGCCCGATGCTTCGCGTTCTTCCGGGGACTCGATACCGTGGTCGACCGCGTTGCGCACCAAGTGGACCAACGGGTCGGCCAGGGCCTCGACGAGGTTCTTGTCGAGGTCGGTTTCTTCGCCGACCAGCTCCAGGTTGATCTCTTTCTTCAACTGGCGAGCCAGATCGCGTACCAGTCGCGGGAAGCGACCGAAGACTTTCTTGATCGGCTGCATCCGGGTTTTCATCACCGCGGTTTGCAGATCGGCCGTCACCACGTCGAGGTTCGACACGGCTTTGGACATGGCTTCATCGCCGCTATTGAGGCCCAGACGGACCAAGCGGTTACGGACCAGCACCAATTCGCCGACCATGTTCATGATCTCGTCCAGCCGCGCGGTATCGACCCGCACGGTGGTCTCGGCTTCACTGGCCGGTTTTTCCGATGACGCAGCCGCAGGCGCTCTGGCTGCAGCCGGTGCAGGAGCCGCCGGTTCTGGGGCTTGGGCCCTGGCTTCAGGTGCTTTTGTGACCAGCTGTGCAACCACTTTGGCAACAGGCGCCGCCACTACCGCAGTCGCAGCAGCAGGTACTTCAGTGAACTTGCCTTTGCCGTGCAACTCGTCAAGCAACGACTCGAACTCATGATCGGAAATCAGATCACTGCCAGCCGCCAGAGCACTTGGCAGGGCAGCAGCTGGCACCGAAGCGATCGCCGCATCCAGTGCATCTACCGCGAATGTACCTTTGCCGTGCAACTGATCGAGCAATGCTTCGAATTCGTCGTCGGTAATCTCGTTGCTGGCCGCTTCGCCCTTTGGCGCAGCAGGCTCAGCTTGTGCCGTGACGGCGTCAACGGCGAACTGGCCCTTGCCGTGCAACTGATCGAGCAACGACTCGAACTCGGCATCGGTGATTTCATCGCTGCCTGGAGCCGCTGGAGCCAGCTGAACCACCGCAGGCGTCTCTGCCTGGGCTTTGACCGCATTGAGCGAATCGAGCAGCTGTTCGAACTCATTGTCGGTGATGTCGCCCGATTCGCTCTCGACGACAGGTTCGGCGCTCACTTCAACCGCCGGTGCAACATCGGCAGCGGCAGGCTCGGCCAGCCGCGCCAACGCTGCCAATAATTCAGGTGTTGCAGCGGTGATCGCGGTGCGCTCGCGGACTTGGGTGAACATACCGTTCACGGCATCCAGCGCTTCCAGAACCACGTCCATCAATTCCGAGTCGACCCGACGCTCACCCTTGCGCAGGATGTCGAAGACGTTCTCGGCGATGTGACAGCACTCCACCAGCTCGTTGAGCTGGAGGAAGCCGGCGCCCCCTTTTACAGTGTGAAAACCGCGAAAAATTGCGTTGAGCAAGTCCGCATCATCTGGTCGGCTTTCAAGCTCAACCAGTTGTTCGGACAGTTGCTCAAGAATCTCGCCGGCCTCAACCAGGAAATCCTGAAGGATCTCTTCATCGGCGCCGAAGCTCATGTGTATGGGTGCTCCTGATAAGTCGGCCTAAAATCCAAGGCTGGAAAGCAAATCGTCTACATCGTCCTGACCGGACATAACGTCTTCACGTTTATCGGCATGAATCTGCGGACCTTCACCCTGAGACAGATGTTTTTCCGGATCTTTTTCCGCGAGGATCGATTCGCGGTCATGTTCAATGCCCGCAAACCGGTCGACGTGACTGGCCATCAACACGAGTTTGAGCAGATTGCTTTCGACTTCCGTGACCAATTGGGTCACGCGCTTGATCACCTGGCCTGTGAGGTCCTGGTAATCCTGAGCCAGCAGGATGTCGTTGAGATTGCTCGACACGACACGAGTCTGTTGCTCGCTACGCGTCAGGAAACCGTCTACCCGCCGGGCCAGTTCACGGAACTCCTCGGCACCGACTTCACGACGCATGAACCGTCCCCAGTCCACGCTCAAGGCCTGAGCCTCGGTGCTCAGGCCATTGACCAACGGGGTGCTGTTCTCGACCAGGTCCATGGTGCGGTTGGCCGCAGCCTCGGTCAGCCTGACCACATAGGACAGGCGCTCAGTGGCATCCGTGATCTGTGAAACCTCCTCGGCTTGCGGCATGTGCGGGTCAATATGAAAATTGACAATTGCGCTATGCAGCTCGCGGGTGAGCTTGCCTACCTCTTGGTACAGGCCGCGATCACGGGTCTGGTTGAGCTCATGGATCAGTTGCACGGCGTCGCCGAATTTACCTTTTTCAAGGCTTTCGACCAGTTCGCTGGCATGTTTTTTCAGGGTCGATTCAAAATCGCCCAGTGAAGATTCGTTATGCTCCATAGCTCCCCCGTGGCGGACTGGCTCCGCATATCAACCGATGCGCTCGAAGATTTTTTCGATCTTCTCTTTCAGCGCCTGAGCCGTGAATGGTTTGACCACATAGCCGTTCACGCCGGCCTGAGCGGCTTCGATGATTTGCTCGCGCTTGGCTTCGGCCGTCACCATCAACACCGGCAGGTGCTTGAGCTTTTCATCGGCACGCACGTGGCGCAGCAAGTCGATACCGGTCATGCCGGGCATGTTCCAGTCCGTTACCAGAAAGTCGATGCTCCCGCTGTTGAGGACCGGAATCGCGGTAGTACCATCATCCGCCTCGACCGTGTTGGTGAACCCAAGGTCACGCAACAGGTTTTTTATGATCCGCCGCATCGTTGAGAAGTCATCAACGATGAGGATTTTCATGTTCTTGTCCAATTCGACCTCCAAGCAGTCTTAAAACGCGCCCAGCACCTGAACGCGCCATTCAATCAATTCGGCGTAACACTCAACGGTTGCATGGAGCACAACGGGCCGTGACCGGTGCGGCTACGCCATACCAGCCTCGTTCGCAGTGTCCCCACACTGCCTGTCAGCGCGCTCGCCACTCCCCCAAACGCCCCCGTAAACGGGCCGCGCACTGGCTGTGTAACTGGCTGACCCGCGATTCGCTGACTCCCAGGACCTCACCGATTTCCTTGAGGTTCAGCTCTTCGTCGTAGTACAGCGCCAACACCAGTCGCTCACGCTCCGGCAAATTGGCAATCGCGTCCGCCAACGCAGCCTGGAAGCGTTCATCTTCCAGATCACGCGACGGCTCGAGATGAGCACTCGCGCCATCCTCGTGCAGCCCTTCATGCTCGCCGTCCTGCAACAGATCGTCGAAGCTGAACAACCGACTACCCAAGGTGTCGTTCAAAATCCCGTAATAATCATCGAGACTCAATTGGAGTTCGGCCGCAACCTCGTGATCTTTAGCGTCACGTCCGGTTTTAGCTTCAATTGAGCGGATTGCGTCACTGACCATCCGGGTATTGCGGTGTACCGAACGTGGAGCCCAGTCACCTTTACGCACTTCATCAAGCATCGCGCCACGAATGCGGATCCCCGCATAAGTCTCAAAACTCGCGCCCTTGCTGGCGTCGTATTTGGTCGACACTTCCAGCAAGCCGATCATCCCGGCCTGGATCAGATCCTCGACCTGAACACTGGCTGGCAGGCGTGCCAGCAAGTGGTAGGCAATACGCTTGACCAGTGGCGCATAGCGCTCGATCAGCTCGTACTGGCTGTCACGTGCCGACGCCTTGTAGAGGTTGTACCCGCTGGCGCTCATAGCACCGGCCCTGCCGTTTGATGCACCAGCCGCTCGACGAAGAATTCCAGATGCCCGCGTGGATTGGCAGGCAGCGGCCAGGTATCGACTTTCTGAGCAATGGCTTTGAACGCCAGGGCGCACTTCGAACGAGGGAAGGCCTCATAGACCGCACGCTGCTTTTGCACAGCCTTGCGCACACACTCGTCGTAGGGAACCGCACCGACGTACTGCAAGGCTACGTCCAGGAAGCGATCCGTGACCTTGGTCAACTTGGCGAACAGATTGCGACCTTCCTGCGGGCTCTGCGCCATGTTGGCGAGCACACGGAAGCGGTTCATGCCATGGTCACGATTGAGCAATTTGATCAGGGCATAGGCATCGGTGATCGAGGTCGGCTCGTCGCAGACCACCAGCAGCACTTCCTGGGCCGCGCGAACAAAACTGACAACCGAATCACCAATACCGGCGGCGGTGTCGATCACCAGCACGTCGAGGTTGTCGCCGATATCGCTAAAGGCCTGGATCAGGCCGGCATGTTGGGCCGGGCTCAGATGCACCATGCTCTGCGTACCGGATGCTGCCGGGACGATGCGAATGCCGCCTGGCCCCTGAAGCAGTACATCGCGCAACTCACAACGCCCCTCGACCACATCGGCCAGAGTGCGTTTGGGTGTCAGTCCCAACAGAACGTCGACGTTCGCCAGCCCCAGATCGGCATCCAGCAGCATGACGCGCCGGCCGAGCTCAGCTAGAGCCAGGGACAAGTTCACTGACACGTTAGTCTTCCCGACGCCACCTTTGCCGCCGGTCACCGCAATCACCTGTACGGGATGCATGCTGCCCATGTTCTTTCTATACCTTGTCTTACTTAGACGGAGGCCACATAACTGGCTGCGCGTTCACCACTGAAACAATGCATGGCAGACCATCGATGTAGATTCACTGCAATCTATTCGTTATTACCTTAGCCGACCCGCTTGGTCGGGCTGTGGTAGAGGTCAGCGAACATATCAGCCATGGCTTCTTCGCTGGGTTCTTCCTGCATCTGCACACTCACGGCGCGACTGACCAATTGATGGCGGCGTGGTAAATGCAGATCATCCGGAATCCGCGGCCCATCGGTCAGATAAGCAACGGGTAACTCGTGACTGATCGCCAGACTCAACACTTCGCCCAGGCTTGCCGTTTCATCCAGTTTAGTCAGGATGCACCCTGCCAGCCCGCAGCGTTTGTAACTGTGATAAGCGGCGGTTAGTACCTGTTTCTGGCTGGTTGTTGCCAACACCAGATAATTCTTTGACTTGATCCCGCGACCGGCCAGGCTTTCCAGCTGCATGCGCAACGCCGGGTCGCTGGCCTGAAGGCCGGCGGTATCGATCAACACGACGCGCTTGCGCAACAGCGGATCGAGCGCCTGCGCCAGGGACTGGCCCGGGTCGACGTGGGTCACGGAGACATTGAGGATACGCCCCAGGGTCTTGAGCTGTTCCTGGGCCCCGATACGGTAGCTGTCCATGCTCACCAGCGCGATGTTCTGCGCGCCGTACTTGAGCACATAACGCGCCGCCAGCTTGGCCAGCGTGGTGGTCTTGCCCATGCCGGCAGGACCGACCATGGCAATCACCCCGCCCTCTTCCAGCGGCTCGATCTCGGGGGTCGCGATCATCCGCGCCAGGTGCGCCAACAGCATGCGCCAGGCCTGACGTGGCTCTTCAATTTCAGTAATCAGTGCCAGCAGGTCGCGCGACAGCGGACCGGACAAACCGATACGTTGCAGGCGACGCCAAAGATTGGCCTGCTGTGGCCGGCTGCCTTGCAACTGGTTCCAGGCCAGCGAGCCCAACTGCACTTCCAGCAGCTCACGCAGACCGCTGAGCTCGAATCGCATCGAGTCAAACACGCGCTGATCCACGGAAGGCGAAGCAGCGGGTGCCGGTGCTGGACGACGGGGCTCAGCGAAGGTCGGCTCGATCAACGGTTCGGCGGCGGTCAGCGGCAAACCGGCGAACAACTGACGATTGGTGGTTGAATCGCCGTCACCGCGCAGGCTCAGTTCAGCCTGAGCCGTGACGATTCGCGACTGGGTTTTACGCAACTCGTCTTCGAGCTCGATGTTCGGTACACGAGGCGCCAGCGCGGACAGTTTGTAATCCAGGGCTGCAGTCAGCTCGACACCACCGGCGATCCGGCGATTGCCGATAATGGCGGCATCAGCGCCCAGCTCATCGCGAACCAGTTTCATGGCCTGACGCATATCGGCGGCGAAAAAACGCTTAACTTGCATAAACCACTACCTCAGCCGTTGGGCCCTACTGTCGCAACGATGGTCACTTGCTTGTTGTCAGGAATTTCCTGATACGCCAACACGTGCAAACCCGGGACTGCGAGACGTCCGAACCGCGAGAGCATCGCGCGCACCGGACCTGCTACCAACAGAATCACCGGTTGACCTTGCATTTCCTGACGTTGCGCCGCATCGATCAACGAGCGCTGCAACTTCTCAGCCATGCTTGGCTCCAGCAGAACGCCCTCTTCCTGACCTTGTCCTGCCTTCTGCAGACTATTGAGCAATATCTGTTCCAACCTTGGTTCCAGGGTGATCACAGGTAGCTCGGACTCAGTGCCTACAATGCTTTGGACGATAGCGCGTGATACGCCAACCCGCACGGCTGCCACCAGAGCGGCAGTATCTTGACTCTTGGACGCATTGTTCGCGATGGCCTCGGCAATACTGCGAATGTCGCGAACCGGAACCTGTTCGGCCAACAATGCTTGCAGCACTTTGAGCAGTTGCGACAGCGAAACAACGCCCGGCACCAGCTCCTCGGCCAGTTTTGGCGAGCTTTTGGCCAGCAATTGCATGAGCTGCTGAACTTCTTCGTGGCCGATCAGCTCGCTGGAGTGCTTGTACAAAATCTGATTGAGGTGAGTCGCCACTACCGTACTGGCGTCGACCACGGTGTAACCCAGAGACTGCGCCTGAGGACGCTGACTGATTTCGATCCAGACTGCCTCCAGACCAAAGGCCGGATCTTTGGCGGTGATGCCATTGAGCGTGCCATAGACCTGCCCAGGGTTGATCGCCAGTTCGCGATCCGGATAGATCTCCGCCTCGGCGAGGATCACCCCCATCAGGGTCAGGCGGTAGGCACTCGGCGCCAGATCGAGGTTGTCACGGATGTGCACGGTCGGCATCAGGAAGCCCAGATCCTGGGAGAGCTTCTTGCGCACCCCCTTGATCCGCGCCAGCAACTGACCACCCTGGTTACGGTCCACCAGCGGGATCAGTCGATAGCCGACTTCCAGACCGATCATGTCGATCGGCGTCACGTCATCCCAGCCCAACTCCTTGGTTTCCTGAGCACGCGCCGGTGAAGGCAGCAGCTCCTGCTGACGCTTGACCTCTTCCAGAGCCTGAACCTTGACAACGTTTTGCTTCTTCCAGAGTAGATAAGCCATACCACCGGCCACCGCAGCCAGGCTGAGGAACGAAACGTGCGGCATGCCAGGCACCAGCCCCATAACCGCCATCAACCCTGCCGCCACCGCCAGGGCCTTGGGCGAGGCGAACATTTGCCGGCTGATTTGCTTGCCCATGTCTTCGGAACCGGAAGCACGGGTCACCATGATCGCCGCCGCCGTCGACAGCAACAGTGAAGGCAATTGCGCCACCAATCCGTCACCAATGGTCAGCAACGCATAAACCTTGCCCGCATCGCCAAAGCCCATGCCGTGCTGGAAGATGCCGACCGCCATACCACCGATCAGGTTGATGAACAAAATCAGCAGACCTGCGATGGCGTCACCGCGAACGAATTTACTGGCACCGTCCATCGAGCCGTAGAACTCTGCCTCTTGTGCCACTTCAAGACGGCGCAGCTTGGCCTGCGGCTGGTCGATCAGGCCAGCGTTGAGGTCGGCGTCGATCGCCATCTGTTTGCCAGGCATCGCATCGAGGGTAAAACGCGCGCTCACCTCGGAAATCCGTCCGGCACCCTTGGTCACCACCACAAAGTTGATAATCATCAAAATCGCGAAGACCACGATACCCACCACGTAGTTGCCGCCGATCACTACCTCACCAAAGGCCTGGATCACCTTACCGGCGGCGGCATGACCTTCCTGACCGTGGAGCATCACCACCCGAGTGGAGGCCACGTTCAGCGCCAGCCGCAACAGCGTGGCCACCAGCAGAATGGTCGGAAACACCGCAAAGTCCAGCGGCCGCAACGCGTAAACGCAGACCAGCAGCACGACGATCGACAGGGCAATGTTGAAGGTGAAGAACACGTCCAGCAGGAACGCAGGAACCGGCAACATCATCATGGCCAGCATGACCAACAGCAACAGCGGCACACCCAGATTGCCTCGAGAGAGGTCAGCCAGGTTGCTGCGAGCGGCGTTGATTAACTGAGAGCGATCCACCGGTATTCCCCGTTCCCTGAAGCAAACTTTTGACGCCTGAAGCGACGCACGGGGGCTACTGCAAGAAGCCTTCCAACTTTTGCGCAGACAGGAAATAGTGGGCTATGAAAGATGCATAAGGATCAAGGATTTGCAGTGCCCGGGAGGGCGCCATCGCGAGCAAGCTCGCTCCTACAATGGGCCACATTCGGACATCAAACCCCTACCCACGTAGGAGCGAGCTTGCTCGCGATGGACTCAAGGGCAACGAGTTTATTCAGAAAACATGCGGGGGCCGGGACTATCACCGGTAATTACGAGTCGCGCCGCAATTCCTGCGGAATCGGCAGATCTTTCAACGGATCCGGACGCTTGCCTTTGCCGGCTCGGTACTGACGGATCTGGTAGACGTAGGCCAGGACCTGGGCCACCGCCAGATACAACCCCGCCGGGATTTCCTGCTCAAGTTCGGTGGAGTAATAGATCGAACGGGCCAGGGCTGGCGATTCGAGCAGCAGGACTTCGTTGGCTACGGCGATTTCACGAATTTTCAAGGCCAGGAAATCACTGCCCTTGGCCAGCAGCACCGGCGCGCTGCCTTTTTCCGGATCGTATTTGAGGGCCACCGCATAGTGAGTCGGGTTGGTGATGACCACGTCCGCCTCGGGAATCGCCGCCATCATCCGCCGCTGGGACATCTCTCGCTGCAACTGACGAATCCGCTGTTTGACCTCAGGCCGACCTTCCTGATCCTTGTGCTCGTCACGTATTTCCTGCTTGGTCATCAGCAGCTTTTGATGGCTCTGGTAGAGCTGCACCGGCACGTCCACCGCAGCGATCAGAATCAGGCCGCAGGCCATCCACAAGGTGCTCCACCCCACCAATTGAACACTGTGAATGACCGCCTGCTCCAGCGGCTCATGAGCGATGCGCAGCAGGTCGTCGATATCCGAGGAAAGCACCGAGAGCGCCACAAACAGCACCAGCAAAAACTTCGCCAGTGCCTTGAGCAGCTCGATCAGCGACGTTGAGGAAAACATCCGTTTGAGCCCGTTGGCCGGGTTCATCCGGCTGAACTTGGGCGCCAGACTACTGCCGGCAAACAACCAGCCACCCAGCGAAATCGGGCCGAGAAACGCCACCAGTAACAGCGTGAGCAGCACCGGCTGCACCGCCAGTATCGCGATCTTGCCTGAATGCAGCAGGTACAGCCCCATAGCCCCCGGACTGAGCAGCGTTTCACGGGGCAGAGAGAAGTTCAGGCGCATAATTTCCAGCAGATCCTGCGCCAGGCCGCCGCCGTATACCAACAACGCACCTGCCCCACCGAGCATGATCGCCAAGGTATTGAGCTCCTTGGAGCGGGCCACCTCACCCTTGTCCCGCGAATCCTTCTTGCGCTTGTCCGTGGGATCTTCTGTTTTGTCCTGACCGCTTTCGCTCTCTGCCATGACTCAGCGCGCCTGTGCCAGTTCGCGTAAAAATTGCAGAGCCTCGCTGGCCAGCGGCTGATACTGATTGAAGATGTCGGCCAGACTGACCCAGAAAATCACCAGACCCAGCACCAGCGTCAGCGGAAAGCCGACGGAGAAGATGTTCAATTGCGGCGCCGCACGGGTCATCACACCGAAGGCGATGTTGACTACCAGCAACGCGGTGACCGCCGGCAACACCAGCAACAGGGCCGCGCCCAGCACCCAGCCCAGCTTGCCGGCCAATTCCCAGAAATGATTGACCACCAGGCCACCGCCCACCGGGAAGGTGGTGAAGCTTTCGGTGAGCACCTCGAAGACTACCAAGTGGCCATTCATCGACAGAAACAGCAGCGTCACCAGCATGGTGAAGAACTGCCCGATCACCGCCACCGACACGCCGTTGGTGGGGTCGACCATCGAGGCGAAGCCCATGCCCATCTGAATCGCAATGATCTGCCCAGCCACCACGAACGCCTGGAAGAACAGCTGCAAGGAGAACCCCAGCACGGCGCCAATGATGATCTGCTCGGCAATCAACAGCAGCCCACTGAGGTCCAGCGCGTGCACCTCAGGCATGGGTGGCAAACCCGGAACAATGACCACGGTGATCGCCAGAGCGAAGTACAGACGCACGCGCCTGGGCACCAGGGTCGTGCCGAAGATCGGCATGACCATCAGCAAGGAGCCGACACGAAACAGTGGCAGCATGAAGGACGCCACCCAGGTGCTGATCTGTGTGTCGGTCAGCGCAAGCATCGACATGGTTTAACCGATGACCTGTGGAATACTGCCGTACAACTGCAGGATGTATTCCATGAAGGTTTGCACTAACCAGGGCCCGGCGACGATCAACGTGACCAGCATCACCAATAAACGCGGCAGGAAGCTCAAGGTTTGTTCGTTGATCTGCGTGGCCGCCTGAAACATTGCCACCAGCAAACCCACCAGCAAACTCGGAACGACCAATATGGCAACCATCATCGTGGTCAGCCAGAGCGCTTCACGGAAGATGTCTACAGCGACTTCAGGAGTCATAACGCACCACCCGCCAACAAGGTTTTAAACACCGCCAAAACTGCTCGCCAGCGTACCGATGATCAACGCCCAGCCATCCACCAGTACGAACAACATGATCTTGAACGGCAGGGAAATGATCAGCGGCGAGAGCATCATCATCCCCATGGCCATCAGCACACTGGCCACCACCAGGTCGATGATCAGGAACGGAATGAAAATCATGAAACCGATCTGGAACGCGGTTTTCAGCTCGGAAGTGACGAAGGCCGGGACCAAAATGGTCAGCGGCGCCTGGTCCGGAGTGACAATGTCAGTGCGCTTGGACAAACGCATGAACAACTCCAGATCGCTGCTGCGGGTCTGCGCCAGCATGAAGTCCTTGATCGGCACTTGCGCCTTGGCTACTGCATCCTGGGCCGTGAGCTTTTCAGCCAGGTATGGCTGCAAGGCGTCCTGATTCACTCGATCGAACACCGGCGCCATGATGAACATGGTCAGAAACAACGCCATGCCGGTGAGAATCTGGTTCGACGGCGTCTGCTGCAGGCCCAGGGCCTGACGCAGAATCGAGAACACGATGATGATCCGGGTGAAGCTGGTCATCAGCATGACGAACGCCGGAATGAAGCTGAGCGCCGTCATGATCAGCAGAATCTGCAGGCTGACCGAGTATTCCTGCTGCCCGTTGGCCCCCGTACCCAAGGTGATCGCCTGAATCGACAACGGATCGGCGGCGAACGCCAACGGCGCCGCGAGCATCAGCACCAGCGTCAGCACTATGCGCAATGCGCCCATTACTTCTTTTCCTTCTGATCCTTGCCCAACAATTCCATCAGGCGCTGGGCGAACTCGGGGGCCGCTTGCTCGGTGCTGGGCACCTGCACCGGCTCCTTGAGTACATGCAACGCGGTGATGGTGCCCGGCGTCAGCCCCAGCAGAATCTGCTCGCTGCCGACCTGCACCAACACCAGCCGATCCCGCGGCCCGAGGGCCCGCGAACCGATCAGCTCGATCACCTGCCCTTTGCCACCCGGCCCTGCCTGTTGAACCCGGCGCAACAGCCAGGCCAGGAAGAAGATCAAGCCCAACACCAGCAACAAGCCCACCACCAACTGCGTCAGTTGCCCGGCAACACCGCTGCTGGCCACCGGCGCTGCGGCCTGAGCCAGTGGTTCGGCCGCCAGCACGCTGAATGGCAAGGCCAGGAGTACACCGAGAAACGTCTTCACTTAGCGCAGCTTCTTGATGCGTTCGCTAGGACTGATCACGTCCGTCAGGCGTATGCCGAACTTCTCGTTGACCACCACAACTTCGCCGTGAGCGATCAGCGTGCCATTGACCAGCACGTCCAATGGCTCACCCGCCAGACGATCGAGCTCGATCACCGAACCCTGGTTCAACTGCAACAGGTTACGGATATTGATATCGGTGCTGCCGACTTCCATGGAAATCGATACCGGGATATCCAGGATCACATCCAGGTTCGGACCGTCGAGAGTGACCGGGTCGTTATTCCTTGGCACGCTGCCAAACTCTTCCATCGGCAATCGGTTGGACGTCGGCGCATCGGCCGCCAGCAAGGCATCGATATCGTCCTGACCGGCATCACCGGCTTCTCCCAGAGCGGCAGCCCACTCATCAGCCAAGGCCTGATCATCCGGGGAAATTACATCGTGTTCGTCAGCCATCAGTTATCCTCGGCGGGCAAAAAATCATTTAACAAAGCGAATTAGTACAGGCGCCGCTTAACGGCGCTCGATCGGCTCAACCACTTGCAATGCCAGGTTGCCCTTGTGGGAGCCCAGCTTGACCTTGAAGGCCGGCACACCGTTGGCGCGCATGACCAATTCTTCCGGAAGCTCTACCGGAATCACATCGCCGGGCTGCATATGCAGGATGTCCCGCAGACGCAATTGACGGCGTGCGACCGTGGCGCTCAGTGGCACATCGACGTCCAGCACATCCTCGCGCAAGGCCTTGACCCAGCGCTCGTCCTGATCATCGAGATCCGACTGAAAGCCCGCATCGAGCATTTCCCGGACCGGTTCGATCATCGAGTACGGCATGGTCACGTGCAGATCGCCGCCGCCACCATCGAGTTCGATGTGGAAGGTCGAGACCACGACGGCCTCACTCGGCCCGACGATGTTCGCCATGGCCGGGTTTACTTCCGAGTTGATGTACTCGAAATTCACTTCCATGATCGCCTGCCAGGCTTCCTTCAAATCGATGAAGGCCTGCTCCAGCACCATGCGCACCACGCGCAACTCGGTGGGTGTGAATTCGCGCCCTTCGATCTTCGCGTGACGACCGTCACCACCAAAGAAGTTATCCACCAGCTTGAACACCAGCTTGGCGTCCAGGATGAACAATGCGGTACCGCGCAACGGCTTGATCTTGACCAGGTTGAGACTGGTTGGCACATACAGCGAGTGAACGTATTCACCGAACTTCATGACCTGCACGCCACCGACGGCAACGTCCGCCGAACGACGCAGCATGTTGAACATGCTGATGCGGGTATAGCGGGCAAACCGTTCGTTGATCATTTCCAGGGTGGGCATGCGTCCGCGGACGATGCGATCCTGGCTGGTCAGGTCATAGCTTTTGATGCTACCGGGCTCAGCAGCGTTGTCGGTCTGAACCAGACCGTCGTCGACACCATGCAACAGCGCATCGATCTCATCCTGGGACAGCAGGTCCTGCACGGCCATGTCGTGTTCCTACTGCAGTACGAAGTTAGTAAAGAGCAACTGCTCGACCACCACTTTGCCAACTTCTTTCTGCGCCACTTCCTGCACGCTGGCAGTCGCCTTCTGGCGCAACATTTCCTGGCCGACCGGGGTCGCCAGGCTGTCGAAGCTTTGCCCGGAGAAGAGCATGACCAGGTTATTGCGGATCACCGGCATGTGGACTTTCAGCGCATCCAGATCGGCCTGATTGCGCGCGAGCATCGTAATGCTCACCTGCAGGTAACGCTGACGACCGTTCTGATTGAAATTGGCCACGAAAGCCGGAGCCATTGGCTCATAGATCGCTGCCGGTTTGACGCTGCTGGCCACATCCGCAGCAGTCGGTTCAGGCTTGCTTTTGGCACTGTGCATGACGTACCAGGTCGCCCCGATTGACACGCCGATAACCAGCAGTAAAGCCAGAACAATCAGGAGAATAAGCTTGAGTTTGCCTTTCCCGGCGGGGTCTTTCACTGCTTCGCTCTTCGCCATGCCAATAATCCGTCACTATTCGGGTTTTCACAGTCGCACGGCAAGGCAAGAGCAAGTGTTATGCCAGAGTTGTCAGGACGGAAAACGAACGGAATGGTGAATGATCGTTCCCACGCGCGAGCGTGGGAACGATCAACAGGCGATGCAGATTCAATCAGGCGTAATAATCCACCGCACTGGAACCCACCACACTGGTGGTGCTGGCGGCGACTTCAGCCACACTCATCGGCAGCTCATCGTCGCCCGAATCCAGCCGACCGCCATTGCCGCCATTGCGATTCTGCCCTTGCTGGGCCTGCTGCTGGCCCTGCCAGCCACGGGACTGATCGGACACGTTGACGTCGACCTGCCCCATACCTTGCTGGGAGAACATGTCGCGCAAGCGGTGTACCTGCCCTTCCAGCGCCTCACGCACGACGGCGTGACCACTGATGAAGGTCACTTGAGTCTGCTGATCCGCTGCCATGTTCACGCGAATATCCAGACGCCCCAACTCTGCCGGCTGCAGCTGAATATCGGCGGACTTGAGATTGGCACTGGACAGGTACATGACCCGATTGACCACCTCTTCGGTCCAGCCACTCTGATGCATGGCCAACGGTTGATTCACCGGCAGCGCATTGGCGGTCTTTGGCGTTGCAGCCTGGGTCAGCGCCGCCAAGCGGTTGGCGAAGTCATCGACACGGGTATCGCTGGAGGCATCTTTCAGATCTTTGAGGCCACCGTCGATCAAGCCGCTGAACGCCTTGTCACCGCCCTGGTCGGTACTGTCTTTAGCCGCTTGCTGATCCACCATGGTCGCCAGGCCGTTGGCAAAGGTTTGCGCCGCAGTCAGCTCAGACTGATCCGGTGCAGCTTTGGACTGAACCTGACTGGAAGCCGACACATGCCCGCTTTGCTCAAGGGCCAGACGCACGGCGGGCAGCGCATCGAGCGGATCGGCTTGCGGATCAAATTGGGGATCTGCCACCGCCGCCTGGGCAGGCGCGCATGGGGCAGTCGCCACTGCGGCGAGCGGGGCTTCAACCTGCGGCTGCACGGCAGCAACCACTGGCGGCGTTTCGGGCGCAGGGGCCGACACGACCGGCTGCACTGTTTGCATCAACGCAGGGTCCAATGTCGGGTCGGCCGGCACACTGTCAGCCACCGGGGTGTCGGTCGCGGGCGCATTATCACTGGCGAGCTTATCGTGCGAATCGGCCGTTTTATCGGCAGGCAAGGAATTGCCGCTATCGGCAACTGCCGGCTCCGGGGCGGCAGCTTTATCACTGACCGTGCCCTTCTTGCCGGCGCTAACCGCGACCGTGTCGCGCACCGGCCTGACTGATCCCACACCTGTCGCGGCAGGTTTGCTCTGCGACTCTTTGGCGTAGACCTGTGCAAAGCTTGAAGCCTTATCCCCAGGCCCGGCAACGACTGCCGGGGTATTGGCAGTGGCGGCCGGAGTCTTGGCCTTCGACGCGGCCTGAAGAAGCATGTTCGGGGTGAGGGGCATAAAACGGTCTCCGCTGCACTGGGATCGTAGGCACAGTTGGAGGATATCTAGCAAAGGTCGAGCCAGATTGGTTCAGTAAAGTTAAAAACCGCCAGGCGGCGGCTTTTTTTCAACAATGGAAACGCTCGAGCTCCTCCTCATACAGAGGGCGGACGATAGCGAATTCGCCGTCAATCTCTGCCACCAGCTTTTCGATATCGGCAGGCGACGGCTCTTTGGCCCGCAGCTCAAGTTGATGGCACAGCTCGGCGAGACGGGTAGCGCCCATATTACTGCTACTGCCCTTGAAACTATGAGCCGCAGCTACGAGCTGGTGTGCATCATCGGCTTTATGCAACTGCCTCAAACGCTCTTCCGAATCTGAGAGAAAGGTATCCAGCAGCAGCGGATACTCATCCTCCATGACTTCCTGCAATGCGCTCAGCACATCGTGGTCCAGATGAATCTCATCCACTTGCTCGCTCCTTGATCAAGAATTCGCGGATTATGCCAGAGCCTCCCAGTAAAACTCCACGCGGGCGCTGCGGCCATCGTCAGACCAGCTCGCACTGCGACTCAACTGGCGAATCAGGCTCACTCCACGCCCCGACAACCTGCCGGTATCAATGGGTCTGGCCATTACTCGCTGCACATCAAAACCTGCACCACTGTCCTCGACCCGAACCACCAGGCATCCACCTTCGCCTCGCGGCTCCACCTGCAAGTGCACCCGCACGTAGCCGTCTTCAAGCTCGGTGAGGCGCGTGTTGCGCTGGTGATAGTACTGCGTAAAGCCCAGGGCATCGCGCTTGAGGCTTGAATCGAGCCCCAGCACGCCGTGCTCCAGGGCATTGGAATAGAGCTCGGACATCACACTGTAAAGCGCTCCGCTTTGCGCCCGCAGCCCATGCACTTCAAGCAACAACCGCAGCAAATAAGGCAGGGGATTGAAGCGTTTGAGCGTAGCCCCACGGAACTCGAAACTCACCGACCAATCCAGCGGGCAGGATTGGCCGCTGTCTGAATAAACCATCACTGGAGCGCTCAGCAGCTCTGCCGCAAGCTGGCTCACCTCGACCATGCTGACATCGTCGCGCGCCTCACCGCGAAAATCCTTCAGCGCTTGCTCGATCTCCTCGAACAGCCGGGCTGGATGGCTATTGGCAGCAAATACCCGCTCTAATCGTTCAACGCCAAACAATTGCTCATTGGCGTCACAGGTATCGATCACCCCATCCGACAACAGAAAGATCCGGTCCCCGAGCGCCATGGGGAAGACTTCGGTTCGATCATCGAAGTCTTGCGCACCCAGTACACCCAACGGTAAATGCCGCGACAACAGCGACGTACGCTCGCCCGTTGCGCTGCAATGCAGATAGCCATCCGGCATCCCGCCATTCCAGACCTCCACTGCCCGTCGCTGACCACTCAGGCAAAGCATCGTGGCGCAGCAAAACATATCGACCGGCAAGATGCGCTTGAGCTTGGCGTTCATCTCGCGCAGGGTTTCCGACAGACCATAGCCTTTGGCAGTCATGCCATAGAAGACTTCCGCCAACGGCATGGCCCCCACCGCCGCCGGCAAACCGTGGCCGGTGAAGTCACCCAACAGAACGTGCATATCGCCGGCGGGCGTAAACGCTGCCAGCAGCAAGTCGCCGTTGAACAAGGCATAAGGCGATTGCAGGTAACGGATATTCGGCGCATTCAGACACCCGGCATGCGCCACCTTGTCGAATACCGCCTTGGCGACCCGCTGCTCATTGAGCAAATAGTCATGGTGACTGGCAATCAGGTCGCGCTGCTCAAGCACCGTCGCCTGCAACCGGCGCAATCGGTCCATCGCTTTGATCTTGGCGGCTAGAATCACCTGGTTATAAGGCTTGGCCAAAAAGTCGTCGCCACCCGCTTCCAGGCAACGAGCCAGGGCTTCGCTTTCGGTCAGAGAGGTCAGAAAGATAATCGGCACCAGCGTTTCGCCGGCCAACTGCTTGATCTGCCGGGCGGCCTCGAAACCGTCCATCACCGGCATCATCGCGTCCATCAATACCAGCTGCGGTCGCTGCTGCCCGAACACGGCCACCGCCTCGGCACCGTTGCCGGCCGTCAGCACTTCATGCCCCTGGCGACGGACGATACTCGACAGCAGCAGGCGATCGGCTGCACTGTCTTCGGCGATCAGGACGGTCAGCGGTTCAGACACCGGCTGCATGGCGATCAACTGATGTCGAAGAGCTTGTCGAAGTTGGAGATGGCGAGGATCTTACGAACGTCCGAGCTACCGTTGATCACCCGTATATCGGATTTTTCTCCGCCGGCATGATCACGCAGCAACAGCAGCATGCCCAGCGCGGAGCTGTCCAGATAAGTGGCCTCTTTCAAATCGACCACAATGTACTCGGGTGTTTTATTGAGTCGCTCATAGGACTCGCGAAACTCCTGATGCTTGCCGAAATCAAAACGACCCTTGATCGAGATCGTCAGCTTTTGCCCGTCCGGTGAAACTTCAGTAACGACCGACATGATAATGCTTCCTTGTCATTGGCAACGTGTAAAAGGTTTAGCACCCCGCACGCCCGCGGGCAACCGGCAAAACCGGAAATAGCGGATCAATACTGATCCTGACGCGGCAAGCGCTGCGACAATTCGTCGAGCAGCTTCTGTTCGCGCTTGTCTTCAAGCTGACGCGCTTCATCGATATAGCGCTGAACCAGCTTGCGCAACCCCTCGACCCGCGCATAAGCCTGCTGCCAGGTTTCTCGCGCCTTGTTCAGATTGTTCTGGTGCCAGACAAGACTTTGTCGCTGCTGGCCGACCGCCGTTTCCAGTTGATTGAGGAAGTGCTGGTAATTCATCAGCCATTGTCCGGACACCCCCTGACTGCCACGGTCGATCCATTGCTGCTGGTACTCGCCACGAAAGCGCTCCAGGTCGCCCAGCTTGCTCTCCGCCAGACGGACCTGCCCCTGAAAGTGCCCCAGACGCTGGGCGGCAGTGCGCTCGGCGCTTTCAGCCATGTCGACCACTGGCGCCAGGCGCGCCGCACGGCTCTGGACCACGACGACTTAACCGCCGGCCACAGGAGCAAACACCGATGCCAGATGAGCCTCGCTCTCGCCCATGCCGATGTTGTCGTTCAAGCCTTGGCGAAGGTAGGTAAGCATCGACGGTTGCAAGGCGATGGCCGTGTCGGTTTCCCGGTCGCCGCCGGGCACATAGGCACCGACGCTGATCAAGTCGCGGCTCTGTTGGTAGCGCGACCAGAGTTGTTTGAAGTGCTGCGCACGCCTCATATGCTCCGGGCTGACCACCGACGGCATGACCCGACTGATGGACGCCTCGATGTCGATGGCCGGGTAGTGACCTTCCTCGGCCAAGCGCCGCGACAGCACGATATGACCGTCAAGTACGCCTCGCGCCGCATCGGCGATAGGGTCCTGCTGATCGTCACCCTCTGAAAGCACGGTATAGAAAGCCGTGATCGACCCCCCGCCCGCTTCGGCGTTACCTGCGCGCTCCACCAGTTTCGGCAATCTGGCGAACACTGAAGGCGGATAGCCCTTGGTCGCCGGCGGCTCGCCGATGGCCAGGGCGATTTCTCGCTGGGCTTGAGCGAAACGGGTCAGGGAATCCATCAGCAACAGAACATTCTTGCCCTTGTCGCGAAAATACTCGGCAATACGCGTGCAATACATGGCGGCACGCAGGCGCATCAGTGGCGCATCGTCCGCGGGCGAGGCCACCACCACCGAACGCTTGAGGCCTTCTTCACCGAGAATGTGCTCGATGAACTCTTTAACTTCACGACCCCGCTCGCCGATCAGCCCGACGACAATGATGTCAGCCTCGGTAAAGCGCGTCATCATGCCCAGCAGCACGCTCTTGCCGACACCGGTACCGGCGAACAGCCCGAGACGCTGACCGCGGCCGACGGTCAGTAATCCGTTGATACTGCGAATGCCGACGTCCAGCGGTTGGCTGATAGGATGACGCTTGAGCGGGTTGATGGTCGGACCGTCGATCGGCACCCAGTCTTCGGCCTTCATGCCGCCCTTGCCGTCCAGCGCGCGCCCGGCGCCATCGAGCACCCGCCCGAGCATGCTCATGCCCATTGGCAAACGACCGGTATCGGCCAACGGAACGACCCGCGCGCCCGGCGCGATGCCAGCGACACTGCCCACCGGCATCAGAAAGACTTTATTGCCGGAGAAACCCATGACTTCAGCTTCTACCTGTACCGGGTGATAACTGTCATCGTTGATCACCACGCAGCGACTGCCCATGGCAGCACGCAAGCCTTCTGCTTCAAGGGTCAAGCCGACCATGCGCAGCAATCGCCCTTCAAGGATCGGCTGGCCCGCCAGCTCGGTGGCTTCGGCGTAGCTGCTCAGGCGCTTGCCAAAGCTGGTTCGCTCAAGACGCATCCGCACGATCCAGTTCGACGCGATGATTCTCAACAGCAGCAAGCTCGACACTCAGGTCAGGTTTGGCTGGATGCAGGGCCTGTTCGTGCAACTGGTCGAAGAGCTTGGCCATGACCTGGGTGATACGGGTTTCGATGGTCGCATCAATGCGGCTGTGGGCGGTTTCAACCCGCAGACCACCGGCCTGCAACGCCGCATCCTCGACGATCCGCCATTTTTCTTCGTGGCGTTCGCGCAGGGCTTTGACTTGGTCGAAATCCTGCGGATTGATAAAGAGGCGGACATTTTCGGCATCGAGCGGTAGCAGCTTCAACGCTTCGCGCATCACCTGTTCGATCTGTGTCGAGTCGATAGCCAGCTCACGCTGGATCACCTGACGTGTAATGTGCTCGACCAACCCGACCATCGACTTCTCGATCTGTGAATCCTGATCGGCAATCGGCTCGAAGAGGTTTTCCATCAACCGCTCGAGGCTGGCGAGCCTGGCACTCAAGGCAACCTCGGCTTCCTGGCGAACCTTGAGTTGAGTGCTGTGAAAGCCCTCTTTCTCACCGGTCGCGAAACCTTCGTTATAAGCCTCCTGGCGGATACTTTCGAGCTCTTCGAGGGTCAGTGGCTGGACTTCTTCCAGCGGCACTTCTTCCATCTCGGCCGGTGTTTCTTCTACAGGCTCCGGCTCAGGTTCCGGCTCCGGCTGATGCGGGTCGAAGCTGGGCAACGACCAGATGTCGAAACCGCCGACATCCCGGGCGCGAATCAGGTCGCTTGGGGACTCATCATTTCTGGAAGACATGGACCTGCCTTAGATCATTTCTTCGCCGCCCTTCCCGCCGAGAACAATTTCTCCGGCTTCGGCCATACGGCGGGCAATGGTGAGGATTTCTTTCTGAGCGGTTTCCACATCGCTGACGCGTACCGGGCCCTTGGCCTCGAGGTCGTCACGCAGTAGTTCGGCCGCCCGTTTGGACATGTTCTTGAAGATCTTTTCCTTGACGCCTTCGTCCGAGCCTTTGAGAGCCAGCACCAGCACGTCGGATGAGACCTCGCGTAGCAGCGCCTGGATACCGCGGTCGTCGACGTCGGACAAGTTGTTGAACACAAACATGAGGTCTTCGATCTGACCGGACAGGTCTTCGTCGACTTCGCGGATCGAGTCCATCAACTGACCTTCGATCGAGCTGTCGAGGAAGTTCATGATGTCGGCAGCACGCTTGATACCACCCAGGGTGGTACGAGCCGCATTGGAGTTGCCGGAGAACTGTTTCTCGAGAATCTGGTTGAGCTCTTTCAGCGCCGCCGGCTGCACGGTATTGAGCGAGGAAACCCGCAGAATGATATCCAGCCGCACCTTGTGATCGAAATTCCCGAGCACTTCACCGGCCTGGTCCGGGTCCAGATAAGCGACGACGATGGCCTGGATCTGCGGGTGCTCGTAACGGATCACGTCCGCCACCGCCCGCGGCTCCATCCACTTCAGACTGTCCAGGCCGCTGGTGTTGCCACCCAGCAGGATCCGGTCGATCAGGCCGTTGGCCTTGTCTTCGCCCAGGGCCTGAGTGAGCATCTTGCGGACATAGTCATCGGAACCGACGCCGAGGCTGGTCTGGTCGCCGACGATATTGACGAACTCGCTCATGACCTGCTCGACCTGCTCGCGGTGCACATTGCGCATTTGCGCCATGGCCACGCCGACACGCTGAACCTCCTTGGGCCCCATGTGCCGCAACACTTGCGCGGCATCGGTTGAACCCAGGGACAGCAGCAGAATCGCGGCTTTGTCGACTCGAGTGAGTTTTTCGGTAGCAGCTCGGTTATCACTCATCTGCGTTAATCCACTCTTTCACGACCTGAGCCACCCGACCCGGGTCTTCTGCCACCAGACTTTTGATTGCATTCAACTGTGCGTCATAGCCTTCGCTCGGGCTAGGCAGCAAGATGCTTTGCGGGCCACCAAGGCTGACGCGGTCGTTGCTCAGTTCGCCATCCAGAGCACCCATGCCGCCCAGCTCGGCGTCGCTACCGATACCCGCCAACTGCTTGCCTTTGCCGGTGATGTTGTTGAGCACCGGACGCAGCACACCGAACACCAGCACCAGGATGAACAATACCCCGAGCAGCTGTTTCACGATGTCCCAGAACCATGGCTGCGAGTAGAACGGAATTTCGGCGATCACTTCACCGCGCTCGGCGGAGAACGGCACATTGATCACGCTGACACTGTCGCCCCGGCTGGCGTCGAAACCGACGGCGTCCTGCACCAGGCGAGTGAAGCGCGCCAATTCGTCGGCGCTCCATGGCGCGCGGGTGGTTTCGCCGTTGGCTGCATTGACCTTGACCTGATCATCGACCACCACCGCAACCGACAGACGACTCAAGCGTCCCTGCTGCTGCTTGGTGTGGCTGATGGAGCGATCAAGCTCGAAGTTCTTGGTGGATTGTTGACGCTTGTCCGCCGGGTACGGCGCCAGCATTGGCTGACCTGTGGCCGGGTCCATGATTTGCTGACCGTTGGCATCGAGCAACGGTTGCCCCGGCTGCACCATACCGGAAGCAGGCGCAGCGCCGGCCGTGGTTTGCGGCGCGGAGGCCGGGGACGGAGGCTGGTTGCTCAGGGCGCCCGGCACACCTTGCGGGCCGTTACTGCTGGAGCGTTGTTCGTTGACTGACTGCTCGCTGCGCAATGCAGGCTGGTCAGGATTGAACTGTTCGGAAGTCGACTCGACGGCACTGAAGTCCACGTCAGCGGACACTTCGGCCTTATAGCGGTCGTTGCCCAGTACTGGCTGCAGAATGTTGTGCACACGCTGAGTGAGCATGCTTTCCATGCGGCGGCTGTAGTCGAATTGCTTGCCGGCCATGGTCAGTTCGGAGTTTTCCGCCTGGTCGGAGAGCAGGGTGCCCTTCTGATCGACCACAGTGATCTGCGACTTGCTCAGCTCGGGAACACTGGTTGCCACCAGATTGATAATCGCCACAACCTGACCCGGCTCCAGCGAGCGGCCGGAATACAGTTCAACCAGTACCGAAGCACTTGGCTTGCGCTCGTCGCGCACAAACACCGAGCTTTTCGGAATCGCCAGGTGCACGCGCGCGCCCTTGACGTTATTCAGACTGGAGATGGTCCGCGCCAATTCCCCTTCAAGGCCGCGACGATAACGGGTCGCCTCCATGAACTGACTGGTACCCAGGCCCTGGTCCTTATCGAGGATTTCGAAACCGATATTGCCGTCGCGCGGAGTCACACCGGCAGCGGCAAGTTTGAGTCGCGCCCGTGGCAAATCATCAGCCTTGACCAGCAACGCACCGGAATTAGGCTCAACGGTATAGGCAATGTCTGCGGAGGCCAGAGTGTCCATGACCTGCTTGGCGTCCATACCGGCAAGGCTGCCATACAGCGGACGATAATCGGGCTGCTGGGACCACAACACCACGGCAAACCCAATCGCCACGCTCGCTGCCAGACCAACCATGAGGCCAACCTGACGCAGCATGGTCATCTCGGAGAGGTTTTCCAGAAAGGACAAACCGAACAGCGGCGGCTTGCCGCCTGCTGGGCTGGCCTTGACCGGAACGTTATCGGCGACTGCTTCTGCCATGACTCAATCTCTTCCTTAAACTGGCATCTGCATGATGTCTTGGTACGCCTGAACCAGCTTGTTACGCACTTGTGTCAATGCCTGGAAAGAGACGCTGGCCTTCTGCGAGGAAATCATCACATCCGTCAGGTCGACGCCGCTTTTGCCGATTTCGAAGGCACTCGACAATTGGTTCGATGCCTGCTGAGTGTCGTTGACCTTGTTGACAGCCTGCCCGAGCATGTCGGAAAAGCTGCTGCCGCCCATTTCCGGCACTGCGACAGCCGATTTAGGTTGAGCCATGGCATCCATCTGCATGGAACGCATATCCAACATCAATCGATTAAATTCAATACCCTGGCTCATGGTCTACTCTCTCTGACGACCCGCAATTTTTTGACACTCACACAGCGGATAGACAGGTGTTAGCAACAAGGGTGCCAGCTCCATGGCAACCATGAACAAAACCCGCTCCCGGTCTTTGCCGACCCATCAGGTCGCGAACAAGTAAGCCTCAACGTCCATTCCGGCATCGCGCATTTGCGCCAGCTTGTAGCGCAATGTCCGTGGACTGATGCCCAGGCGCTCGGCCGCTTCTTTGCGGCGACCGCGCTCGGAACGCAGGGTGTCGATGATCATCTGGAACTCGCGACGACGCAGATCATCCCCCAGCCCGCCCGCCGACTCACCCTGCTCCATATCTACCGGCGTGCCGCGCACTTGCGGCGAGCTGGGCACACCCAATGCACGAAGCGGCGCACAGGCCACAGGTCCCGCCAGACAAAAATCCTGAGGCTGAATCAATCCGCCTTGCTGCAGGATCAGCGCACGCTGGATCGCGTTATCCAACTCACGTACGTTGCCCGGCCACGGATAACCGACCAGGCAAGCCCGAGCCTCGCTCGAAAACCGCGCGGCGGCGTGTTTCATTTTATTGACGTGCCTGGCCAGCAGACGCTCGGCCAGTGGCAGGATATCGGCGGTGCGCTCGCGTAACGGACGCCAGGCCAACGGAAACACGGACAGACGATAGTAGAGATCTTCACGAAACCGCCCCGCCGCCACTTCGCCAGCCAGATCACGATTGGTGGTCGCAACCACGCGAATATCCAGCGCGATCGGTTTGCGCGCACCAACGCGCTCAACCTCGCGTTCCTGCAATACACGCAATAGCTTGGCCTGTAGCCCTAAAGGCATTTCGGAGATTTCGTCGAGCAGAATAGTACCGCCATCAGCCTGCTCGAATTTGCCGGCCTGAGCGGCAATGGCGCCCGTGAACGAGCCCTTCTCATGACCGAACAAGGTGGCCTCGAGCATGTTGTCGGGAATCGCCGCACAGTTGATTGCGATAAACGGCTGACTCGCTCGATGAGAATGCTGATGAATGTAACGTGCCAGCACCTCCTTACCCGTACCGGACTCACCAGAAATCAACACCGTGGAATCACTTCGGGCGACCCGCGCCGCCAACTCAAGCAACTGTGCACTGGCTGGCTCGAAGGCCACCGGGCCTTCATCCTGCGCCCCCTCCAGACAACCCAAGGCATGACGCGCCACCAGATCGAGCAACGCCTTGGGCTCGAACGGCTTGACCAGATAATCGGCTGCCCCCTGGCGCATGGCGTCCACCGCCCGCTCGACCGCACCGTGAGCCGTCATCAACAAGACAGGCAACTGCGGCTGACGCGCACGCAACAGGCCGAGCAACCGATGACCGTCCATCCCCGGCATGTTCACATCACTGACCACCAGACTGAACGCTTCGGCGGCGACCGCCTCCAGAGCCTCCTCTGCCGAGCCGACAGCCTTGTAGTCATGCCCGGCCAGCAGCAGCGTATCCGTCAACGCCTCGCGCAGCGCACGATCGTCTTCGACCAGTAAAACCTTGACTGCCATGAGCCTCATTCCACTCCTTGAACACTGGGCTGCTCACAAGAAAAAAGTGGCAAAACCACCAGCGCGCAGGTGCCGCGGCCCGGCCGTGAGCGCAACAGAAATTCTCCCTGATGAGCACGCGCCACCGCCTTGACTACCGTCAGGCCGAGGCCGGTCCCAGTGGTTTTAGTGGTGAAAAACGGCTCACCCAATCTGGCCTGCACGGCCGCATCGATACCACTGCCGTTGTCACTGACGCACAAGCGCAAGGTGTTTTCACGGGTATAGAGATGCACCTTCAAACAGACATTGCCGGCACTGGCCTGAATGGCGTTTTCAATCAGATTGAGCACAGCCCCCACCAGCGTGTCGCGGTTGCACAGCAGCTCGCCAGCATGACTGTCGCACTGCCAGCGCACCGGTAAATCCTGAACATGGGTCAGTGCTGCGGCTTGCAGCGACTGCATCAATGCCTGAGGGGTAACACGGTCAGTCAACGGCAACTCGCCACGGGCGAACACCAGCATGTCGCGCACCTGATGCTCCAGCTCGTGCAAGCGCTCTTTCAACCGTCCGGCAAAGCGTTGCTGAGTGGCTACCGGCAGTTCCTGTTCGGTCAGATGACTGGCGTACAGCAAGGCGGCCGATAACGGCGTGCGAATCTGGTGGGCCAAAGAAGCGACCATCCGCCCCAGGGACGACAAGCGCTCATGGCGGGCAAGTTGATCTTGCAGGTGACGGGTTTCAGTCAGATCGTTGAGCAGCACCAATTGACCCGGCTCGGCATCCAGCGACCGGGTGGCAATCGACAGCCGTCGACCATCTTTCAGGGAAATTTCATGACCGTCGTCCTCGCGGGGCGCAAAGCAGCGCGCGATGACCCGACGCCAGAGCTCACCCTCCAGCGGCAGGCCGAGCAATTCACACGCCGCCGGATTGGCTTCACGGACCATGCCTTGCGCATCGATGACGATGACGCCACCGGGCAACAGGTCAAGGAGGTTTTGCAGTCGATTGGCCAAGCGCTCTTTTTCGGCCAGCTCTTCCATGCGCTGAGCACTGACCACCGCCAGCTCACCCTTGAGTTCGGTGACTCGCGCTTCAAGCATGCTGTAGGAGTCGGTAAGTTGGCTCGACATCTGGTTGAACAGTGCAAACGCCTGCTCAAGCCCAAGCCGGCTTGCCTGCTCTACGGACGACGATTGCCCTTGCGCATCAGGGGCAGGAGACATCTGGGCGGCTTGGGGCATCGTGCTCTCTCGCTTGGCTGACCGTCAGTTAAACGGAACGTTGCGAGAGCTATAGCAATACCCGTGCCGAAAAATAATGCGTGCCCCGCCTCGGCAATACGTTCAGTTTTTGACGAGCGGCTCTTGCCGCCAGACAAGGCGCCGCGACGAGTCATAGCCCGCCATGGCGAGGAGCGGCAACGCCGTATGACGGCAAGAGATGCCGTCAAAGACGAACAGTTATTGTCGAGGCGGGGTACGTGCTTTTCAGCACGTTAAAAAACAGGCGTCAATCATCCGCCTGTTCATCGCCATCACGACGGCTCATACCGTACTTACGCATCTTCTCCACCAAGGTGGTACGACGAATGCGCAAACGCTCGGCAGCCCGCGCCACGATGCCATTGGCATCATCCAGCGCCTGCTGAATCAAGCCTTGTTCCAGACCACCAAGGTAGTCCTTCAAGTCCAGACCTTCCGGCGGAAGCATCGCTGTGGCCGCGAAGTCCGGGGCATGCCCATTAATGGCCACCCGCTCCTCCAGATCGCTGCGCAGACTGTCGACCATTTGCTCGTCTTCATCGTCCACGTAACGGAATTTCTTCGGCAGCTCGACCACACCGATGACCCCGTACGGATGCATGATCGCCATGCGCTCCACCAGGTTGGCCAGCTCACGAACGTTGCCCGGCCAACCGTGACGGCACAGCGACATGATCGCCGCCGAGTTGAAGCGGATCGAACCGCGCTTCTCGTGCTCCATGCGCGAGATCAACTCGTTCATCAGCAACGGAATGTCTTCGACGCGCTCGCGCAGCGGTGCCATTTCGATCGGGAATACGTTCAGGCGGTAGTACAGGTCTTCGCGGAAACTGCCAACCTCGATCATGCTTTCGAGGTTCTTGTGGGTCGCCGCAATGATTCGCACATCGACGCTTTGGGTCTTGTTGCTGCCGACACGCTCGAAGGTCCGCTCCTGCAACACACGCAGCAGCTTGACCTGCATAGGCAACGGCATGTCACCGATTTCGTCGAGGAACAGCGTACCGCCGTTAGCCAGTTCAAAACGTCCGGCACGACTGGTGATCGCGCCAGTGAAAGCGCCCTTCTCGTGGCCAAACAATTCGCTTTCCAGCAACTCGGCCGGGATCGCACCACAGTTGACCGGCACGAACGGCCCGTCACGACGCTTGGAGTGGTAGTGCAGATTGCGCGCTACCACTTCCTTGCCGGTGCCGGATTCGCCAAGGATCAGCACGCTGGCATCGGTGTCGGCCACTTGCTGCATCATCTGGCGGACATGCTGAATCGCCCGACTGGTGCCAACAAGACTGCGAAAGAGATTGGGTTCGCGATGACGACCGCGCTCGCGGGCCTGGTCGTACATCTCGCGATAGACCTGGGCACGGTGCAGGGAGTCCAGCAATTTGCTGTAGCTGGGAGGCATTTCCAGCGTGGAAAGCACTCGGCGGCGCTGGTCTTCAGGCAGGTCAATGGAAGAAATATCGCCCATTAACAAAACCGGAAGGAACTCATCCCACATTGAGAGTGTCTTTAACAAACCCAAAACCGCGCCAGGAGCATTTACGGTCCCGATCAAGACACAGATTACTTCACGACTGGATGACAAAGAGCCGACAGCCTGCTGCCAATCATGGCTACCACAGGGTAAATTTTCTTCGCCAAGAAAATTTAAAATCACCGCAAGGTCGCGGCGACGGACGCTATCGTCATCAATAAGCAGAATTTTGGTTTCACGCCACATGCAATAGCAACTTCCCTAGTCAACTCAATGCCCAACATGAGGGGCAAGCTAGACGCTTGTAGGCACTTTCTGCCAGATAGACGCCTGAATTCTGAAATCAGCCACTAGTTAAGTCAAAAAAGCGTGCACAGTCAAATTTATGACGCACTACGTTCGGATTAACTGAGTATTAACCGAATAGATGGTAAACCTTTGCCGCGCTCTGTGCTTGATGGATCTGCGACATCTCGTCAACTATCGCCTGACGCTCGCCCATCGCGGTTTCCAGCAATTGCCGGTAAACCCCTAGCAACTCTTCCAGATTATTACGCAGCGCCATCTCGTCCAGCGAAGCCTCACTCAGCACATCTTCCATGCAGGCACGGCATGCCAGGTCCAACTGGCCGATGGCCTCCCAGTCACGCTCGGCCAATGCCCCTACAAGGGCCTCACGGGTTTCTTCGATACGCTGCAGTACAAGACTCATGGTGATCTCCCTAGAACTGCGGACCAGGCACAGCAATGGCATCCCAGCCTTCTTTAACGGTGCGAAGCAAGCCGGCGACCTCGTCGAGAATCTTTGGATCGCCGTTGATATTGGCCTCAGCGAGACGCTTCATCATGTAGACATAGAGATTATCCAGGTCCCCCAATGAATCGGCCGAAGTCTCGAGATCCAGCCCCTCACGCAAGCCACCGATGATCCCGATAGCCTTGCTGATCAACACACCTTTACCCGGAATATCCTTGCGCTCCATGGCGCCTTTGGCCTGAGCAATACGATCCAGCCCGCCCTCCATCAGCATCTGCACCAAGCGGTGCGGGCTGGCTTCGGAGGTCTGGGCTTGCGCTCCAACCTTCTGATATTGCCGAAGGGCTAACATCGGATTCATGTTCTACCTCATCACAACTCAAGGGCTCGTATAACCAATGTATCGTCTACGAGTCAAAAAACTTTAGATCGAAAGGCAAAAACCCGGCGCGCTAAAAACGCAGCCGGGTTTTTGGCACCAGTTCATGACTAGCCAGAGGATTTCTGCGCATTAAGGGATGTGAAGAACGACGAAATATTGGTCGCCGTCGCCTTCATCTGCCCAACCAGCAAGTCCATGGCGTTGTACTTGGCGGTCAGAGTGGTCGTCAGACTGGTGACCCGCAGATCCAGTGCCGCCTGCTGATTGGTCAGATCGCTTTTCTGCTTGCCCAGACTGCTGTTGCGCTGATCAAGAAGGCCGCCGGTTTGCGAGTAGGGCTTGATCGCCGCCCCCATTCGGGCCAGCAGACCATTGGTACTGTTGGTACCGGTAAACAGCGTCTGGACCTGACCACCCAGCGCCTTATCGGTCATCGCCTTGGTGAACTTGGTCGTGTCGAAATTCAGCGTGCCGGCCTTTTGATCAGTGGTGATACCCAATTGCGACAGCACCGATAACTGCCCCCCCGCCCCGGGAGTGACCAACACGTTACGCACATCGGCAATGAGCGAACGCGGCAGGGAGTCACCGGTCATCGCAGCAGAGACGGTCAGCTTGCCATTCGCATCCGCAGTGGCCTGGGTCAGGGAGGTTACAGTCTTCACCAGCGTGTTATAGGCATCGACAAACGACTGGATCGAGGTCTGCAAACCCGTGGTATTGGTTGCCACTGTCACCGTCGAGGAACCCGGTGCAACCAGCGTCATGCTCAGGCCACCCACCGCCTGATTGACAGTATTGCTCTTGCTGGTCACTGCCAGACCGTCGATTGTGAGACTCGCGTCGCTGGCAAACGCGCCGATAGTCCCGGCACTTGCGGTATTAGTGGTGTCCGCCAGCTTCGTGCCGTCGATTGCCAGACCGGCAATGCCGCTGACCGTAAGATCCGAGCCCTTACCTGTGGTGGTCGACCCGATCACCAGGCGCGAACCATTGCTGTCGGTGACGATGTTGGCCGTGATGCCCTGGGTTTTCAGCGTGCTGTTGATCGCATCACGGGTTGACTGCAAGGTCGCACCGGACGGAATACTGACGTTGTAGGCAGTGCCATTTTGACTGATTTGCAAGGTACCAGTCGGAATGGCACTGGTAGCACCGCCAGCAAAGGAAGCACTGGCGACTTTCGAACCGGTGGCCAGATTATTGACAACAACGTTATAGCTACCGTTGACTGCGGTATTGTCAGTGGTAGCCGTGAGCGTTGCCGGCGTCGACGAAGTCGCCGAAAAGCCCGCAAAAGCCGGACTTGTAGCACTGTTGAGCTTGTCCATGGCGGCCTGATAAGCAGCCAGGGCGCTTTTCAGCGAGCCAACACCGGAAATCTTCGACGTGGTGAGCGTGGTTTGAGTGTTGATCTGCGCCTGCTTGGCCGCCTTGTCGGCATTGACCAACGCAGTAACGATCGAATTGATGTCAAGACCAGAGCCAAGGCCTGTAGACGTTGTAATTGGACTTGCCATGTACATCTCCCTTTCAGTCTGTTGCCAGCCTTTTGACCACAATCGCCATCAAAAGAATGTAAAGACACTATTCATGCCAGTTGTCAGGCTTTCGCGTCGAACAACACATTACTCGCCGTATTCAAACTGTCCGCCAGCTTCAACGCCTCTTCGGAAGGGATCTGTCGCACCACTTCCCCCGTTGCAGTAGCAATCACTTTTACAACGACCTTGCCGGAGGCTTCATCGATTGAAAACTCCAGGTTGCGCTTGATCGACTGCACGAACTTTTCGATTTCCTGCACGGCGGTTTTCAACTTCTCCGAATCAGAGTCTTTACTACCAGCCACAGCCTGTACGCTGTCGACCCCAGGCGCCCCAGCCGGTTTATCGGTCGTGCTGCCCACCGGTTTAACCGCCGGGTAAGACAAGTTCAGCTTTACGCTCATATCCATGTCCATCACCTCCTAAAGTAAAAAAGCGGAAGAGCACGACCAGCGCGCTCCCCCGCCAAAACTCACTGCGAAATTACTGAAGCAGTTTCAGTACGGCGTTTGGCAGCTGGTTGGCTTGCGCCAGAATAGCGGTGGAAGCCGATTGCAGAGTTTGGTTCTTGGTCAGTTGAGCAGTTTCCGCAGCGAAGTCGGTATCTTGTACGCGACCCAGTGCAGCGGTGGCGTTTTCGTTAACGTTCTGCAGGTTGGAGATAGTGCTGGTCAGACGGTTTTGCGAAGCACCCAGGGCTGCACGAGTGGCACCTACGGAGGCGATTGCAGCGTCGATTGCAGTGATTGCGCCGTCGATGGCGGAACCCGCTGCGGCGCTGGTGGCACCGGTCAGTACAGTAGTACCGCTACCTACGGAGAGGCTGACGGCGTCGAACTTGCTGCTCAGAGTCAGGGTGATCTGGTTGGCGGTACCGGTGTTGGAACCCACTTGCAGGGTCATGCTACCAGCGGAACCGTCCAGCAGGTTTTTGCCGTTCAGGTTGGTGCTTTGCGAAATACGAGTCAGCTCGTCGGACATCTGCGTGAATTCTGCGTTGGTCGCAGTCTGGTCAGCGGTGCCGTTAGTGCCGTTACGGGCCTGAACAGCCAGTTCACGCATACGTTGCAGAATGTTGGTGGTCTCTTGCAGAGCGCCTTCAGCAGTCTGAGCCATCGAAATACCGTCGTTGGCGTTTTTGATCGCTACGGTCTGACCGCGGATCTGGCTGCTCATACGGGTAGCGATCTGCAGGCCGGCAGCGTCGTCTTTGGCGCTGTTGATTTTCAGGCCGGAAGACAGGCGTGTCATCGATTGAGACAGAGCGTTCGCGGCATTGTTCAGGTTCTTTTGAACAGACAGGGAAGCAACGTTAGTGTTTACGCCTAAAGACATGGTGAGTTCCTCATTGGATGGGTACAGCGGCTTCCGGCCCTGGCAACCGCCGGGTGTGGCCTAGAGAACCTTCGTAATAGTTATCGTCGCGATAGCAGGTTGCTTTAGGGCTTTTTTAAAAAAAATTGCCATCACACTGCCACCCCCCCACAAAACAAAGGTTTGGGAGGGTATGCAAAAGAAAAATGACGTCAGAGAATTGCCGGCAATGAGGAGAGCAGGACGCTTTTTACCGGAACAGGATTTTTCAGGAATAACTCAGGCCGGCATCCAGCAGCTCGACCAGTTCATACTCCATGTAATCAGCAAGCCCTGACCAATCCTGGGCCTGCTGACAGGCCAGTATGCGCATCAGGAGTTGCGCCCACTGCTGCTGGATATCCGGCGAGGCTCGGCTGAACAGGCTCTGCGCCTCGTCAAACACCTCGACCATATTCAACGCCGCCTCGACATCGCGTCCCAGGCGGAACAGCCCGGCACACTGCCGACTGTCAATAACACACTGCGCAATCCGGTTCATTGCACGAACTCCTGATTGAACGTCGTGCCTGTAATCATCGCGCCCGCCCGACTGCTATTGAAGAAACGCACCTGTGGATGCCTGGCGATGTAACGCTCCAGCTCATTCAGGTATCGGCGGAAATTCAATTGCGTCTTGACTCGCTGCCCATGACCATCGAGCACCCAGTGCCTGGCCAGGTTAACGCCCGGCCCCAGCTCACCATCATTCCAGCCGGCGTGGGTCTTGTTCATCGGGAAGGCAAAGTCGGCTCCGAATACGGTGATCTGCGCCGCCCCCATCTTCACCGCCAGATCTACCGCCGGATGAATCACACTGCCGCCGACGTAGAGTTCGGCTTTAGCGATTTGCTTGCGCACCGCGGCATAGATCGGGCTGGCAGAGTAGGCCGCGTAGCGCACTCCTTTCCAGGCAGACATCACCTGTGGATCACTCATCGGCAGATACACCAGAGGTATGTTGTCGGAGTCTTCAGGCGGCAAGTGTCGGGCGCTGATCCGCTGGTCGACGCTCACCACCAGATCTGGCTTGATGCCGTGTTCAATCAACGGCCGGTAGGCCGTATCGACACTGATGAACAAGGGGCGCTGCGCCTGGGCGCGAATAGTCCGTAGTTTGTCAAAGTGCTGCTCCAGGCTCGGCCCGGTAGCAATCACGTAGATTTCCTGACCCGCCCGCGAGCCAAATAGCTCGGCAACATCACGATCGCTGCGCACCAGTTCAAGACTGTCCTGCAGGCGCTGGATGATCTGCGGGGACTGCGGATCGAACTCGCGATTGTTGAAGCTCAAATGCACTTCGCTGACCAATCGATCCCGGATCCTGGCATTGAAGTCATCCGCCAGCACCATCTCGGAGGGCAGCACAAAAAATGGCAACCGAATGTCTGACAAGTCACCTGCATACATCAGCTCGACGCGCGGATCGTTGAGCCATTGCCGCTGGTCGAGCAACTGCAGTACCAGCGCGAAAATCGCGCCGTTGAGGATATGAACATATAGACGTTGAAGCATCGGCCGCTCCAGCAACACGTGCTGCAGGTCGCCCAGCCCCGTGCCATAGACATGCAGCACCGGGCTCTCGGGAGGCAGGCTGTCGGCCTGTAAGCGAGCCTCGCGGGTACGATCATGGCGACTGGTGAGCTGAATGCCGGCAATGCTCAGGGTCGAACCCAGGCCCTCCACCAAATCGGCCTGCAAGGCCTGACTGTCTTCATCCAACAGACGGGCGAGCAGCGCCGGCCAACGGTTCTGTATTACCTGGGCATTGTGCTCAAAGCTCTCGCTCATGCTGCCTCGCTCATCATTCATGCAAAAAAATAGCGCTCAAGGTTACACCTTGGAGCGCTATTTTTGCTGCCGGGGACTTTAGTTCAAGGGCGATAGATAATCGCAGAGCCCCAAGACAGGCCAACGCCGAAACCGCTTAGCGCGACACGCTTCCAGGAGCTGTCGAGCACGTGCTTTTCCAGCAGCAGTGGAATGCTCGATGACACCGTATTCCCGGTCTCGACCATGTCCTTGATGAACTTTTCCGGTTCGCCTTCGAAGCGTCGCGCCACCGCATCGACGATTGCCGCGCTACCCTGGTGAATGCAGAACGCATCGATATCGCTGGCCTGCAGGCCGGAATCGTCAAGCAGCTCATGCAAATGCGCCGGAACCTTCAACAAGGCGAAGTTGAACACCTGACGACCATTCATGAAGAACACGCCATCGGTGACTTTCAAGTGCGGCGCGCCAGAGCCATCGGTGCCGAACTTGGCTTTACCCAGTTGCCACGGCGCGTCTTCGCCCATCCAGGTAGCCGTCGCAGCATCACCAAAAAGCATGGTGGTATTGCGGTCTTCCGGGTCGACGATTTTTGAATACGGATCAGCGGTCACCAGCAGGCCATTCTTCAGGCCCGCAGCTTCCATGAAGCCTTTGATTGCGTAGATGCCATAGACATAGCCCGAGCAACCCAGGGAAATATCAAAGGCGGCCACGGTAGTCGGCAGACCAAGTTTGTCCTGAACGATGGCTGCGGTGTGCGGCAGGCCCTCTTCGTCGCCGTTCTGGGTGACGACGATCAACGCATCGATCGATTCGCGCTTGAGCTCGGGATTGTTGGCGAACAGTGCATTGACTGCTTCGACGCACAGGTCCGAGGTTTCCTGCCCGGCGTGTTTGCGCGGCAGGAAAGCGGAACCGATTTTACCCAGAATGAACTCTTCATCCTTGTCGAATTTTGCACCTTGCGCGTAATTGTCTACGCCGGCTACGGGTACGTAGCTCGCAATGCTCTTTATGCCAATCATTACGGCTTCCCAATAATAAACAGCTGAATACCACCGCTCGCAGGAATCGAGGGGCGCCGACAAACAGAGATTTTACATCACCCCAAGAGGGCGCCAGCGGGAAAAACAAAAGGCCATCACTGGGCCAGCCAGTGGCCAGGCGCCATATTCCCGGTCAATACAATACAATACAGTGAAGATGCGCGTTATGACTCGCAGGTCACGCTATTTTGCCGAATCAACCACACAAGCTGCTACTCGACCAACGACCAATCCAGTGGCGTACCACGTTTCAGAGGGTTTCGAGCGTGTCGACCGAGTATCGCATCAATGTGCTTGGGGGGCAGTCCGAGGCCCGGACGGATGGCCCACACGTTGCCCGAATTGAAGACTTCACCGGCCGCCATATCCCGTGTCACGTAGAGTGAGCGGCGATAAACCAGCGATTTCCGCTCCGCCTCGCTCACGCCATAACGCACTTGGCCCATGGCCTGCCAGGCGCGTTCGGTTTCGATTACCAGGCTGGCCAACTCGGCCGGTTCCAGAGAAAAGCTCGCATCCACACCGCCAGCGCTACGGTCCAGGGTGAAGTGTTTTTCCACCACCGTCGCCCCGAGCGCCACCGCCGCCACTGAAACACCAACACCCATGGAGTGATCGGACAACCCCACCTCACAGCCAAACAGCTCCCGCAAATGAGGGATGGTGCGCACATTGCTGTTTTCCGGGGAGGCCGGGTAGGTGCTGGTGCACTTGAGCAACACCAGATCTGTGCAGCCAGCGGTACGGGCTGCGCGGACAGTCTCGTCCAGTTCGGCGATGCTGGCCATGCCGGTGGAGATGATCAACGGTTTACCGGTGGCGGCGACCCGTCGAATCAACGGTAAATCGGTGTTTTCGAAACTGGCGATTTTGTACGCCGGCACGTCCAGGCTTTCGAGGAAATCCACCGAGCTCTCATCGAAGGGCGTCGAGAATGCCAGCATGCCCAGCTCTTTGGCTCGGGCAAAAATCGGCGCATGCCATTCCCATGGCGTATGGGCCTTTTCATACAATGCGTACAGCGACGAGCCGGCCCAGAGGCTGTTGGGATCCTTGATGAAGAACTCACCATGATCCAGGTCCAGGGTCATGGTATCGGCGGTATAGGTTTGCAGCTTCAAGGCATGGGCACCGGCCTTCGCTGCCGCCTCGACGATCTGCAACGCAAGTTCCAGCGACTGGTTATGGTTGCCGCTCATCTCGGCGATGATAAATGGCGGCGCATCGGCACCGATCGAACGCGAACCGATCTTGAAACTAGTCATTAGGATGATCCTTTAACACCCGCCTGAATTCACAGGCATTTTGCTGGTAGCCGGCGCGGCGAAACAAACCAGACGACACTTGATTGCCGGCAAGCACTTGAGCCGTGATGAGGTGTAGATCAGGCCATAGCGCTGCAACAAACGCTTCCCCTCGCGCCAGCAACGCCCTGCCCCAACCCAACCCTGAACGCCCCTCGAACAGATAAATCGACACCTCGGCCTGAGCCTTGACGCGGTCATAGCGCAGCACCCCGACAGGGCCGTCAGCGGCGCAAGCGATCAACAGCAAGCGCTGAGGGTTGCATAGACTGGCCGCGAGCCAGGCCTGATGGTTCTTCCAGCTTACTTCTTCGGACTGCACGGCCCAACGGCGGACCGCCTCGGCATTGCGGCCATCAAACAGCAGTCGCGCATCCTCAAGCGTGGCCCTGCGTAATTGCAGGACAACTCCAGACAACGCGACAGCCACACGCCGCGCACCCAACCCATCGACCAACTGTCGGGAGCGCTGCGCCAGACTTTGCCGCAAACCAGCATTACCCAGCAAAAAACCAATGGCCTGGCGCAGCTGCTCAATACTGACCTGGGCGCTGGCCCCTAGATATACATGGGCGCCGGCGCTCGCCAAGCGTTCGGCGTTCAGTTGCTGATTGGCGGCCACCGCAATGCAAATCGTTGGCAGCCCCATGGCCGCGCGCTCCCAACTGGTACCGCCGCCCGCGCCGACAAACAGATCGGCCTCGGCCATCAACCGGGCAAAATCGCTGACATGGCTGTGCAGCCGCCAATGGGGACGGCTGGCAGCCAGCACCTGCATTTGCGTCCAGGCCGGATTGTCGACGCCCGCCACGAAATCAACGTCCAATTCACCAAAGTCAGCCATTGCCAACATTGCTTTCCAGGTCTCACCCACAGCGTCAAAGCCGCCGAAATTCACCAGTACCCGACGTGCCTGATCCTTGATCGCAATCGGCTCGCGACGGAACTCGTCGCGCAACAAGGCGAAGCGCGGGCCGAGCAACTGTTGGCACCCGGGATCGGTCAATGGCCCATAGACGTGCGCGGTCGCCGTCAGATTCTGGTCCAGTAGCAGATCGGCATCGTGCTGCCGGTTGGCCAGATCGTCGATCACCGCAATCCGCTGCGCCCACTGTCGGGCCGCCGTCTGCCAACGATGATCGAGGCCGTAATGGTCGACGATGATCCAGTCGAAGGGTTGCGTGGTCTTTAAAACGTTCTGGAGTTCAACAATCTCGGCCTGCCAGGGCAACAACGCCTCAATGCCCTGCTCGGGATGTTCCTGCGGATACTCATCAGGCAACGCGAAAGTCTCGAAACCCTGGGTTTGCAGACTCTCCAGGCGATTGCCCGGCAGCCGACGACAGGCGAACGCCACCTGCACACCCTGCTGACGAAGCACGTTTGCCAGCGTCAGGCATCGCGCCACATGACCACTGCCAATCGCCAGCGAAGCGTCGGCACGGATCAGGACTCTCACGAAAGCTCTCCACCGGCCTTCAACGCGGCGTACAGGTATTCGGCGCGCTTCCAGTCCTCTTCGGTGTCGATGTCTTGCACCAGATGCCGAGGCAAAATGACTGGCAGGCTCTTTTCAGAGAACAGCCTGTCCCCGCGTAACCAGGCCTCGGCTCGCCCCCAGTAAAACTGCCCGGCATCCTGATAGGCGGCGGGCAAATCCTGGGAGCGGGTGTCGCGAAACTCCGGATAGAGCGAAGTCAGAGTGCCTTGCGCATCGATGGTCAACGCACGTTGAATGGGGAAGCCAAAACTGCACAACGAGAAGGCAAAGGATTTCTCTGGATGCTGCTCCAACACGTCCAGGCCCTGATGCAAATACCGCGTTTGCAGCAACGGAGCGGTCGCGTAAATGCAGCAGGCGTACTCGTAGTGCTGTCCCTGCTCATGCAGTGTATTCAAGGCATGAGCGATCACCGCTGCGGTTCCGGTGAAATCATCTGCCAGCTCCGCCGGGCGCATGAACGGCACTGTTGCTCCACGGGCGCGGGCCAGCTCAGCAATTTCTTCGTCATCAGTGCTGACCAGCACCTGATCGAACAAGCCTGAGTTCAGCGCGGTACGTATCGAGTGGGCAATCATCGGTTCGCCGTCGAACAGCTTGAGGTTCTTGCGCGGGATGCGCTTGCTGCCCCCGCGGGCTGGGATGATTGCGACGCTGTTCACGTGCGTTTTTCCAGCAGAAACCAGGTGATATCGTCGACGGGAAACTGAGGATCACGATGGTATCCAAAGCCATAGTCGAGCAATTGCAGATCAGTGTAGCGATCGAGCATTTCGCCGGCGAAATCGCGCTTGAACAACTTGCCGCTGTTGCCGCGATACGGCACCTCGACCGGTGCAGGGTTGTAATACTCACAAATCAGGATATAGCGCTCACTCAACTCATAGAGCTGTGCGTAGGCGGCAGGCAACAGCTCGGGCGCCAGGTGGATCAGCACCCCTTTGCTCAAGGTCAACTGGAAGGTCCGGTCACGGGGATAATCGAACAACGACCCGTGCCAGATATCGGCAATACCCAAGGCTCGGGCTTGGGCGTAAGCCTTCGCGTTGATCTCGACACCGTGCAAGGCACACCCCGCAAGCAACTGATGCAGCGCTTGCAGATTGTTCCCGGTATTGGTCCCCAATTCGATCAGGCTGTCGATTCGGGAGGTGCGCGCCAACGCCTTGGAAAACAGCGCCAGATTGGCCGCGACTAGCTGATGGCCCTGATTGCGAGCCACATAGTCGTCGCCGAAGTCACCTTGCCAGAAAATTTCCTGCTCACTTGCTTCACGCATAGATCACTCTTATCAAAGGCCAATGGGCAGCTGTTCAGCCGACCAAGCGCCGCAACTGCTCGACCACATAATCCTGTTGCTCATCACTCAGGATTGGAAACATCGGCAAGCTGATGGCTTGCGCGTAGTAGCGCTGCGCTTCAGGGAAGTCGCCTTCGGTGAAACCCTGCTCGCGGTAATACGGCTGCAGGTGTACCGGAATATAGTGCAGATTAACCCCGACCCCGGACGCGCGCAGCGCCTCGAAGACCTCTCGATGACTGAGTTTGATCCGCTCGAGCTGCAGGCGTACCACGTACAGATGCCAGGCTGACTCTGCACCGGATTGAGCACTTGGCAGGGTCAACGGCAGATCTGCCAGTAACCGATCATAGCGGGCGGCCAGCTCACGACGCCGCGCGATAAAACCTTCAAGTTTATCCAGTTGCGAAAGCCCCAGCGCGGCCTGAAGGTCAGTAATCCGGTAGTTGAAACCCAGCTCGATCTGCTGGTAGTACCAGGGGCCGTGGCTCGGTTCAGTCATCTGCGCAGGGTCGCGAGTCATGCCGTGGCTGCGCAAACGCTGTAAACGTTCAGCCAATTCCGGGCGATTGGTCAGCACCATCCCGCCTTCGGCACTGGTGATGATTTTCACCGGATGAAAACTGAACACCGTCATTGCCGCGTATTCACCGCAACCCACGGGGCGCCCGCAATAAGAAGCGCCGACCGCGTGAGAGGCATCTTCGATCACCGTGAAGCCATACTGCCCGGCGAGTTTGCCGATGGCCTGCAGGTCACAGCTCTGCCCGGAGAAGGCCACCGCCACCAGCACTTTTGGCAACGTGTCGCTGCGCTCCGCCGCCTGGAGCTTGATCGCCAGCGCGTTGGCATCGAGGTTCCAGGTCAGCGGATCGATATCGACGAAATCCACTTCGGCGCCGCAGTAACGTCCGCAGTTGGCCGACGCCAGGAAAGTATTCGGGGTGGTCCAGAGTCGGTCACCCGGTCCGAGCCCGGCTGCCAGGCAGGCGATGTGCAAGGCCGCGGTGGCGTTGCAGACTGCCACCGCAAAACCGGCCTCGCAACGTTTAGCCATTGCCTGCTCAAAACGCTCGATAGTCGGGCCCTGGGTCAACCAGTCGGACTGCAACACGGCAACCACCGCATCGATATCCGCCTGATCCAGGCTTTGCCGACCGTACGGGATCATGCCGACAGCTCAGCGTGCAGCTCGGCGATCTGCCCGACCGAGAGGAATTGCGGATTGGTGTCGGAGCGGTACTCGAAGTCTTCATTCACCGACTTGCCCCGCTCGCCCAGACCATCCACAGAGAAGTCGACATCGACACTGGTAAAGCGAATCGACGGCTGAATGGTGTAGTGATCGGCAAACTCCAGGGTCATGCGCGCATCGTCGAGGGGCACCATCAGTTCGTGGAGCTTTTCACCCGGACGGATCCCGACGTTTTTATGCGACAGATGTCCGGCCATGCCACTTGCCAGATCGACAATACGAATCGACGGGATCTTCGGTACGAAAACTTCACCACCGTGCATACGGGCAAAGCTGTCGAGCACGAACTGCACGCCGTGATCCAGAGTGATCCAGAAGCGGGTCATGCGCTCGTCGGTGATCGGCAGCTGCCGCGCGCCCTCGGCAATCAACTTGCTGAAAAACGGCACGACAGACCCGCGGGAACCGGCAACGTTGCCGTAGCGCACCACGGCAAAGCGGGTTTGCTGATCGCCGGCGATATTGTTCGCCGCGACGAACAATTTGTCCGACAGCAGCTTGGTCGCGCCATACAGGTTGATCGGGCTCGCGGCCTTGTCCGTGGACAAGGCAATGACTTTTTTCACACCATTGTCGATGGCCGCAGCGATGATGTTTTCCGCGCCGTTGACGTTGGTGCGGATGCATTCGGTGGGATTGTACTCGGCCGCCGGCACTTGCTTGAGGGCCGCTGCGTGCACCACGTAATCGATGCCGCGCATGGCCTGGCGCAAACGCTCGGCATCGCGCACGTCACCCAGAAAATAACGCATGCAGGGTGCATTGAAGGTCTGCTGCATCTCGTACTGCTTGAGTTCGTCGCGCGAGAACACCACCACGCGCTTGGGCTGGTACTGCTCAAGCAGCCGGCGGATAAAATTGCGGCCGAACGAACCGGTGCCGCCGGAGATGAAAATCGATTTACCGTTGAACATGCCGTGAATCCTTTTACCTGTGCGCCAGACTTAAACCAGCAACCGCGCCCAATCCACACCGCAAGCGCTGCCAAGGGTGAACCCCTTGCCGGTCAGGGCGAGGTTCTTGTTGTAGGCCAGATCGTGCTGGAACGGCCCGGCCCACTTTTCGCGCAAGGCTTCGAGGGCCTGCGGTGCGTCGGGCAGGTTGCCTGGGTGGATGACCTGCACTTGCGGAGTCCACACCACCAGATAGCCGGCCTGGCCCGCTTTCAGGCACAGGTCGACATCACCGAAGGCTTCGGCGAATGCGTTTTCGTCCAGCCCTGCGACTTCGTCGAACAGTGCTTTGCGGATCATCAGGCACACTGCCGAGACGGCCGAATAGTTCTGTTCCAGCACCAGGCGATTCAGGTAGCCCTTGGCATCCTTCGACTCACCGACGAAGGCAGAACCGACACTGTCGTTCATGCCCAGAATCAACCCGGCCTGAGTCACTTTGCCGTCGCGGTCGAGCAGCTTGGCGCCGACCACGCCAACCTCTGGACGCTGGGCCTGGTTGAGCAGGGATTCGAGCCAGTTCGGGTTGACCACTTCACTGTCCGCCGCCAGCAGCACCAGGTATTCACCCTGAGCCTGCTGACCGGCCAGATTGTACAAAGCCGACACACTGAGTCGCTCTTCGGCCCGCAGAACACGGACCTTGTCACCCGGTTGTCCAAGGCCGGCCAGCCACTGCGTGACCTCGGGCGACTGGCTCGCGTTGTCGGCGATCAGTACTTCATAACGGGTGTAGCGGGTTCTCTGCAGAATGCCGGTCAGGCAACGCTGCAACTCCTGCAGGTTGTCCTGGCTGTGAACGATGATCGACACCAACGGACGCTCGGGGTGGCGGTAATCGATGTGATAGGTACCCGGTTCGGTTGAGCTGATTTGCGCCTTGTATCCGCGAGTCGCGAGGTGACGAATCAACGCCTGACGTTCGTGGGCGTTGTCTTGCGGCACTGGTGCCCGGGCGATCAACAACGGCTCGTCCAGGTGGGCCAGCCAGGCCATGCCACCCTCCTCGATGATGCGCAGCAGCAAGTCGAATTCCAGGGCCTTGCTGAAGTCGGCCTTGTAACCGCCCGCCTCCAATAGCACATCCTTGCGGATCAGCCAGTGCCGCGCCATCAGCGCCGGCAGGCTTTGCAGAAGGTCGAGGTTGAAGCCTGGACGGAATACATCGACCAATGCGCCATTGGCGTCACGCTGAATCTCATCGGTGGCCACCGCCCGGCATTCGGGGGCGGCTTGCAGTTCCAGACCGGCGCGCAACAGGCCACCGGCGGTGAACTCGTCGCCCGCCTCAGTCAGCAGCAACCAGTCGCACGGCGACTGACGCGCGATCTGATTGAGTTTGTCGACATAGTTGGCCTGGGTCACGCAAACAAAGTGCAGAGTGTTGTGCACCGTCGTCGCCGCCAGCGCCTCGCCGGTAGTGAACACCACGATCTTGAACGCGTGGCTGTGACCTTCCAGCAGACTGTCGAGGGTGGTCTGTAGCCTGGCTGCGTCGTTGTCCAGGTCCAGCACCAGAATGCCAAACTGCGGACCACCGTTGTGGGCGGCCAGATAACGCGACGTCGCGGCGACTTCGTCAGCGTCCGGGGTGCGTGCCGCCAGCCACTTGAGCAGGCGACCGGAACGCATGGCACCGAACACCTCGTCATTGCCTTGAGTCGATACCGCGTCCAGACGCTCGGCCCAGGCGAACATGTCACGTGCGTCGTGCGCTTCGCCCATAAGCTCCAACTGTTGCGCCAGGCGCTTGACCACCCGACGGTTGAACGGGCTGCTGTCGTACGCATACCCCAGCCGCTCGACTACGCTTTCGGCGGTGTCGTTGTTGCGGGGCCGCATCAGGTCTTCCTGCTGGGTCCAGATACCTTCGAGCCCCTGAAGCTGAACGCGGCCGGCCGGCATGGCGTGCAGCAGAAACTCGAACTGGCTCAACAGGTCGAAGAACGCCTGATTGTAAAAAGGCATTTCGACGTACTGCAAAAGCCCGAATCGGCGGTCCGGCCCCTTCTGCACATTGGTCCAGCGCGACTCGAAAATCGGCTCCGCCGTCAGCGCCCGACGGGTGCGCAAGCTGTCGGCCATCGCCTCGAAACTGTCCAGTGCCAACTGCCTGGCCTGTTCCGGGTCGAGGCCGGTGCGGGTACTCGGCAGCGTCGCCAGTAATTGGGCAAACGCCTCACGATCGGCCACCGATTTGGCATCGCCGAGGGTCAGGGTGCTGTAGATCTCGGTGTTGTGCTCCGACTCCAGGTAATTGACCTCTCGCACCACATAAGGAATCGGCAGAATTCGCGCCTTGGCCATTGCCAGCATGTAGTACGCATGGCCGATTTCCTGCCATTCGAAGATGGTGTCCTCCGGCATGACCGCGTACCAGTCACGCAACAACGCGGTGCGGTGAACGGCATAGAACGGCGGGATGTACTGATGCATGAAATCGATGACACGATCCTGAGCGCGCTCGGACGAATAGTCTTCACAGACCTTCTTGTCCCGACGGTAGTAGCTCACGCTGTTGGCCAGGGCCAGGTACATCAGGCAATAGCCATGGCACATGCCGTAATCGGGGTTCGCTTCCAGGAACGAGACCGAAGCGTCGAGGGCATCATGCACGATGAAGTCATCGTCGGCGGCAAACACCATGTAGGGCGTGGTGACTTGCTGCACGCCGTAGTCGAGCTTGGCCCGAATGCCCCAGTAGCCGTACTGCGGCAGGTGCTGATAGTCGACCGAGGGGTACACGCCATCGATGCCATCGGTGGCCTGAGTCGAAGAGTCCAGCACCAGAATCCTGCAAGGCAAGGCGCTGTAAAACTTCACCGCCCGGCGCGCAAATGCCGGACGGTTGTGGGTAATCAGGACCACCGTCAACAACTCGTTCAGTGGTAATCCGCTTTCAGAACCGTACTTGCCTTGCATAATTTTTCCCCACAACCGGCGTATCGCCCGATGAACTCAACAATGATGTCGTTGCTTAACGAACCCGACGCAGATAGCCGTCCGGCGCCACGGTGATCAGCAGCTTGCTGTGAATCCGTGCATCGATCTCGAAGTCGCGGTTCTCTTCCAGGTAGGCCCAGACCGCGGTTTTCGGATTGTCGCCCTTGCCCCAGGGACGATCCGGGAAGGCATCTTGCGGCATGTCTTCGACCACGGTGTCCATCACCACGCAGTAGCTGCCGACCGAAACCAGCGGTGCATACAGGCGCAACTCTTCAAGCACGTGTTCGTGGGTATGGTTGGAGTCCAGAACCACCAGCACTGTCTTGCCGGCAACCCGCGCACGAACTTCATCAACGATGGCCGGATCGATGCTCGACCCCTGGATCATGCTGATCCGTCTCGCCATCGGGTGGGCTTCAATGGCTTCGCGATTGTGTTGACGAATGTCGATATCCACACCCAGCACTTCGCCGTGGCCGATCAGCTCCAGCATTGAGGCGTAAAACACCAGGGAGCCGCCATGGGCAATGCCCGTTTCGACGATCACATCAGGGCGCAGGTCCCAGATGATTTCCTGCATGGCGACCATGTCCTGAGGGAACTGAATGATCGGCCGGCCCATCCAGCTGAAGTTGTAGGTGTACTTGTGCCTGGCCGTGACACCGACCCAATCCAGCGACTCAGCCTGAAGCTTTTTGTCTTGCTGCAAGCCTTCGATGTTCTGGCTTACTTCTTCACGAAACTGCTCATGAGGATTCATGCAAACACTCCGATACGGGGGTTTTTATTAGTTGAAAACCCGGCCGTCCCGATAAGGAACAGTCTGAGTCTTGATAATTCGGGCGGGATTACCCACGACCACCGCGTAGTCAGGGACATCCCTGGTGACCACCGCCCCGGCGCCGACCGTGGCCCAGCGACCGATGCGCAAACGCGGCAGGATGGTGGCGTTGGTGCCGATGAAGGCCCCATCGCCGACCTCGACACAGCCAGCGATAGCGACACCAGGCGCCATGAACACGGAGTGACCGATCCGGCCCTCGTGTCCGATCAGACTGCCGTAACTGATGCTGCTGTTATCGCCCAGGGACACTTCGGCCTGAATGATCACGCCTTCCTGGAGATAGTTGCCCGTCCCCAATTGCGTCATGGCCAGGTCAATACCCGGGTGCAGAAAGTTGCCCAGTGTTCCGCCGGCTTCGATGATCTGCCGGGTCGTCTCGTAACGGGTTTTGGTATCGCGGGTGATCAGGTTCACGAAGCGCGTGTCCGGTCCCTTCAAGTCGGCCACCCGCTCCACCCCGCCGATCACCGCAATGCCGTAAAACAGCGTGCCGTGCTTGGCCGCATCGTTGTCCAGGAAGGCAAATTTCACCGTGGGGCTGGCACGCTGGACTGAACCAATCATGCGCACCGCTTCAGGGTTCGCCGCGCCCAACAAGTAGACGTTCACAGCAGATTCCTTTGCTTGCAGACGGTGCGAATAACATCGATCACCCGCTGCTGATCGGCATCGCTCATGTCGTGATAGCTCGGCAGGTTGATGGCCCGCTCCGACAGCGAAAACGCCATTGGTGTATCCACCGGTTTATCGGCAAACATCGGTAGCGCCGACAACGGCCAGAAAAACACCCGGGCATCGATGTCGGCAGCTTGAAAGGCTTCGATCAACATCTCCCGAGTGACACCGGTACTGGCGTCGAACACCACCGTGGGCATCCAGTAGCCGTTCCTGGAATGATCCGGTTGCGGGTTCATGGACAGCACCGGGATATCCAGCAGCCCTTGGGCATAACGATCGAAGATCGCGCGCTTGCGTGCGATCAGCTCATCGACACGTTCGATCTGGGCACACCCGATCGCCGCCTGCAGGTTGCTCATCTTGTATTTGAAGCCGATGAAATCCGGCCAGAACTGGCGCGTGCTGCCATTGACCCGGCCGTGATTGGAGAGCGTAAGCACCCGCTCATACAGCGCCTTGTCCGAGGTCACGAAAATCCCGCCTTCCCCGGTGGTCATGGTCTTGGTGCCATGAAAGGAGAACGCACCGAAGGCCCCCAGCGAGCCGGCCGCTTTTCCACGCCATTGCGAGCCAATGGCTTCGGCGGCGTCTTCGACGACGGCAATGCCGTGTTCGCGACCGATATCCAGCAATGCGTCCAGATCGCACAGGTTGCCGTACAGGTGCACCGCCACAATGGCTTTGGTCCGCGGCGTAATGGCTTGCCGGACCTGCTGCGGATCCAGGCACCAGCTGTCCGGCAACACGTCGACAAAGACCGGTGTGGCACCCAGGTAATCGATGGGCGCCGCCGAGGCGATCCAGTTGGTGTTGGCCAGAATCACTTCATCGCCCGGGCCGATACCCAGCGCCGCCATCCCCATGTGCAAGGCACCGGTGCAACTGGATGTCGCGATGGCGTACGGCACGCCCATGTGCTGCGCGAAGGTTTTTTCGAAACGCGTGATGTATTCGTAGCAACGCTCGCCCCAGCCATGCTGCACGGCATCCAGCACATACTTGGCTTCCAGCTCGCCCACACTGGGCTTGGTGTAATGAATTCGGCTCATCTGAAGCTCAACTCCGGAATGGCAACGACAAAACGAGCGCCCCAGTTGCGCACAACTGCGTATTGCTGGGTGATCTCATCCAGCAGATTCCATGGCAGCACCAGGACGTAATCCGGCTTCTCGATTTCAATCCGTTCGGGAGAAACCACGGGAATGCGACTGCCCGGCAAGAACTTGCCCTGCTTGTGCGGGCTGGCATCCGCCACCCAGGCCAGCAGGTCCGGTTTGACCCCCGCATAGTTGAGCAAGGTGTTGCCTTTGGCTGCGGCGCCGTAGCCGACCACCCGCTTGCCGTCGGCCTTGGCCTGCAACAGAAAGCGCAGCAGTTCGTGCTTGATGCGCTCGGCAGCGGGGGCCAGGGTGGCGTAGTACTCCGGGGTTTTCACGCCTGCTGCCAACTCGCTCTGCAATTGCTGCTGCACCGCTGGTTGCACCTCACGACGCTGGCCATCGGCGCGCTGCACGAAAACCCGCAGTGAGCCGCCATGGGTCGGCAGTTCGCCGACATCGAAGACTTCCAGACCGTTGCGTTCGCACAAACGCTGTACGGCGCTCAGCGACAGATAGGAATAGTGTTCATGGTAAAGAGTGTCGAACTGCTGACCGGCCATCAGCGTCAGCAAGTGAGGAAATTCGAACGTCGCGACGCCGGTCGGCTTGAGCAGGGTTGCAAACCCGCCGAGAAAATCATTGATCTCCGGCACATGGGCCAACACGTTGTTGGCCGCCATCAAATCCGCCGCCCAACCCTCGCCGAGCAACTGCAACGCCGTGTCGCGGCCGAAGAACAGTTCGCGTATTTCCAGCCCCTTCTCCCGCGCAGCTTGCGCCGTGCTGCGGGTCGGCTCGACGCCCAGGCAACGGATACCGCGCTGTGCAACGTACTGCAGCAAGTAACCATCGTTGGCGGCAATTTCCACCACACGACTGTCGGCGCTCAGCCCGAAACGCTCGACCATCTCGGCCACATAGCGCTCGGCATGGGCCAGCCAGGTGCTGGAAAAGGAACTGAAGTACGCATAGTCGGCATCGAACAGACTATCGGCGCTGGTGTAGTCCTGGGTCTGAACCAGCCAGCATGCCTGGCAGACCGCCACTTTCAACGGCACCCACTGCTCGGCCTGCTCCAACTGGTCAGCCCGCAGGTACGCGTTGGACGGTGGCGAGGTGCCCAGATCGATCAACGGCAAAGCCAACGGGATGCCGCAACCTCGGCAGTTCATAGACGCACTCCAGGGAAATGGTCATCGATCCGGGGATGAGCGGCATCCCGGGCCGACAGATTTTTGACAGGGTTGGGCCAGGCAATCGCCAGGCGCGGGTCGAGCACCGACAGGCCACCCTCGTGATCCGGGGCATAATCGGCGCTATGCAGATAAAGCAGCTCGGCGTCGTCGCTCAGGGTCTGGAAGCCATGGGCGAAGCCGGCCGGAATCAACAGGCTGCGGCCGTCGCCAGCGCACAGATGCTCGGCGTGCCACTGCAGGAAGGTGGCCGAGTCCGGTCGCAGGTCGACCGCAACGTCCCAGACTTCACCGCGCAGACAAGTAATCAGCTTGGCTTCCGGCGCCTGGGCATTCTGATAATGCAAACCACGCACGCTACCGCGCTCACGGGTGCAGGAGTGATTGATCTGACGAATATGGAACGGCTCGCCAAAGGCGCTCAGGCTGCCTTCGCAGAACAGTCGGGCGAAGTGCCCGCGCGGATCTTCATGACGCTTGTGCTGAACACTGAACAAACCGTTGAGAGGCAATGCACTGATCCGGAACTCGCTCACAGCGCCCCCCGGTAAAGGCTCAACTGATCCAGGGTGATGGCACGCATGTCATCACCATTTTCCCAGGCCAGGTGCCAATCCAGGGTCTGCGTCAGGCACTCTTGCAACGACCAGCGCGGTTGCCACGCCAGCAACTGACGGGCACGGCTGCTGTCCAGGCGCAAGAGACCGGCCTCATGCAAATCACTCGGTTCTATGCGCAAACCCCGCGCTTGCGGCCAGCGCCTGGAGAGCAGCTCAACCACTTCGCCGACGCTGCACATGTCGCCTTCGCCAGGCCCGAAGTTCCAGGCACCGGCGAATTTCGGCCCATGCTCAAAGAGCCCCGCCGCCAGTTGCAGGTAACCTGCCAGGGGTTCCAGAGCATGCTGCCAAGGGCGAACGGCCTGTGGATAACGCAGGGTGACCGGCTCATTCGCCGACCAGGCCTTGAGCACATCGGGGATCAAACGCTCCGGGGCGAAATCGCCGCCACCGAGGACATTCCCGGCGCGCGCGGTGGCCAGGGCCAGGCCGTGTTCGGCATAACGTTCTGTGGGGAAAAACGAGGCAGCGTATGACTGCGCGAGCAACTCGCAACAGGCCTTGCTGCTGCTGTAAGGATCATGGCCACCGAGGGCTTCGTCCTCACGATAGGGCCACGGCCACTCCTGATTGGCGTAGACCTTGTCGGTGGTCACCAACACGCAGGCACGTACCCCGCCGACCTGGCGAATCGCTTCCAGCAGGTTGAGCGTACCCATGACATTGCTCGAGTAGGTCCCGAGCGGGTCGCGGTAGCCTTCACGCACCAGCGGCTGCGCCGCCAGATGCAGGACGATTTCTGGCTGAACCTCGGCGATCAGTTCCAGCAAGGCGGCCAGATCACGCAAATCACCACGCTGATCGTTGATGCCTTCAGCGACGCGCGCCAGTTCGAACAGGCTCGGCCCGGTGGACGGATCCAGGGCAAAACCGCTGACCTCGGCCCCCAGGCTTTGCAGCCATAACGTCAACCAACTGCCTTTGAAACCGGTGTGACCGGTCAACAGCACCCGCTTGCCGTGCCAGAACTGCGGACTCAGTCCCATTGCTTCCACGGGGCCTCCCCGCTTTGCCACAGATGCTCCAGATGGTTCTTGTCACGCAGGGTGTCCATTGGATGCCAGAAACCATCGTGCTGGAACGCATTCAACTGGCCCTGGGCGGCCAGGGTCGTCAACGGCTCGGACTCCCAGACCGTCTCGTCAGCGGTGATCAGCGGCAGCACTTTGGGCGACAAGACAAAGAAGCCACCGTTAATCCAGCCGCCATCACCGCGAGGTTTTTCGGTGAAACCACGAACCAGATCACCGTCACGCTCCAGCGCGCCGTAACGCCCCGGCGGCTGCACCGCCGTGACCGTGGCCAGCTTGCCGTTGCTCAAGTGGAAATCCACCAGCGCGCCGATATTCAGATCCGACACGCCATCGCCGTAGGTAAAACAGAACGCCTTCTCGTCTTCGACGTAACGACTGGCGCGACGCAAACGCCCGCCGGTCATGGTCTCTTCACCGGTGTCGATCAGGGTGACACGCCAAGGCTCGCTGTAGTTCTGGTGAACGTCCATGCGGTTGTTACACATGTCGAAAGTGACGTCAGAGGTGTGCAGGAAGTAGTTGGCGAAGAAGTCCTTGATCGCGTAGCCCTTGTACCCCAGGCAAATCACGAAATCGTGAATTCCGTGTGCGGAGTACTGCTTCATGATGTGCCAGAGAATTGGCTTGCCGCCGATCTCGATCATTGGCTTGGGCTTGAGGTGCGATTCTTCGCTGATCCGCGTACCCAGGCCACCCGCCAGAATAACTGCCTTCATCTTGTCCCCTCTTGTTCGTCACAGGGCTCAGCCAAGCTGTATCAAGCTTTTGCAGGCCTTCTGGATAAAACGCTCAACGCCGCTCGATGCCTTTCAGGCAGCGCCGGAAATGCACGATTTATGGCGATATATGGGGGACTTGCAGGAAACGCGCCAGCTCGAACCGCCACCGGCGCCGGCGCAGACTGCAATCTTTTCAAGGGGCTTTGCGACGGTGTGTGAGGCGGGGTGATAGAGCGGTCAGAATCAAAAGATCGCAGGAGCCTGCGATCTTTTGATGGCGGGCGACTTTAATCGGCCAGCCAGCCATTTTCCCAATACCGTAAATTATCTGCGCGCAGCATGTAATCGCGCAGCACCGCTTCGCGCAGCTCATCACCCATGCGGTAGCTGGCATCCGGGTCGGCCAGGTGCATGCGAATGGCCTGCAGCCATTCATCAGTACTGTTGGTGATGACTCGTGTACACGGCAGATAACCTCGATAGGCTGCGGTGTCGGTACACACCACCGGGTAGCCACAGGCGCCATACTCCAGCAAGCGCAGATTGCTCTTGCAGTCGTTGAAGATATGAAACTCCAGCGGCGCCAGGGCCAGGTCCAGATTCAGACTGGCCAGTTTCGCCGGGTAGATACTGAGGTCGATAACGCCATGGAATTCGTGCATGTAAGGGCGCAATTCCTCCGGGCACATGCCGAAGAAAACCCAATCCACTTCGCTGGCCAATTCGCGGACGACGTCGGCAATGATTGCCAGATCACCCGAGTGACTGGTGCCACCGCCCCAACCTACCCGTGGTTTTCTCGAGGTGCGGCGCTGACTGCGCAGATCGCCCCATAGCTCGGTCGCCAGCATGTTCGGTACGACCCGAATGTCATGGTGCATGGACGACAACGCATCGGCCAGAGGCTGGGTCGATACCACCACCCGATCACACAGACCGATGGCGCGCCGGACCAGACGTTCCATCTCGACGTTGTCCGGCATATTGCGAATGTGCGCGTTTTTTTTCGGGGCCTGGATGACATAGTCATCCAGCTCGAAAATCAGTCGGGCGTTGGTGTAGGGTTTCAAATTGGCGATCTCATTGATCGGCCCTTCGCTGTAGCGCCCCTGCAAAACGATAACATCGGGCGATTCGCGCTCGATCTCGATGATCGTAGGCAGGTCATGGTAGATACGCCCGCCCGCCCGGCCTGCCGCCTCCAGCTCAACCAGTGGCTGTATCACCCGATAATGCCCGACAGCCGAGGAGTTGACCGGCAGGCCCATCACCTTCGGTACCTGGCGAATGGAAAACGGGTTCCATCCTGTGCGCAAGCCTGGCTCCAGACTGAAACTGGAACCCCCCAGCGTATTCAACATCAGGTTAGGGTTGTAAGCAGGATCGCGGGCAACGACGGGCAGCCAGCGCTGGTAGAACCTTTCCTGTTCCTTTCCTCGAAGCGCCTGCTGGGCAACGTCCGGCGCTACTGCAGGTTGGGTTCCGAGAGCCAGCTGGGCATACGGCGTCCATACCACCAGATAGCCGCTTTGGCGGACACGCAGACACAGATCCACCTCGCTGAGGGTCGAGGCAAAGTCCTGCTCTTGAAGACCGCCCACACTGTCAAAGACCTGTTTGCGCACCATCAGGCAATCGGCACCGACCGCACTCAAGTCCTGGACCACCTGCAACCGGTGCATGTAGCCGACCGCGTCCAGCGAATCGCCGAAAAACGGCGAACCGGCCGGCCCTTGCAGCCCGAGAATGAGGCCAGCATGCAGAATACGACCGTCCGGGTTGAACAGCTTGGCCCCCACCACACCGACTTCCGGGCGCTGCCCATGGTTGAGCAGCTCATCCAGCCAGTCCGCACGGGTGACCACCACATAAGGGTCGAGCATCAACAAGTATTCGCCCTGTGCCTGCTGCGCCGCGAAGTTGCGAATCGCCGCGACATTACCCTGCTGCGGATACTCCAGCACCCGCAACCTGTCACTGCCCAACTGCGCCATACCGGCCAGCCAGTCAAGCGCCTGCGGGGTTTCACTGCCGTTGTCGATCAGCAACAGCTCGTATTCGCTGTAGGCGGTTTTCTCCAGCAGGCTCTCGACACAGCGTTGCAGCACCGCCAACTGGTCCTTGCAGACAATGATGATCGACACCAGCGGCCGTTCCGCGTGCCGGTAATCGACGCGATTGAGCAGAGTAAAACTGCCTTGGCGAATCTCATGGGCAACCCCCATACGCTGAAGATGCGCCTCCAGCACCTGCGGGTTGAGTTCGATCACCTCGGGCAACGCGAGCCACTGAGACAAGCCAAGCGTCGATTCCAGCAATACCTCGGCGATATGTTCGACGGCCTGAATGCCGTCATCCTCGACCATGCGCCAAAGCACATCGTGCGGTGCCAGCTCGCCATAGCACGAGTTGAAACCGCCCAGCGCCAGGAAGCGCTCGCGCTCAAATGCCAGAGACCGTCCTACATAGGGGTAACTGCGCATGAGGTCCAGATTGAAGTCCGGCTTGAAGACGGGGTCTACCGATTCACCGTCACGCAAACCACCCTCATCGCCGTAGATGCACAGAGCGCTTGGCGAGGCGCAGATACGCTCGGCCAGCAGCAGCAACGCTGGCTCCACCAGACGATCTGCGGCACGCACGACATAGAACCAGTCAACCCCGTCCAGTTGTGCCAGCAACTCATTGAGCTGCTGGCACCAATCTTCCTGCAACGGCAAGGTGAATACCCGCTCATCGAGCTGCGCTTCGGTACAGGCACTGGACAATACCAGTATCAGTTCCGGCGCATAGAGCTGCCCGGCAAGGCTCTGAAGGGTGATATCCAGACCGGCGCGGCTGGCTTGCTCATCGATGATGATCGGAACAATTTTCGGCTGCCGCGACCAACCGGCCAACGTTTCCGGCAATAGACGCCGCTGAGTATCACTGAGCGTGCGACAGGCCAGCCACTGCGCGTAAAGCTGGGAAAAACTTTCGCTGGCGATGCCAACCCGATATTCCTGGTTGGCCTGCCGCGCGCCCAGGGTTCGACTCAAGGGCAACTCGTCCCAGACCCTCGGCGCCTCATCGGCCCGGGCCAACGGCAGATAACGAACCCAGCCAGCCGCAGGTGCTCCCTCGCCACCACGAACCTTGAGCATTTGCACCAGCCATTGCTTTTCCGTGTCGGCCGCATCTTTCATCGGCTGCTGACGGATCAGCCGTTCCGGATACTGGCGCTCGACACTCAGGACATAGTTCAGCTGCGCCAGATTGCCCCGTCGCAGCAGGCAAATGTACAAGGCAAGATCGAGCGATGCGACAAAGCAATGACCGGGCTGAGTCAAAGCCGGCAACAACTCCAGCACATCCTCACGGCGAAACAGTGCACTGCTGAACCCGCCGAGGAAGTTGACCGGAAAGCTCTCGAAAATCGCCAGCAGGTCATCGCCCTTGAACATCCCGCATACAGGCGAGAGCGTGCTGTTCTCCAGGCGCGACGGCAAGGGGTGATCGTCAGCGTCCCAGAATACCCGCTGAGCAAGCACCAGATTGATATCCGCCTGCTCGATCAGCACTTGCGCCTGGCGCTCGATACAGGCTGGGGACAGTTGATCGTCATCACAGAGAAACTTGATGAACTCGCCTTGCGCCTGCTCCAGACACGCCTGCAGATTGCCGACAAAACCCAGCGTCTGCGGATTTCGTACATAGCGCACGCGCCCTGCCGCCTCTGCGGTCAACGACTCGACAACCTGCTTGATTTCATCGTTGCGACTGTCATCGCACACAATGATCTCCAGGTTCGCGTAGTGCTGGATCAAGGCGCTGCGCAGGGCCCTGCCGAAAAAGCGTGGATTGAAGGCGGGAATGACAAGGCTGACTAGCGGGACTGGATTCACGGCAGGGCTCTCAAGCGGCGGGGCTCACCCGGTCGGGTGAACCCCTGAAACCGCTGAAAAAAGGCGGTTGGTATTCGGCGGTTGTTACGATCGGGCGCTTACTCGCCAGCCCCCCCCTTAGATCTTGTTGAACAGGCCCAGCTGACTGACTTTGCTGAACGCCAGTTGCGCGGCCTGCAACATGGTTTGCTGCAGGGTCAGGCGAGTCATGACCTCGGCCGTGTCGGAGTCGCGAATCGCCGACTGGCTGGCTTTGTTGGCAAGCACCAGGCTCTCATTGGTTGTCGTTTGATCATCCAGGACCTGGCCGCGTACGCCCACGGAAGTGATTTGCGAACCCACCTGCGCCTGCGCACTGTCCAGGTTACCAATTCCCGAAGCCACCGCCGCTTGCATTTTTTGCAAGGCGACCGGGTTGTTATCGGCCGGCGTATTCAACGCGGTACGCAACTGCCCCAGGGTGTCCAGAACGTTCTGGGTCTGGTGGTTATTGGTCTGGACCACGAATTGATCACCGGCCGCCGGAGTACCGCCGAGGGTGAATGTGACCCCGGCCGCCGTCGCCGTGGCGCCCGCCGTGATGCCCGAGGAAACCGGTTTGCTGCCTGCCGTGATCGGCGAAGCATAAAGATCGTAAGCGGTGGCACTGGTGAACTTGAGGATCGCCCCGCCCGCCGGGAAGGTGCTGTTATAGGCCGCCGAGTTGCTCTGGACAGCGCCAGTGATCACCGCCGTGGAAGGGTTGCCCGCGCTACGCGATGCGTTGATGGTGTCCGCCTGGGCCGACAACTGGAACGTATGGCCGGCAATCACCGCATCCGGGACATCCCCTGACTTCAGATTGATGTTCAAGCTCAGGTCGACACCACGGAAACTGACAGTCTGGTTGGCGCCGTTGCTATTGCTGATCACACCGTTCTGGCTGGCTTCGGCGGTAACATCATTGCCCAGGCTATCGGTGATCTGCAGCTGCGTACTGCTGAGAAAGTTCACGGTGTAGGGCTGACCAGCGGCAAATTTGGAATCGTAAGTCCCGGTGTTGCTGACCTGACCGTTGGACAGCGTCACCCGACCGTCATCCACCGCCGGTGCCGTCATGCTGCTCTGGGTACGACTGGTGTTGATCGCCTGCTGGAAAGCATCCCAACCCGTGGTGTTGCTGGCGACCGACATGGAATCGCCGATGGCCAGGTTCAACCTGGACTGGTCGCCATTGTAACTGTAGGTGCCGTCGGAGTTTGCCGTGTACGGCGGCGTACTGGTTTTCGAACCGCCGAACAGATAGTTGCCGTTGGCATCCTGACTGTTCATCAGGCCCAACACCTGACTCTGGATTTGCCCCAACTCCTGGGCAGCGGCCTGGCGGTCCGCATCGGTCTGGGTACCGTTATTGGCGCCGAGCGCCAACTCCTTGGCCCGCTGCAAGGCATTGCCAATGGAACTCAGGGCTGTTTCCGACTGGCTGTACGCACCCTTCAGGCTACTGATGTTGCCGGCGTACTGATCCAGCATCGAACTCTGCTGCCCGAGCTGCAGCAATCGAGCGGCACCTATCGGATCATCGGCGGCCGTGTTGAGCTTGGTCATGCTGCTGGCTTCGGCACTGCTCTTGATCATGTTCGTGTAGGTGCGCTGGTAGTTAGCGGCGGTCGTTTCGTAATACTGGGCGGTAGAAATGCGCATGAATTACGACTCCTTAAAGACTGTTGATCAGCGTGCTGAAGGTTTCCTGCGCAGCCTTGATGATCTGCGAAGAGGCCGTGTAGTACTGCTGGTACTTGACCAGATTGCCGGTTTCTTCGTCCAGATCGACGCCGGACAGGGAGTCGCGGGCACTCTTGGCCTGGGTCAGAATCGCCGTGGTGGCGTCATTGTCAGACTTGCCCTGGGCGGCTTGGGCGCCGACGTTGGAAACCAGTCTGCCGTAGGCATCCGAGAGGCTGATGCCTTTACTCGCCGAACCGGTGTCGACCGTCTGTTTGCTCTGCAAGCCAACGAGCGCCGTACTGTTGCGGTTGTCCGAGGAGCTTGCGCCAGTCAACGAAATACTGAAGCTTTCACCGGTGGCGGGTGAGCCTGCGACTGTCGTTTGAACCGTGAAGGTCTTCTGCACTGCCGGCACGACCGTGTTGTCCATGATCGGATTGCCGCTACCATCGATCATGTTCACTTGCAGGTTCAGGGTATTGCTTTGACCGGGAACGATAGTGCCCGTGCCCATGCTGGCGCCCTTGGCATCGTAGAGCGTATAGCCCTGGCTACCGGCGCTCGCGGCATTGAACACCAGTTTGACCGGCGTCGAATACGTGAGCCCGGTTTGCAGATCGGTACTGGCCGCGGGATCGTAAATATCCAGGGTGCTGGTCAGTGTTGGCTGGCTGTAGGTACCCTTGTTGTTGGCGCTGGTGACTCCGGTCAGAGGTGCCGCTGCAGCGATTTTCTTCGGATCGGTGAGCACGGTCTGGATATCAGTGGCGCCACTGCGGGTCGGCGTTACCTTGAAGGTATCGCCAGCGCTCATGGCGCCGCCACTGAGTGTCATGTTGAAGCCGTCGATGACCGGAGGCGGTGTAGTGGTGGTGCTGAAGGTACCCATGTTGGTGCCATCGGAGCGTTTGACGCTGTAGTCCGTGGCAGTGCTGAAGGTCACCTGATAATCGTTGGCGGTCAGTTTGCTGGTGTCTTTGATGGTGACATTCAGGTTTCCGGAACCTGCGCTGTTGCCCGTCTGGGCAATGCTGCGCTGACTGATCAGCGCCGCGCTGTTGATATCGCCGAAGATCGCCGAACCAAAGTCGCCATTCTTGTCGATGCCCTGGGCCTGCTGACTGTTCATCTGATCGGCGACAACCAACGCGACCCGCCCCAACTCGTTCATCGCCGGGTCGAGCACTTCGTTGCGATAACGCAGCAAGCCACCGATCTGGCCGCCGGTCACCACCGACGTGATATCGATGGTGCTCGAACCGCGATTCAACTGGAGCGTCGAACGGCTCGGATCGGTCTTGCCCGGCACGGTTTCCAGGGTGTTGGTGGTATTGCCCATTACCAGCGGCTGGCCACTGCCGATGTAGACGTCGTAATTCGTGCCGCGCTCCACTACCTGGGTACCGACCAGCGCGGACAACTGACGGACCGACTCGTTACGCTTGTCGAGCAGGTCGTTCGGCGCACTGGCGCCGCCCGACACTTGAGAGATCTGCTGGTTGTACTGAGCGATCGTGGTTGCCAGTTTGTTCACCTGGGACGACAGGTCCGACAGGTTGGTGTTGATGCCGGTGTTCTGGTCGGTCAACTGTTTGGAAATCGAGTTGAAGCGATCACTCAAGGCCTGGGCATTGGTCAGCACCGACTGACGGGACGCATCATCGGTCGGCGTGCTCGACACACTTTGCAGGGAAGTGAAAAACTTCTGCAGCGCACCGGTGACGCCGGTGTTGCTGTCGGACAGCAGCGTGTCGGTCGGCGTGACCTGCGCCAGGTAGGACGACGAATCGCTGCTGAGCGAGGTCGAAGTGCGCAACTGGGCATCCAGGTAGGCGCTATAGACCCGGCGCACATCCGCCAGGGTCGTGCCAGTGCCGATGAAAACGCTGCCGTACTGATTCGAGGCCTTGCTGCTCTGCACGGTTTGCTGGCGCGAATAACCGGCGGTATCAACGTTGGCAATGTTGTTGCCGGTCGTCGCCAGAGACGATTGGCTCGAAGCCAGACCCGACAAGCCGATATTGAGCAAACTCATGATTCAAACCTTATAAATTCGTGGAAGCGCCCGCCGCAGCGTAGTTCTGGTAGCTCTTCATCTGTTTCGCTATCTGCGAAATCTTGCTTGCGTAATCCGGATCTGTTGCATACCCGGCTTTTTGCAATTCGCGTACAAACTGTTCTGGGTTATCGGCCGACTTCAGCACATCTTGATAGCGATTGTTGCTTTGCAACATGGTCACCAAGTCATGGAAGCTGTCCTGATAAGAGTCATAGGAGCGGAACTCAGCCGTCTCCTTGACCATCTCGCCATTTCTGAATTCGCTGGTGATCGCACGGGCCTGAGCGCCCTGCCAACTGCTGCTGGCCTTGATCCCGAACAGGTTGTGGCTGCTGGTGCCGTCCTGCTGACGCATCACCGATTTACCCCAGCCGGTTTCCAGCGCAGCCTGGGCGACCAGATAGCGCGGATCGACGCCGATCCGGTCAGCCGCCTGCTGCGCCAACGGCATCATGGTCGCGACGAATTCGTCAGGGGAATTGAACGACTGCCTGGCTGGCGCCAAGGGCGGCTGAGCCACGGCACGACCGTAAATCTGCATCTGTCCACGGGGCGCAACGGCACTTCGCGCGGTCAGCCGGTCACCCTTGATCACCGCATCCGTAGCGGCGGTGGTGCGGTTCGGCACAGCGGTTCTACCAATGGTATCCGTGGCATTCGCAGCCGAAGGAACAATCCCCGCCAGCAAGCGATCGGTCATTTTGCTCGGCAACGACAAACGTCGCTGATTGAGCAATGCCATGTCGTTATGCACCGCGCCATTGGCGGACTTGTGCGGGTCCACGGCGCGCGATGCCCACAGCGGACGCTGACCATTGAGACGAGTCAATGGGCCATCCACCGCGCTGGTGCCCGCGGCAATGGCAGTAGGCGTCGATACCCTGGTCTCTGGCGCGGCGCCCGGCAACGCTGACTCTGTGACAGCAGTGGCCGGGTGGGCTTTCGACATTTGCCGCATCAGCACGTCAGCCAGACCGATACCACCACCCTGACGAGACAAGGAAACCGCCAGCTGCTGGTCGTACATTTCCTGGTATTGCTTGGCCGCTGGCGTGTTGAGCGGATTGTCCTTGCCCAGCGCCTCGGTGGCCGAGCGCATGGATTTAAGCATTTCGCCGAGGAACAGCGATTCGAACTCCTGCGCGACTTTGCGCATGTTGCCGTCACTGTTCTTGTCGCCGACCTTGAGCTGGTTAAGCCGGTTGAGGTCGGAGTAAGCCCCCGAGTCGCCAGTGGTGACCAGACCGCTCTTGCGAATATCCATGGCCGCCATATCAGATCACGATCAGGTCGGCTTGCAAGGCGCCGGCCTGTTTCAAGGCTTCCAGGATTGCCATCAAGTCACCCGGCGCAGCGCCAACCTGATTCACCGCCCGGACGATTTCGTCGAGCGTGGTACCCGGACCGAACTTGAACATCGGTTTGGCTTCTTGCTGGGCACTGACCCGCGAGCGCGGCACGACCGCCGTCTGGCCGTTGGACAGAGGGCCCGGCTGGCTGACGATCGGGTCTTCGGTAATGGTCACGGTCAGGCTGCCATGGGTCACGGCGGCCGGTGACACCTTGACGTTCTGGCCGATCACAATGGTGCCGGTGCGCGAATTGATGATGACCTTGGCCACCGCCTGCCCCGGATCGACTTCGAGGTTTTCCAGGATCGACAGGTAGTCGACGCGCTGACTCGGATCCAGTGGCGCCGTCACCCGAATCGAACCGCCATCGATGGCTTGAGCGACCCCAGGGCCCAGCATGTCGTTGATCTTGTCGACGACGCGCTTGGCGGTGGTGAAGTCTGAACGGTTGAGGTTAAGAGTCAGGCTGTTGCCCTGATTGAAACCGCTCGGCACCGCACGCTCGACGGAGGCACCACCGGGAATCCGGCCGGCCGACGGAACGTTGACGGTGATCTTCGAACCATCGCGACCTTCAGCATCAAAACCACCGACCACCAGATTACCTTGAGCGATGGCGTAGACGTTGCCGTCGATACCCTTGAGCGGTGTCAGCAGCAAGGTACCGCCACGCAGGCTCTTGGAGTTACCGATGGAGGACACGGTGATATCCACCTGCTGCCCCGGCTTGGCGAACGCCGGCAAATCTGCACTGATCGATACCGCTGCGACGTTCTTCAACTGCACGTTGCCCGAGCCTGCCGGCACCTTGATACCGAACTGCGATAGCATGTTGTTGAAGGTCTGCAGGGTGAACGGGGTTTGCGTGGTCTGGTCACCCGTGCCGTTAAGCCCGACAACCAGGCCATAGCCGATCAACTGGTTGGAACGTACGCCCGAAATACTCGCGATGTCCTTCAGCCGCTCGGCATGAGCATCCAGGGAAATCGACAGCAAAACCATGGCCGCCATCAGGTGCTTGAAATTCAACATGGGGCGGGTCATCACCTAGAAAGGGAACAGCGGGCTGAGGAAGAAACGGTCGAACCAGCCTGGCTGACTCGTATCGGCAAACGAACCGGTACCCGAATACGTGATACGCGCATCCGCGATCCGGGTCGAAGACACGGTGTTGTCGGTGGCGATATCGTCAGCTCGTACCAGACCGGCAATCCGCACCAGCTCATCGCCGGTATTGAGGGTCATCCACTTCTCGCCGCGCACGGCGATGATGCCGTTCGGCAAGACTTCAGCGACGGTCACGGTGATCGAACCGGTCAGGCTGTTGCCCTGCCCGGCCTTGCTGTCACCCTTGGTCGCGCGGTCACCGTTGTAGCTGGCGTCCAGACTCAAATCACCACTGCCAAACGGGTTATTGGTGTTGGGCGTACTACCGAACAGCGAGGTCAGGCCGATGCTGGTCTTACTGGTCTTGGCCAGTTGCGAGTTGGCATTTTTACTGGCCTGGGTTTTCTCGTTCAGGGTGATGGTGATGATGTCACCGACCCGGAACGCCTTGCGGTCACCGTACAGGTTCTGTTCGAAACCGGCCTGGTAGATCGAACCGTTGTTCGCCGCAGCAGGCAACGGCGTACGCGGCAACACCGGCGCGTAGTAAGGGTCATTGGGCTTCGGCGTCGGGCCGACACAGCCCGCGAGCACAGCGATCCCACTCAGTGCCAGAACAGAAACAAACCGATTCATGACCTTACCTCACGGTATTGCAGGCGACCTCAGGCCGCCCCATAGACTTGATTACAGATTCTGCGTTACGTACGAGAGCATCTGGTCGGCGGTGGAGATCACCTTGGAGTTCATCTCGTAAGCACGCTGAGTGGTGATCATGTTGACCATCTCCTCAACGGTGCTGACGTTGGAGGTTTCCAGGGTGTTCTGCAGCGTGGTCCCGAAACCGTTCAGGCCTGGCGTGCCGATTTGCGGCGCGCCGCTGGCGGCGGTTTCGTGGAACAGGTTGCTACCAGCCGCTTGCAGACCGGCCGGGTTGATGAAATCGGCGGTTTGCAGGTTGCCGATCACTTGCGACGCAGCGCTACCGGCGGTCGTGATCGAAACGGTACCGTCCTGGCCTACGGTGAAGGTTTGCGCATTGTTTGGAACGACGATCGCCGGCTCCAGAGCGAAGCCGTTGGCCGTCACGATCTGGCCGTTGGAGTCCAGGTGGAAGGTACCGTCACGGGTATAGGCGGTCGTGCCATCCGGTTGCAGGATCTGGAAGAAGCCGCGGCCATTGACGGCCAGATCCAGAGGCTGCTCGGTGGTTTGCAGGCTACCGGCAGTGAAGTTCTTCTGGGTACCGACAATGCGCACACCGGTACCCACTTGCAGGCCCGATGGCAACGAACTGTCCTGGGTCGACTGGGCACCTGGCTGACGCTTGATCTGGTACAGCAAGTCCTGGAACTCGGCACGGTCACGCTTGAAGCCCGTGGTCGAGACGTTCGCCAGGTTGTTGGAAATAGTCGTGAGGTTGGTGTCCTGGGCGGACAGACCTGTTTTGGCAACCCATAGAGCCGGAAGCATTCGATTCTCCTCGCGCGCCTGTTTTACGGCGCTACGTTCTGATAATTAGCTGATCTGCAAGACCCGAGCCATGGCCTGGTCGTCGTCTTTGGCGGTGTTCATCATCTTGATGTGCAGCTCAAACTGCTTGGACAGAGCCAGCACCGAGGTCATCTCTTCGACGGCATTGACGTTGCTCGACTCAAGGAAACCGGACACCACCTGCACGCTGGCATCAGCCACCACTGGCTTGCCGTCCATGGTATGGATCGAACCATCCAGGCCCTTGGTCATGTTTTTGAGGTCCGGCTTGACCAGCTTGATGCGGTCGACTTCAGCCATTACCCGCGGACCTTCGCCCATCGCACGGATACTGATGGTGCCGTCCTGACCGACTTCGATTTTCTGCTCTGGCGGCACGGCAATCGGCCCACCGTTGCCCAACACTGGCATACCGTTGCCGGCCCGCAGTACGCCAAGGGCGTCCACATTCATGCTTGCGGTGCGCACGTAACCTTCGCTGCCATCAGGCGTCTGCACGGCGATCCAGCCGTCGCCGCTCACCGCCACATCGAGGTCGCGGCCGGTTTCCACCATGGACCCGGCAGTAAAATCGGTTGCCGGACGTTCAGACAAAGCAAACGCACGCGCCGGAAAGCTGTCGCCAAACACCGGCATCGAGCGCGCCTGCTCCAGGTCACGCTGAAAACCGTTGGTGGAGATGTTCGCCAGATTGTTGGCATGCGCCTTTTGCGCCAGTGCATTCTGGCTGGCGCCGGTCATTGCCACGTAAAGGTACTTGTCCACAGTCTTTCCTCTGTCTGCCGGACGTTTGCCGCCCACCGCTGTACTGCTGAGCCATAAGCAATAAGTGCACCAACTTTCTTTTGGTGGCTTGAGGGCAGGCAAACAAAGGACTTGATGGAATCAGAGGGGATTTATGAATTGTGTCAAAGACGAAAAACCGGCGCCGTTATGCCGCTTGCGGCGTATCAGCTGCCGCAGGCGGCGATCTTTTGATCTGATCGTTCCCACGCTCTGCGTGGGAATGCAGCCCGCGACGCTCCGCGTCACAGCTAAAGCGGACGCAGAGCGTCCAATGAGGCATTCCCACGCAGGAGCGTGGGAACGATCTTTTAAAGGTTATGCACTCGACTCTTGATCGTTCTTTCCCACCCCGTACTCGCGCAATTTGTTGGCGATGGTGGTGTGGGAAACCCCAAGCCGCTTGCCCAGTTGCCGACTGCTTGGATGCTCCGAATACAGCCGCTCCAGCACTGCTTTTTCGAAGCGCCCGACAATCGCATCCAGCCCTCCTTCCAGCGAAAAATCGCCGAGTGGCTGGCGCACGCCGTAGTCCGGCAAGCGGATATGCTCAGCTTTGACCGTCCCGCCATCACACAGTGAAACCGCCTGAAACAACACGTTCTCCAATTGCCGAACGTTGCCCGGCCAATGGTAATGACTGAGCCGATCCATCGCCGCCGGTGCCAGTTTCGGCAACGAGCAACCGATCTGCCGGCTGGCCTGATCGAGGAAGTGCTCCACCAGCGGTGTCAGACCGTCGAGACATTCGCGCAGCGGCGGAATATGCAGGGACAGCACATTGAGCCGATGGTAAAGATCCTGGCGGAACTCACCACAGGCACACAACTCGGACAGATCGACCTGAGTCGCGCAAATCACCCGTACATCCAGATAGACCTCTTCATCACTGCCGACCCGGCGGAAACAGCCGTCCTGCAGAAAACGCAGCAGCTTGACCTGCAGGCGCGGGCTCATCTCCCCCACCCCATCAAGAAACAGCGTGCCACCGGCCGTCAGCTCCAGCAGACCGAGCTTGCCTTCTGCCCGTGCACCTTCGAAAGCACCCGGGCCATAACCGAACAGCTCGGTCTCGGCCATCGACTCCGGCAACCCGGCGCAATTGAGTGCCATCAGCGGTGACTGCCCACGCGGGCTGGCCAGATGGCAAGCCCGAGCCAACAATTCCTTGCCGGTGCCAGTCTCGCCTTCAATCAGCAAGGGCGCGTCCAGCGGCGCCATGCGGCGCGCTTCGCGGACCACCGCTGCCATGACTTTAGAACTCTGAAAAATGCTGTCGAAGCCACGCAGCTCCTGTTTGCGCACATTGTAGATACGCTCACCGACCCGATCGGCCCGGTGCAGCGTGAGCACGGCTCCGGCCATGGCCTCACTGTCATCGTGCTCGGATTGCAGCGGCGCGATATCGGCCAAAAACACATCGCCCTTGACCTTGACCCTCAGGCCATTGATCCGCGATTTGTTGGCACGAACCAGTTCAGGCAAATCGAAATCTTCGGCATAGCGTGACAGCGGAATCCCCGGCACTTCATCCACCCGCACACCAAGCAACTGCGCAGCCGCGCGGTTTGCCGCAACGATGGAACCGCCCATATCGATAGACAGCACCGGAAACTCCAGCGCCCCCAACAACGCATTGAGTTCCATATGCCGACGCTCGCTGGGCATCAGCCCTACCCGCTTGACGCCGAACACCCCGGCAATCGCCTCGAACTTCGGACGCAACGCCTGGAACTGGATGTTGATCAGATTCGGACAATGCAGGTAGATCGCATTGCCGTGCTCACCGCCGACTTCCCCGCGGGCGACGTTGATCCCGTACTCCACCAGCAGATTGAGGATGTCGCGCAGGATGCCAATGCGATTCTGACAGTGGACTTTGATACGCATATAAAGGTCCGCAATTTTATTGGGAGATCGACGCTGCACCTTGTAGGAGCCGAGCTTGCTCGCGATGGACGTTAACGATAACGCGTGTTTTCTGAATGAACGCGCCGCCCTTGAGTCCATCGCGAGCAAGCTCGGCTCCTACAAGGTATTAAGACAAGGCCTGCCACTTTTTTTTTTGCAGCCAGGCTCAGTTAGTCGTCAAGATTATGTGACAGTTACAGGCCTTTTCAAACCGACAAATCTCAATGAGTGTGGGATCGAGGTCGTTACGTAACGAAAACTTTACAAATAGCAGGGGAAATTCCCGCTTACGCTGCGACCAAGGTGCTGCAACTTGTTCTTCTCTGAGCTATCTCTATGGACATAGCTGGACATAACAAGAACGAATCCCCTCGCAGGAGAGCAGCATGAAGCAGACGCAATACGTGGCCCGCGAGCCCGATGCGCAAGGTTTTATCGACTACACCGCCGAAGAACATGCGGTGTGGAATACGCTGATCACTCGCCAACTGAAAGTGGTCCAGGGTCGTGCGTGCCAGGAATACCTGGACGGCATTGAAAAACTCGGCTTGCCTCACGATCGCATTCCGCAGCTCGGCGAAATCAATCAGGTGCTGGGCGCCACCACCGGCTGGCAAGTCGCCCGGGTTCCGGCGCTGATTCCCTTCCAGACTTTTTTCGAGTTGCTGGCCAACAAACAGTTTCCGGTGGCGACCTTTATTCGCACCCGCGAAGAGCTGGATTACCTGCAAGAGCCGGACATTTTCCACGAGATCTTTGGCCACTGTCCGTTGCTGACCAACCCCTGGTTCGCTGAGTTTACCCACACCTACGGCAAGCTTGGCCTGCAGGCCTCCAAGGAGGAGCGGGTTTACCTGGCGCGGCTATACTGGATGACCATCGAGTTCGGCCTGGTCGACACACCGCAAGGTAAGCGCATCTACGGCGGCGGCATTCTTTCCTCACCCAAAGAAACGGTTTACAGCTTGTCCGCAGAGCCTGAACATCAGGCCTTTGACCCACTGGAAGCGATGCGCACGCCATATCGCATCGACATCCTGCAACCGCTGTACTTTGTCTTGCCTGACTTGAAGCGCCTGTTCGACCTGGCTCATGAAGACATCATGGGAATGGTCCAGCGCGGCATGCAGCTGGGCTTGCACGCACCAAAATTTCCGCCTAGGCCCAAGGCGGCTTGAGAACGGCAGCACTCGCGACGCTCTCAAAAAAATAGTAGTTTTCAATAAGAACCGAATTCAGGAATACACCATGTCCACTCTGAACCAAGCCCATTGCGAAGCCTGCCGTGCCGACGCTCCTCAAGTCAGCGACGAAGAACTGCCGGTATTGATCAAGCAGATTCCTGACTGGAACATTGAAGTACGCGATAGCGTCATGCAGCTGGAAAAAGTCTTCCTGTTCAAAAATTTCAAATTTGCCCTGGCCTTCACCAACGCTGTCGGCGAAATCTCCGAGGCCGAAGGTCACCACCCAGGCCTGCTCACCGAGTGGGGCAAAGTCACCGTGACCTGGTGGAGCCACTCGATCAAGGGCCTGCACCGCAACGACTTCATCATGGCCGCGCGCACTGACGAAGTGGCCAAAGACGCCGAGGGCCGCAAATAATGCATTTCGATGCCATCGGTCGAGTGCCCGGCGACCCGATTCTCGGCCTGATGGAGGCCTACGCTTCGGATACCAACCCGCACAAATTCGACCTGGGCGTTGGCGTCTACAAAGACGCCCAGGGCCTGACGCCGATTCTTCAGTCAGTGAAGCTGGCCGAGCAACGGTTGGTCGACCGGCAAACCACCAAGACCTACATCGGTGGTCACGGCGACGCGGCGTTCGGCAAGGTCATCAATGAGTTGGTGCTGGGCGCGGACTCGGCCTTGCTCGCCCACCAGCGTGCTGGCGCGACCCAGACACCTGGCGGCACCGGCGCATTGCGTCTGAGCGCCGATTTCATAGCCCGCTGCCTGCCGGGCCGTGGCATCTGGCTGAGCAACCCGACCTGGCCGATCCACGAAACCATCTACGCGGCGGCTGGCCTCAAGGTCAGTCACTATCCGTATGTCGGCAGCGACAACCGCCTCGACGTCGAAGCCATGTTGGCGACTCTGAAACTGGCGCCCAAGGGCGACGTTGTGCTGCTGCATGCCTGCTGCCATAACCCCACCGGTTTCGATCTGTCCCGCGATGACTGGCGTCGGGTGCTGGAGGTCGTGCGCAGTCGCGAACTGTTACCACTGATCGACTTCGCCTACCAGGGCTTCGGCGACGGTCTGGAGCAGGACGCCTGGGCGGTACGCCTGTTCGCAGAAGCACTGCCTGAGTTACTGATCACCAGCTCCTGTTCGAAAAACTTCGGTCTGTACCGTGAACGCACCGGCGCACTGATCGTCTGCGCGGCCAATGCCGACAAGTTGCTGGATATCCGTAGCCAACTGGCCTTTATCGCCCGCAACCTGTGGTCGACACCGCCGGATCATGGCGCAGCGGTTGTCGCGACCATCCTTGGCGATCCAGAGCTGAAAAGCCTCTGGGCCGATGAGGTCGAGGCCATGCGCCTGCGTATTGCACAACTGCGTTCAGGCCTGGTGGAAGCCCTTGGCCCTCATGGTCTTGGCGAGCGCTTCGCGCACATTGGCGTACAGCGCGGAATGTTTTCCTACACCGGCCTGACTCCGACACAGGTGCAGCGCCTGCGAGAAAACCACAGCGTGTACATGGTCAGTTCCGGGCGCGCCAACGTCGCCGGTATCGATGCGACGCGCCTGGATTTGCTGGCTGAAGCGATTGCTGAGGTTTGCGCATAACTTCATTAAACCATTACGCGGCCCGTTGCAGCTGGCGAAGCCTGCTGCTATGGGGAAGCGGGCTGAGCCAGAACCCCTTCACCTGTCTAGACAACCCCATCCGTCGTAACAACTGGATATAAAAGCCTTTTTGTCTTTTACAGTGCTGTATGCTGCGCAGGCTTTTTAAAAGCGTGGATCTACCAGCGATTTAAAAACAGACCTTGCGAGGAGCGACTACGATGCACGAGATCCCTAATCTCCCCTTCCCAAGCCTGCACGAAACTGAGCAGACAACCCCGCGGCAAGCCGGCGCCCATCAGCCCGAGCCAAAAGAAGCAGCTGAACGCCGCAAGGCCGACAGCAAAGACTGAACGCGATACCCAGACCGTGTGGAAAGCGCTGATTCATGCGCTTTCCACACAGCCTGAACGCCAGAGACCCGAACCATGACCGACAATTTCAGCGAAACCCAAGCCGGCATCCTGATCGACACCGCTGAAAAAATGATCGAGGTCTGGAATCGCCTCACTCCAGAAAAACAAACCACCCTGCTGCAACGCTTCGGCAACCAGGAAAATGCGCTCGCCGCTCTGGTCGCCACTCAGATGCTGGCACCCGCCAAATCCTGATTTTTCTCATCCCGATCAAACCGCTGCCGGAACCTCATCGTCGGCGAGATAGTTTTTCGTTTTAGCCCCCCTGCATCGGCGCAACCATCGGTATCATAAGCAGCCTATCTATCCTGCTGCGCCAGTGGACCTTTACCGATGCCAGATACCCAACGCCCCATGGCGGTCACGCTGCAAGTCGTTTCCATCGTACTTTTCACCTTCATTGGCTATCTGAATATCGGTATTCCCCTGGCCGTGCTGCCAGGTTACGTGCACAGCGATCTGGGCTTCGGCGCGGTGATCGCGGGCCTGGTGATCAGCGTGCAATACCTCGCCACCCTGCTCAGCCGTCCTTATGCCGGCCGGATCATCGACAACCTCGGTAGCAAACGTGCAGTGATGTACGGCCTGGCCGGTTGCGGTTTGAGTGGTGTGTTCATGCTGCTCTCGGCCTGGCTGCAGAGCATGCCGGCCCTGAGCCTGATCAGCCTGTTGATCGGCCGACTGGTGCTGGGCAGCGCCGAAAGCCTGGTGGGTTCCGGCTCGATTGGCTGGGGTATTGGCCGGGTCGGCGCGCAGAACACCGCCAAGGTTATTTCCTGGAACGGCATCGCCAGTTACGGCGCGCTGGCCATTGGTGCTCCGCTGGGGGTATTGCTGGTCAATCAACTGGGACTATGGAGCATGGGCGTCAGCATTTTGTTGCTGGCTGCACTGGGCCTGCTGTTGGCCTGGCCAAAAATCGCCGCGCCGATCGTGGCCGGCGAGCGCTTGCCGTTCCTGCATGTATTGGGGCGAGTGCTGCCCCACGGTTGCGGCCTGGCCCTTGGCTCAATCGGTTTCGGCACCATCGCCACGTTCATTACGCTGTACTACGCCACTCAGCACTGGTCCAACGCCGTACTCTGCCTGAGCCTGTTCGGTACCTGCTTCATCGGTGCGCGACTGCTGTTCGGCAACCTGATCAACCGCCTCGGCGGCTTTCGTGTGGCAATTGCCTGCCTGTCGGTAGAAATCCTCGGGCTCTTGCTCCTGTGGCTGGCCCCGGACGCCCACTGGGCTCTGGCTGGCGCAGCGCTGAGCGGCTTCGGATTTTCGCTGGTATTCCCGGCCCTGGGTGTGGAAGCGGTGAATCTGGTACCGGCCTCCAGCCGTGGTGCGGCGGTCGGGGCCTATTCGCTGTTCATCGACCTGTCGCTGGGCATCACTGGCCCCTTGGCCGGGGCGATTGCGGCAGGCTTTGGTTTTGCCTCGATCTTCCTGTTCGCCGCATTGGCCGCCATGGCCGGTTTGATACTGAGCATCTACCTGTACCGGCGAGCGCCGAAATACCGTGAAGAGCGCGCGGCCACTACTGCCTGAACTAGAAATCGACCTTGCCGCGCCCGGCCTTGATCGAACCACGCTTGGTCTTGGATTCCAGCCGACGCTTCTTCGAACCCAGGGTCGGCTTGGTTGCACGCCTCTTCTTTTCGACCTTGGTGGCGCTGAGGATCAGCTCGGTCAAGCGCTCCAGCGCATCAGCGCGGTTCTGTTCCTGGGTCCGATACTGCTGCGCCTTGATGATGATCACCCCTTCGCTGGTGATCCGGCTGTCGCGCAGCGCCAACAGCCGCTCCTTGTAGAACGGTGGCAAGGACGAAGCCGGTATATCAAAGCGCAAATGCACCGCGCTGGAGACTTTGTTGACGTTCTGCCCACCCGCGCCCTGGGCGCGAATTGCGGTCAACTCGATCTCGGCATCTGGCAGATGCACATTGTTGGAAATCACCAGCATGGAAAACGATCCGGTTTCAGGGCCTTCAGGATACGCGGGTCTACCCGTTTCAATAAACAAAAAGCCCAGAAACAACAAACCCGGCACAGGCCGGGTTTGTTGTCAGCAGGTTGCGCTTACTTCACCGCAGAACCGGCCACGCTCAACGCATGTTGAGCACTGCGCTTGTTCTTGATGCCGTAGCAAATCCACATGAATGCCACCCACACCGGAATCGCATAGACCGATATCTGGATGCCCGGAATCATCAGCATGACGCAGAGAATAAACACCACGAACGCCAGGCAAATATAGTTGCCGTACGGGTACCAGAGCGCCTTGAACAGCGGGGTCTGCCTGGTACGGTTCATATGCTGACGGAACTTGAAGTGCGAGAAGCTGATCATCGCCCAGTTGATTACCAGCGTCGCAACCACCAGCGACATCAGCAATTCCAGTGCATGTTGCGGGATCAGGTAGTTCAGCACCACAGCGACGAAGGTCACCGCCGCCGACGCCAGAATCGAACGCACCGGTACGCCGCGCTTGTCGATCTTCGCCAGCGCCTTCGGTGCATCACCCTGCTCGGCCATACCCAGCAGCATACGGCTGTTGCAGTAAGTACCGCTGTTGTACACCGACAACGCGGCGGTCAAGACCACGAAGTTCAGGATGTGCGCCGCGGTGTTGCTGCCGAGCATCGAGAACACCTGAACGAACGGGCTGCCGCTGTAGGCATCGCCGGACGCGTTCAAACTCACCAGCAGGCTGTCCCATGGGGTCAGCGACAACAGCACCACCAGTGCGCCGATGTAGAAAATCAGGATCCGGTAGATCACCTGGTTGATGGCTTTCGGGATCACGGTCTTCGGCTGGTCAGCCTCGGCGGCAGTGAAACCGAGCATTTCCAGGCCCCCGAAGGAGAACATGATGATCGCCATGGCCATCACCAAACCACTGACGCCATTGGGGAAGAAACCGCCGTGTTCCCACAGGTTGCTGACTGAAGCCTGTGGGCCGCCATTACCGCTGACCAGCATGTAGCTACCCAGGGCGATCATGCCGACGATGGCCACGACCTTGATGATCGCGAACCAGAACTCGGCCTCGCCAAAGACTTTGACGTTGGCCAGGTTGATCGCGTTGATCATCACGAAAAACAGGGCTGCCGAAGCCCAGGTCGGGACATCCGGCCACCAGTAGTGCACGTATTTGCCGACAGCGGTCAGCTCCGACATACCCACCAGGATGTAGAGGATCCAGCAGTTCCAGCCCGCCAGGAAGCCGGCAAATCCGCCCCAGTATTTGTGGGCGAAGTGGCTGAACGAACCGGCCACCGGCTCTTCTACGATCATTTCGCCCAGTTGGCGCATGATCATGAAGGCAATGAAGCCGCAGATCGCGTAGCCGAGGATCATCGACGGACCGGCCGATTTCAGAACGCCGGCGGAGCCCAGGAACAACCCGGTACCGATCGCGCCACCGAGGGCGATAAGTTGAATATGGCGATTTTTCAGGCCGCGCTGAAGCGTACCTGAATGCGAGTTTTGTCCACTCATTAAAAGGGTCTCACGCAAGGTTTGATGATGTTCGTTTTACGTTGCTGCTTGAATACGGGTTTAAGCAGCACAGATCAAACCCCAGCGCAGGCACCAGGAGTTCAGCGTTTTTTCACGGGTCATGCGTCACCTGTTTGTTTTTATCTGTGACGAGATCGAACCCACCACGCTTGTGACGCGGCGGAGTGAACAAGGCGGATAGCCTTGAGTTTATTGGCCTTGGGCAATCGAGCGGGTTGCCGGGAGCAAAAGCTCGCAGCGAGTCATGACAGCCGACAGGCGCAAAATGCGCGGATACGCAGTTGAGTCACAGTTAAAACGCCGCGCATTGTACACCCGTAACCTCCTGCTGCCAGACACCGCTTGGTCAGCGCGGATCACGCAGCGTCAGGCTGGGGCTTGCTCGATGGTCTTCAATAGCAGCAAAGGAATGGACATACCCACATGGGTGGTCGCTAAGGGCGAAGTCGATTTCGCCTCGCAGAAAATGAGTCACAGCGTTCATTGCGCCTCCTTGTTGTTATGGCCTGCACGACAGGCATGGACGCATAACACCCTCCCCAGCGTTGCGAAACAACCGGGGCAGAGCCTTGGAATAGCTCGCTTCAACACTTTTCCGGCAGGTTTTCCTTACGGTTGGGATGAATTGTCGATTCCATGGGTGGAAAGCTGGAATTTCGTAAATATTTGTTTACGAGGCGGCACGCAAAATTTCCAATACAGATCCGCCAGGGATTGGTCATTTGCTGAATCACAACGCCCATAAGATGGTGTTTGATGGGTGGTTTGTGTTTTAAGTGCAACACATGATCATTCCCACGCTCCCGCGTGGGAATGCATCCCGTGACACTCCGCGTCACTGCCGAAGCGGACGCGGAGCGTCCAAGGCGGCATTCCCACGCAGAGCGTGGGAACGATCAACACTAGTGACGCAGAGCGTGGGAACGATCAATACGAAGCGCAAAAAAAAACGCCAACCCTGGGGTTGGCGTTCTTGTTTGCAGCTTACCGCTTACTCAGGCTTGCGACGGCCAAAGCCTGGACGCTGACCGGAGCCGGCCGGTGCGCCGCGGCGTTTGCCGGATGGCGCATCCCTGTCGACCAGGCCGATACCCGGACGCTTGGACTTTGGCCCAGGCTTGGCTGGACGCTTGGTGTCGGCCGGACGGTCTGCCACTGGCGTACCACGATCGCTGCGACCGCCTGCTGGAGCACCGCGACCGGTAGCCGGACGCGGAGTGCGTGGGCCGCGCTCGCCATCCTGACGTGGAGAAGGTTTGCGCGCCGGGCGCTCGCCTTCGATCTGCGGCTCGCGGACTGGACGCGGGCCAGCGGCAGGTGCACCAGCGGCTGGACGCAGGGTCCGCACGCGCTCGGCCTTGCCAACCGGGCGGGACGATTTGCGTTGCATACGCTCAAGCTTGTCTTTGCTCTTGGCGTTCATCTGCGGCATGGCGACCGGCGTCAAGCCGACTTCAGCGCTGAGAATATCGACTTCGTACTGGCTCATTTCGCGCCAGCGGCCCATCGGCAGGTCGGAGTTGAGGAACACCGGACCAAAACGTACACGCTTCAGACGGCTGACCACCAGCCCTTGGGATTCCCACAAACGACGCACTTCACGGTTACGGCCTTCCATCACTACGCAGTGGTACCAATGGTTGAAGCCTTCGCCGCCCGGTGCTTGCTTGATATCGGTGAACTTCGCCGGGCCGTCTTCGAGGACCACGCCGGCCTTGAGCCGCTCGATCATCTCGTCATCGACTTCGCCACGCACACGCACCGCGTACTCGCGGTCCATTTCGTAGGAAGGATGCATCAGACGGTTGGCCAGCTCACCGTCGGTGGTGAACATCAGCAGACCGGTGGTGTTGATGTCCAGACGGCCAATGTTGATCCAGCGACCTTCTTTCGGACGCGGCATTTTATCGAACACGGTCGGACGGCCTTCAGGGTCGTCACGGGTGCAGATTTCGCCGTCGGGCTTGTTGTACATGATCACGCGGCGCACCGACTCGGCGGCCTCTTCACGCTTGATCACCTTGCCATCGATAGTGATGGCGTCATGCAGGTCGACGCGCAGGCCAAGGGTGGCATCTTTGCCATTGACCTTGATCCGGCCATGGCTGATCCAGGCCTCTACGTCACGGCGCGAGCCAACGCCGATACGGGCGAGGACTTTCTGCAGTTTTTCGCCTGCTGGGCCGATTTCCTGGCTGTCTTTCTGGTCGTTGTCACTCATCTGGGCACCTCCCGGTGTGGTCTGTTCAGGCCTGGCCTGAAGCGTTGAAAGCTGGTCTTTGGGCGCAAGGATCGCCAAAGGGTCGCGAATCATACGCGCATGGCGCTGTTCGCGCATCAGAGACTAGCGGATAAACGGTCGGTTAGTTGTTTTTCCGCCGACCGGTGAGGGGAAAGGTGATCAGATCGTTCCCACGCTCTGCGTGGGAATGCCGCCATGGACGCTCTGCGTCCGCCTTCGGCTGCGACGCAGAGCGTCACGGGATGCGTTACCACGCAGAGCGTGGGAACGATCACTCTTCCAGCAAGCGTCTTTCGTTCTCGATTGCTTCGGCGAGGGCCTGGGCTTCGGCTTCTTCGTCGCTCAAGACTGGTGTTGCTTGCTCCAGCGCGGCGACAGCGGCCAGCAGTTTGGCGCGGGCCTCTGCGACGCCGATAAGGTCGTCTTCCTGCTCTTCCTCAGTTTCGGCTTCAGCCTCAACGTGAAGCTCAACCTCAATTTCGGGTTGTGCTTCGGCTTGGACTTCGGTCTCGCTCTCGACGCTGGTCTCGTTCACTGCCCCATCCCGAAGCAAATCGTCGAAGTCGGTCTTGATCCCTTCCTCCATCGAGTCCAGTTCCAGCAACAGGGTATGGAAGCTGGTTTCGTCTTTCGGTTCTTCCGGCTCGGCGCTGGCATCGGCCAGCTCTTGCAGGCTCTGCGGCACTGGTGCGTCGTCGAAATCGAGAATCGGATCGGGCTCCAGCTCACGCAGTTCGGCCAGCGGCGGCAGGTCGTCGAGATTTTTCAGGTTGAAGTGGTCGAGAAAGGCTTTGGTGGTGGCGAACATCGCCGGTTTACCTGGCACTTCGCGGTAACCAACGATGCGGATCCACTCACGTTCGAGCAGGGTTTTGACGATATGACTGTTGACTGCCACACCGCGCACATCCTCGATCTCGCCCCGAGTTATCGGCTGGCGATAGGCGATCAAGGCCATGGTTTCCAGCATGGCCCGGGAATAACGCTGCGGCCGCTCTTCCCACAGTCGCCCAACCCAAGGCGAGAACTTCTCGCGAATCTGCAGGCGATAACCGGATGCGACTTCCTTGAGCTCAAAGGCCCGGCCGTCACAGGATTTGCGCAAGATCTCCAGGGCTTTCTTGAAAACCGGAGGTTCCGGCCGCTCACCCTCTTCGAAGAGCTCAAACAGACGTTCCATGGTTTGCGGCTTTCCCGAGGCCAACAGAAAGGCTTCAAGCAATGGCGCCAGCTCGCGGGGTTCACTCAGATTCATTGATTTCGGCTCGTTATTCGGCTCGCGCCCGCACATGGATAGCCGTAAAAGGCTCATTCTGCACCAGCTCGACCAAAGATTCCTTGACCAGCTCGAGGATTGCCATAAAGGTCACCACCACACCCAGGCGGCCTTCTTCAGCGGTGAACAGCTCGACAAAGGGCACGAAGCCGCCGCCCTTGAGGCGTTCGAGCACATCACTCATGCGCTCACGGGTGGACAACGCCTCGCGGCTGACCTGATGGCTTTCGAACATATCGCCACGGCGCAGGACTTCGGCCATGGACATCAGCAACTCTTCCAGGCTCACGTCCGGCAACAATTTGCGCGCCCGGGCTTCCGGGGCATCGAGCCTGGGCACCACCACATCGCGCCCTACCCGGCTCAACCCGTCGATGCCTTCTGCCGCGGCTTTGAAGCGTTCGTATTCCTGCAAGCGGCGGATCAGCTCGGCGCGCGGATCGTCTTCTTCCACCTCGATCTCACTAGACCGAGGCAGCAGCATCCGCGATTTGATCTCGGCGAGCATTGCCGCCATGACCAGGTACTCGGCGGCGAGCTCCAGGCGCACCGACTGCATCAACTCGACATAGCCCATATACTGGCGGGTGATTTCCGCCACCGGGATGTCAAGAATGTTGATGTTCTGTTTGCGGATCAGGTACAGCAGCAGGTCCAGCGGGCCTTCGAAGGCTTCGAGGAAAACCTCGAGCGCATCCGGCGGGATGTACAGGTCCAGCGGCATTTCCATGACCGCCTGGCCATAGACCATGGCGAACGGCAGTTCTTGCTGCGCTCCCGCCTGGCTGTCCACTGATTCGACTGCAGACATCTAGGCTTCGACCGTGAACGGCGCCGGGTCGCCGCAACCGACACGGATCACTTCAGGCTCGCCATCAGCCAGATTGATCACCGTGGACGCCTTGATGCCGCCGAAACCGCCATCGATGATCAGATCGACTTGATGCTCAAGCATTTGGCGCATCTCGTAAGGATCGCTCATTGGCTCAGTCTCACCGGGCATGATCAGCGTCACGCTCATCAGCGGCTCCCCCAGCTCTTCAAGCAACGCCAGGGCAATCGGATGGCTCGGCACCCGCAGACCGATGGTCCGCTTCTTGGGGTGCAGCAACAGGCGCGGGACTTCGCGGGTAGCGTTGAGAATGAACGTGTACGGGCCCGGCGTATGGGCCTTGAGCAAGCGAAAGGTACCGGTATCGATTTTGGCGAACAGCCCCAGTTGCGACAGGTCGCTGCAGATCAGCGCGAAGTTGTGCTTGTCGTCCAGTTGCCGCAAACGACGGACACGTTCGATGGCGTTCTTGTCGCCGATCTGGCAACCAATGGCGTAGGAGGAGTCAGTTGGATAGATCACCACCCCACCGGACCTGATGATCTCAACAGCCTGTTTGATCAGGCGCGCTTGCGGGTTTTCCGGATGAATCTGGAAAAATTGACTCACATTCTCTACCTGTTCAGACGGCGGCAATAATTGGGTCATGTTTGAACCGACACCAAAGCGGCGGCAGATCCTCCGGGAGCGGACGGTATTCGCCAATCTCGGACCAGCCTCCAGGTCCATGGAAATCACTGCCGGCGCTGACCAGCAGCCCAAATTCACGAGCCAGAATAGCCAGGCTGCCCACCTGCTCGGCGGGCTGATGGCCATTGACTACCTCAATCGCGTGGCCACCCGCTTGAATATAGTCGGCAATCAGGCGACGACGTTTGCTGCGAGTGAAATCGTAGTGCCAAGGATGTGCCAGGCTGACCCAGGCGCCCGCCGCACGCAGCGTCTCGACGGTTTCCTCCAGGGTCGGCCAATGCTGCTTGACGTCCCCCAGCTTGCCGGCGCCCAACCATTTGCGAAATGCCTCGGCGCGGTCCTTCACGAAACCGGCACGTACCAGGTAATCAGCGAAGTGCGGCCGAGCGGGTGCATTGCCGCTGTCCCCCAACTCCTGCTGAACCGCCCGGGCACCTTCCAGCGCTCCCGGCATGCCTTTGAGCGCAAGTTTGCGGCTGATTTCTTCGGACCTTAGCCAGCGACCGTGGTGCAACTTGCCGATGGCCTCGACCAAAGCCGGGGCATTAATGTCGAAACCATAGCCCAATACATGAATGGTCGCACCGCCCCAGGTACAGGACAGTTCGACACCGTTGATCAGTTGCATACCCAGCGCAACCGCTGCACTGCGGGCCTCTTCCAGGCCTTCGAGGGTGTCATGGTCGGTCAAGGCCAGGACTCGCACGCCTCTCTCGAAGGCACGCGCAACCAGTGCCGCAGGCGCCAGGGCGCCATCGGAGGCCGTGCTATGGCAGTGCAAATCAACATTCACAGGACTCTGTAACCTCAAATCAGCTGGCGCTTTCGCGGCCTAAGATGTTTGTTATTATGCCGCCACATCCTGCTTCTGGCTGCCACTGTGAAACAATTCATCGACTTCATCCCGCTGTTCCTGTTTTTCATCGTCTACAAAATCGATCCTCGGGTCGTCGACATCGCCGGCCATGAGCTGACTGTAGGCGGTATTTACAGCGCCACCGCGATGCTGATCATCAGTTCACTGGTGGTTTACGGCACGTTGTTCGTTTCCCAGCGCAAGCTGGAAAAAAGCCAATGGCTGACGTTGATCGCCTGCCTGGTCTTCGGCAGCCTGACCCTCGCCTTCCACAGCGAAACCTTCCTCAAGTGGAAAGCCCCGGTGGTCAACTGGCTATTCGCCGTGGCTTTTGCCGGTAGCCATTTCATTGGTGACCGACTGCTGATCAAACGCATCATGGGCCACGCGCTGTCCTTGCCGGACCCGGTCTGGACCCGCCTGAACATTGCCTGGATCGCGTTTTTCCTGTTCTGTGGCGGTGCCAACCTGTTCGTGGCCTTTACCTTCCAGAGCTACTGGGTCGACTTCAAAGTCTTCGGCAGCCTAGGCATGACTCTGCTGTTCCTGGTCGGCCAGGGTATCTACCTGTCCCGCCACCTGCATGACGCCGACACCACCACTCCAAAAACCGAGGACTGACATGCTTTACGCAATTATTGCTACAGACGTCGCCAATTCCCTGGAAAATCGCCTGGCTGCACGCCCCGCGCATCTGGAGCGGCTGCAACAGCTGCAGGCCGAAGGTCGCGTGGTGCTGGCAGGTCCGCACCCGGCCGTCGACAGTAATGATCCGGGCGCTGCAGGTTTTACCGGCAGCCTGATCGTCGCCCAGTTCGACTCGCTGACGGCCGCCCAAGCCTGGGCCGATGCCGATCCGTACATCGCGGCAGGCGTCTACGCCAGTGTTCTGGTCAAGCCATTCAAGCAAGTCCTGCCGTAAAGTGTCCCTTGCGCGGTGAATCCTGTCGGTTCATCGCGCGCTCAATCGCTCATTATTCTCGTTTAACGGCCGACAACTTGCCTAACACTCGATTGGAATCAGGAGTTCCGATGCGCCAAGGTCCGTTGTGTCTGCTGTTGGTCATGTTATCGATCGGGGTCCCTGCCCATGCCGAAGAACGCTCTGATTCGGGCAATTCAACGCCTCTGTCCCTGAGCGCCGGCAGTCAGATCACCGAGTTGCAGCAGCGTTTGAAAGAAAGCGAACGCCAGCGCGATGAGCTGAACAAACAATTGCAAAGTGCCGATGCCGAACGCGAGAGCGCCCAGCTGACCCGTCTGCACCAAGAGAACCAGCGCCTCAAGCTGCAACTCAAGGAAACCCAGGCCAGCTCGGTACCGCACCTGCTGACCGATCAGCAGCGGTGGTTCGTCACCGGTGCCGGGGTAGCGCTATTGGCCCTGCTCTGCGGTATCTTCGCCAGTGGCGGACGTAGACAACGTCGGCAATGGCTAAATTGAGTGAGTCATGAGCGACCTGTTACTGATAGATGATGACCAGGAGCTGTGTGAGCTCCTGACCAGTTGGCTGAGCCAGGAAGGCTTTCAGGTGCATGCCTGCCACGATGGCCTGAGCGCTCGCCGCGCCTTGGCCCAAGCCGCGCCAGCCGCCGTGGTGCTGGACGTGATGCTGCCTGACGGCAGCGGTCTGGAGCTGCTCAAGCAACTGCGCAACGATCATCCGGATTTGCCGGTGCTGATGCTCTCGGCCCGCGGCGAGCCGCTGGACCGCATCCTCGGTCTGGAATTGGGCGCTGACGATTACCTGGCCAAACCCTGCGATCCACGGGAGTTGACCGCCCGTTTGCGCGCCGTGCTGCGTCGCAGCCATCCGACGGCGGTGTCCAGCCAGCTCGAGCTGGGTGACCTGTGTTTCAGCCCGGTCCGTGGCGTAGTCAGTATCGATGAGCAGGAATTCACCCTGACCATCTCCGAGAGTCGCTTGCTTGAAGCGCTGCTCAAGCAACCGGGCGAGCCGCTGGACAAACAGGAACTGGCGCAGATCGCTCTGGGACGCAAACTGACGCTGTATGACCGCAGCCTGGACATGCACGTCAGCAACCTGCGCAAAAAGATCGGACCACACCCTGATGGTCGTCCACGCATCGTTGCCCTGCGCAGCCGCGGCTACTACTACAGCCTGTAAGCCCGACACCATTTCCTGTAGCAGCTGCCGAGCCCGCGAGGCTGCGTTCGGCTGCACAGCAGTCGTAAAAGCAAACAGCTCGGTCTTTCAGGGTGCCCGAGTTGTCCGGATCACGACTGCTTCGCAGCCGAACGCAGCCTTCGGCAGCTGCTACATAGGTCATGCTTCGTCAGGAAGAAATCGGCAAAGTACTGGATTTGTCAGGTCCGTCCAAAAACATCTTTACCCAAGCTTTACGCTCCGCTGACCGCCGCTGACCTTGATCTCCGTAATCTGCACACATCCGGACTCACCGGAATCGAAACAGGAGATACACGATGCGCAAGACCCTTATCGCTCTGATGTTCGCGGCTGCCCTGCCGACCGTTGCCATGGCCATGCCAGAAGGCTCGGGCCCGATGGGTCCAATGGACGGCCCGCGCTACAGCGAGCACATGCACGGCAAAGGTCCGTACAGTCAACTGGACCTGAGTCGCGAACAGCGTCATCAGATTGGCAAAATCATGGGCGAACAGATGCGTGAGCGTCAGCACCTGATCGAAACCTACCTGGAAAAACTCTCGCCAGCCGATCAGAAAGCCTTGAAAGACGAAATGGCTGCCAGACACAAGAAGGCCGAAGCCGAGGTTCGCGGGCTGCTGAAACCTGATCAGCAGAAGCAATTCGACGAGATTCAGAAAAAGCAGGCCGAGCGTCGCGCTGAATGGGCCGAATTCCAGGCCTGGAAAGCGCAACAAGCGAAAAAAGCGCAATAATGCGTTAGCGCTCATTTCCAGCCCAACGGTTCACGCCGTTGGGCTTTCTTTGTTGAGGACTTCCCGTGCGTTCATTGTTCTGGCGCATCCTAGCCAGCTTTTGGCTGGCTATCGCCCTGGTTGCAGGGCTTTCGATCCTGCTCGGGCACATGTTGAATCAGGACGCCTGGATCCTCAGCCGCCACCCCGGCCTCAATACCCTGGCCGAAGACTGGACACAGACCTTTGAGACCCAAGGCGAAGAGGCTGCGCAGGATATTCTTGAGCAACGCAAGCGCCAGTATCACATCGATGTCCAGGTGCTCAATGAAAGTGGCGACCCGGTGGTGCATGGCACCTTTCCACGTCGCGCGGCCGCCTTCGAAGCACGGCAAAACAATGATGACCGACGCCTGCCGTGGCGCCGACTGACCGTCGAATACACCAGCCCGAAAACCGGTGATACCTACCTGCTGATCTACCGTATTCCGCACCCCGAACTGAATGCCTGGCACCGTGAGAGCCTGCTTTGGCCACTCAGCGCCTTGGGTATCGCATTGGTGGTGCTGACCTTATTCAGTCTGCTGGTCACTCTCTCCATCACCCGCCCCCTTAGCCGTTTGCGCGGCGCGGTGCACGACCTTGGCCAGACCACCTATCAACAAAACAGCCTGGCGAAACTGGCCAATCGTCGTGATGAGTTCGGCGTGCTGGCCAACGACTTCAACCGCATGGGCGCACGCCTGCAAAGCCTGATCGGCAGCCAGCGGCAATTGCTTCGCGATGTCTCCCACGAACTCCGTTCCCCACTGGCCCGACTGCGTATCGCCCTGGCATTGGCAGAGCGCGCCACCCCTGAAGAACGAGAAAAACTCTGGCCACGGCTGACCCGCGAGTGTGATCGCCTGGAAGCCTTGATCAGTGAAATTCTGGTGCTGGCACGGGTGGATGCCGACAACGCCAGTGCTGAAGAGATTGATCTCAATGGGCTGCTGAACAACCTGCAAAAAGACGCCTTTCTCAACTCAGCCGAGCAAAACGTGAGGATTGAGATGGAATCACAGCTGAGTCTCAAGGGTTGGCCAACGATGATCGAACGCGCCGTGGATAACCTGCTGCGTAACGCCCAGCGCTTCAATCCGGCAGGGCAGCCGATTGAAATGCTGGCGTTACGGCGGGGGGAAAGGATTGTCATCAGCGTGCGCGACCATGGGCCGGGCGTTGACGCTGAACATCTGAGCCAATTGGGTGAACCGTTCTACCGAGCGCCCGGCCAGACTGCTCCGGGGCATGGCCTCGGGCTGGCGATCGCCCGCCGGGCGGCGGAACGACATGGCGGTAATTTGATCCTGGCCAATCACCCGGAAGGCGGATTCATTGCCAGCCTGGATTTGCCGTTGGTGCCCGGGACCGTCGCGTAGATGATAGATGATCGTTCCCACGCTCCGCGTGGGAATGCAGCCCGTGACGCTCTGCGTCACAGAATGGACGCAGAGCGTCCAATGAGGCATTCCCACGCGGGAGCGTGGGAACGATCATCAGGTCCTGGCCGACCAGGCGCTGACAAACTCGGTGAGGTCTACCTTCGGCGCCGTACGCGGCTCATTCTGCGGTGTACCGAGGTACAGGAAGGCAATCACCTCTTCGCCCTCGGCCAACCCCAGGCCTTTGGCAACATGGGGCGAATAGGACAATTCACCGGTACGCCACACCGCGCCGATGCCTTGGGCATAGGCGGCCAGCAAAATACCGTGGGCGGCACAGCCGGCGGCCAGCAATTGCTCGGACTTCGGTACCTTGAAGTGATCCTGCAATCGCGCAATGACCACCACCACCAACGGCGCGCGCATCGGCATGGCGCGGGCCTTGTCCAACGCAGCCTGGGTCACGTCACCACCTTGCAACTGCGCCGCTTCGACCAGCAACTCGCCCAATTGCTCGCGTGCCGCGCCTTCGACCGTCAGAAAGCGCCATGGCCGTAGTTGGCCGTGATCCGGGGCGCGCGACGCAGCGCCAAACAGGACTTCGCGTTGCGCCGCAGTGGGCGCCGGGTCGAGCAAACGCGGCACGGAAACACGGTTGAGCAAAACGTCGAGAGCCTGCATCGGCTACCTCCTGAGAAAAATGTCCGGCCATTCTAGCGGTAACTGCCCAAGGTCTGCAGACGTTTGGTGACGGTCGCAACGGCGGTCCTGGGGATGCCCGTTTACATGCCCTGCCCCGCAGGTAGAATGGCGCCCTTCCCTTATCAGCCCGAGCGGACCTCATGGCGTTGCCGACCTTACGGATTATCGGTTTCATTATCGGCATCTTCCTGATTACCCTGGCCATCAGCATGGTCGTACCGATGGCGACCCTGCTGATTTTCGAACGCACCAGCGATCTTCCATCGTTCCTCTGGGCCAGCATGATCACCTTTATCGCAGGCCTTGCGCTGGTGATTCCCGGACGTCCAGAGCACATTCACCTGCGCCCGCGGGACATGTACCTGCTCACCGTAACCAGCTGGGTGGTGGTCTGCGTCTTCGCCGCGCTGCCGTTCCTGCTGACCCAACACATCAGTTACACCGACTCGTTTTTCGAGAGTATGTCCGGCATCACTGCCACCGGTTCCACCGTGCTCAGCGGCCTGGACACCATGTCTCCCGGCATTCTGATCTGGCGCTCGCTGCTTCACTGGCTCGGCGGGATCGGCTTTATCGGTATGGCGGTGGCGATTCTGCCGTTGCTGCGCATCGGTGGCATGCGGTTGTTCCAGACCGAGTCCTCGGACCGCTCGCAAAAGGTCATGCCGCGCTCGCACATGGTGGCCCGACTGATCGTCGGCGCCTACGTCGGCATCACCATCCTTGGCAGCCTGGCGTTCTGGTTGGCCGGGATGAGCCCGTTCGACGCCATCAACCATGCCATGTCAGCGATTTCCACCGGCGGTTTTTCGACCTCCGACCAATCCCTGGCCAAGTGGACCCAACCGGCGGTGCATTGGGTCGCGGTGGTGATCATGATCCTCGGCAGCCTGCCTTTTACCCTCTACGTTGCGACCTTGCGCGGCAATCGCCGGGCGTTGATCAAGGACCAGCAGGTTCAAGGCTTGCTCGGGATGTTACTCGTGACCTGGCTGGTGCTGGGCACCTGGTACTGGTGGACCACCAACCTGCACTGGCTGGACGCCTTGCGGCATGTGGCGCTGAACGTCACCTCGGTGGTCACCACCACCGGGTTTGCCCTGGGCGACTACAGCCTGTGGGGCAACTTCTCACTGATGCTGTTTTTCTATCTGGGGTTTGTCGGCGGTTGCTCCGGCTCGACCGCCGGCGGGATCAAGATCTTCCGTTTTCAGGTCGCCTACATCCTGCTCAAGGCCAACCTTAATCAGTTGATTCACCCGCGGGCAGTGATCAAACAGAAGTACAACGGTCATCGTCTCGACGAAGAAATCGTCCGCTCGATTCTGATGTTCTCGTTCTTCTTCGCCATCACCATCTGCGTGATCGCCCTGGCGCTGTCGCTGCTGGGCGTGGACTGGATGACCGCCCTGACCGGCGCGGCCAGCACCGTCTCCGGCGTTGGCCCGGGGCTGGGTGAGACCATCGGCCCGGCCGGCAATTTCGCCACGCTGCCGGATGCCGCCAAATGGATTCTTTCGCTCGGCATGCTGCTTGGTCGACTGGAAATCATCACCGTGTTCGTGCTGTGTATTCCGGCGTTTTGGCGTCATTGAGCAACGCCGGTGCCTCCAGCAGCCGCACCCGGTATTCACCGGGCGTGACATCGAACCAGCGACGAAAGGCCCGGAAGAAGTTACTCGGGTCGGCGAAACCCAGCAGATAGGCGATTTCCAGCAGGGTCATGGCTGGCTGCGCGAGATACTGCTCAGCCAGCTCGCGACGGGTGTCGTCAAGCAGTGTCTGGAAACTGGTGCCCTCTTCTTGTAAACGCCGTTGCAGAGTGCGCTGAGACAAGTGCAGGGTCTGCGCGACCGCTTCACGCTTGGGCTCGCCCTGGGGCAACAGGCGGCACAACACCTGCCGCGCCTTGTGCGTGACCCGACTTTCAGAGAACCGCGCCAGATACTCACCGGCAAACCGGTCATGCAGCAGAGCCATCGCCTCATTGGCCGTCGGTAGCGGTGCTTCCATGTCCGCCCGCTCGAAAATCAGCGCATCGTACGGCGCGTTAAACACCAACGGCGCGTGGAAGGCTTGTTTGTAGGGTTCGATATTGGCTGGCTGATCGCCTTCGACCAACACCTGGCGCGGCTGCAAGGTGCGCCCGGTCAGCCAGCCACATAATGCCAGCGCACAGGCCAGCGAGGCCTCGGCACTTTGCCGGGTCGGCGGCAGATGATCGCCATGCACGGTCAGAATCAGCGCATAGCCTTCGGGCAGAAGACGAAAGCTCAAGTCAGCGCTTTCGGCGATTATCCGTTGATAACGCACCAACCGCTGAAAGCCTTCGGCCAGGGTCCTACTGGACATCAAGGCGTAACCGGCCACGTGAAAGGATGCCGGGCGTACCACCTTGCCCATGTTCAAGCCGATCGCCGGATTGCCGGACAGCTCCACGGCTCGCTGCCAAAGCCGCGTCATGGAGTCCTGAGGGAATCGCGCATCCGGGTCGTCCAGAGCCGCGTAGTCGAGCCCCAATTGCTTGAACAATACACGGCAATCCAGACCGTCCATCTCCAGCGCTTCGACAATCCCCATCGCCCAGCTTGCAGAAGTCGTTCTTTCGCTCATGGCGTTTACTTGCATGATGAGCCGCATCCCACGGCTGATTTCAGAAGGATACTAAAGTGGCGCCTATTGTCACTGGCTGTTACCACTGATCACTCTAGACTCAAATAAACTCCCCGTAGGACATCTGGCCATCAGCACAATAACCACAGAGATCGCAGTCGTGGGAAACATCAAACGCTTCAACAGCTTTGCCCAGTTCTACCCCTACTATTTAAGTGAGCACCGAAACAGCACTTGCCGCCGGCTGCACTTCATCGGCACCAGCCTGGTCATTCTCATTCTGGCCTTTGCCATTGGCAAAAGTGCCTGGCTACTGTTGTGGGTGCTTCCCCTGGCCGGTTACAGCTTCGCCTGGGTTGGCCACTTCTTCTTTGAAAAAAACCGCCCTGCGACTTTCCAGCATCCGCTCTACAGCCTGCTCGGCGACTTTGTCATGTACCGCGACATGATCCTTGGCAAAGTGCCATTTTAGGCTCACCGGGTCATTAAGCCGTCCCGTGCAGCCAGTGCAGGATTGGATCCAATGCATACACTGAAAAGACATCCTTTCGAAAACATTAAGAGAATCGTCAATGAATGCCAACGCCCGCTTCACCCATATGCGAGATGGCACGCAGGATGACTGGGCGATCATCGCCGCAGACTTCAGTACCTATGCCAGGCAGCTGCCGACGCGAATCGTTGCGCATCTCAAGTTGCTTGAAGGCGACTTTGGCGGCTTCCCGGTAGATCGTCTGACCCACTCACTGCAAACCGCCAGCCGTGCCTGGCGTGATGGTCGTGACGAAGAATATGTGGTCTGTGCCCTGCTCCACGATATTGGCGACACCCTGGGGTCCTACAATCACCCGGACATCGCTGCGGCGATCCTCAAGCCCTTTGTCAGCGCCGAAAACCTGTGGATGGTGGAGAAACACGGTATTTTCCAGGGTTATTACTTCTTCCATTACCTGGGCATGGATCGACATTTGCGTGAGCAATTCAGCGAACATCCACAATACCGGCGAACCATCGAGTTCTGCGCCAAGTACGACGCTGCAGCCTTCGACCCGACTTACGACACCCTGCCCCTAAGCTTCTTCGAACCGATGCTGGAGCGCTTGTTTGCCCATCCGAAGAACTCGATCTACAAGGCGGCGATGAAACAGCACGCACCGGCGTGACCCCCTGAGCAAGCTTGCGATGACGCCAGGCCAGGCAACATATTCCTTGTGTCCTAACCTGGCTCCACCACCTTCACCAACCCGGCCTTGAGCTGCGCTTCTCGAGCCTGGGCGTCGGCCAACCGATACAGCTCGATCGAGCCATCCCAGTGCTCGATCAACGCGGTGCATGACTCCACCCAATCTCCGCAATTGAGGTATTCCACCTCGCCGACCTTGCGGATTTCAGCGTGGTGAATATGCCCGCAAACCACGCCGTGCAGGCCCCGCTTGGTGCATTCATGGGCGATGGCTTCTTCAAAGTCACTGATAAAACTGACCGCGGTTTTGACCTTGTGCTTGAGGTACGCCGACAACGACCAATAGCCGTAGCCATACCGTGCACGCCAGTGATTAAGCCAGCGGTTGAGGGTCAGGGTGAACTCATAGGCCGAGTCGCCCAGAAACGCCAACCAGCGGTGATAACGGGTAATCACGTCGAACTGATCGCCGTGGATCACCAACAATTGCCGGCCATCTGCGGTGACATGCACGGCCTCGTCCACCAACTGGATATTGCCCAGGATCAGTTTCGAATAACGCCGCAGGAACTCATCATGGTTACCGGTGACGTAGATCACTTCGGTACCGCGTTTACTCATGGTCAGCAACCGGCGAATGACATTGGTGTGTGCCTGGGGCCAGTACATGCCGCTGCGCAGCTTCCAGCCATCGATAATGTCACCGACCAGGTAAACCCGGTCCGCATGGTAGCTCTTGAGAAACTGCGACAAATGTTCCGCCTGACAATCCCGGGTACCGAGATGTACATCGGAAATCCACAATGTGCGCACGCGTTGCTTACGACTGGGTTTGGCGAGCTCAGCGCTGGTCATGGACAACCTCTCCGGTATTTTTTGCGAGCTTGCGCCAGAGCGATTAATAGCCCATGACACTAATACGGCAGTCCGATGACAGCGAAAGCCCGGGCAGTGACGGTGTAAACTGCCGGTCTGCCAAGGAGACTGCGATGAGACCGATCCTCACGCTACGCCAATACACCCACGACTTGATTGTCCATAGCCATGAACACGCCCAATTGGTGTTCGGCCTGTCGGGCCAGCTCGACTTCGAGGTCGATGGCCGCGGCAGCCAGGTGGTTCAGCAGAGCTTCGTGGTGGTCCCCTCGGATGCCCATCACACCTGTGGCAGTGCGAATGGCAGCCGCTGTCTGGTGCTGGACGTGCCAAGCGATCACTGGGTGACGCAATCTCTGGGCGAGCACGCCGATGCCAGCCGCCGCTTGCTCGACACCCCCGCTCGGCTGCCATTGAATGCCGGGCAAAGCCAATTGGTCAGCTGGCTGGCTGGCAGCTCGGTGAATGACCCATTGATTGCTCAGCAAGGTGCCGTTCTGTTACTGGCCAGCCTCAATAACGCCGCGCCGAACAGCGTCGGCGGTCGACGCTTGCCTTATGCCGCGTTGAACGCACATATCGATCAATACGCCGCGTACCCGTTGCAAGTCGCGGACCTGGCCCGCGTTGCCGGCCTCTCCAGCGCACGCCTGCACGCACGATTTATCGCCGAATGCGGCCAGACGCCCATGGACTACATCCGTAGTCGCCGCCTGTACATCGCCGTGCGGCTGTTGCGCGAGTCCGGATTGCCGATCGGCGAAGTCGCCAACAAAGTCGGCTACAGCTCCCAGAGCGCGTTCGCTGCGGCGGTGATGCGTGAGTTCGGTGCCTCGCCCGGCAAATTGCGCCGCCAGGCTGTCGAACGCTAGGCCTGCGATAAAAGGCGCGAGGATCGCGACAGACAAACGTGAGAGTAGCGAGGTTCAATGTAGGGACAGCATCGCGCTATTGTCCCCGCTCAACACGTTTATCAAGGATTGCAATGACTCCGCGTACCGCCCTTGGCGCCCTGCATATCGGCGCACTGATGTTCGGCCTGACCGGCGTGTTCGGCAAACTCGCCGCCGCCACGCCTGCGATTATCGTCTTTGGCCGTGCCGCATTTGCGGTGATCGCGCTGGCTTTTTTTGCCCGTTTTGCCAGCAACACTCGCTGGCAGAAACTTGAGGCTGCCGACTGGCGTCGTCTTCTGCTCAGCGGCCTGTTGCTGGCGGGGCACTGGGTGAGCTTCTTTATCGCGGTGAAAGTGGCCGGTGTGGCAATTGCGACCCTGGGTTTTGCCAGTTTCCCGGCGTTTACCGTGATCCTTGAAGGGCTGATTTTCCGCGAGCGGATTCGCGCCAATGAAATCCTGCTGGTGGTGCTGGTGAGTGTCGGCCTGGTCCTGGTGACCCCGGACTTCGACCTCGCCAGTGAGGCTACCAGCGGGCTGCTCTGGGCGATGGGTTCGGGGTTGTTGTTCGCCCTGCTATCGCTGACTAACCGCGCCAGTTCGGGGCGAATCCCGGCGGTGCAGGCCGCGCTGTGCCAGAACGTGGTGGTCGCCCTGTGCCTGCTGCCGGTGGCTGCGCCAGGGCTGACCGAGGTTCGCGCCATTGACTGGCTGTGGATCGGTCTGCTCGGGGTGTTCTGCACCGGCGTCGCCCACAGCCTGTTCGTCGCCAGCCTCGCGGTGATCAAAGCGCGCACGGCTGCCGTGGTGTTTGCTCTGGAACCGGTCTATGGCATCACTGTTGCCTGGCTGTTGTTTGGTGAAAACCCGACCCTGCGCATGCTCATAGGCGGCGCCTTGATCATTGTCGCCATCGTGGTTTCCAGCAGCGTCTCAAGCGGCTCAAACAAAAAAACAGTGGTGGCTGAAGCAGCGTCTCACTGAGTTCGCTCGTTATGCCCGAGATCGCGCTCCGGATCGATCTGATCGCGAACCCGCTGCTTGAGTACTTTGGCCTCGGGAAAACCACCGTCAGCCTTGCGCTCCCAGATTTGAACGCCATTGCAGGTGATGTGGAAAATTCCGCCCGTGCCAGGTGCAAGGGAGACTTTACCCAGATCGTCGCTAAAGGTACTGAGCAGTTCCTGGGCCAGCCAGGCGGCGCGCAACAGCCATTGGCATTGCGTGCAGTAGGTGATGATGATTTCCGGTTTACTGGCAGTCATGGTGAGGCGAACTCCTGAACTCGATGGCGTCGTTATAATAACCGCCTTTAACGCTCGTCCCGAGATGTGCAAGTTATTGGCAACAGTTCGATGTCTTGCAGGGGGCTTGGGGCGAAGTCGGGCGACGTATCGGCGGCTGGTTTGTCGAGAGACGGCGGCGCGGCTTCAAACGGGCTGATCAAATCCCGGTCCGCGTCCATCGACAGGTCGTCCAGGTTCAGCCGGAACTCATCCAGTGCCGGGCTGCCCGATGCTTTGGCTTCGGACTCAGCACTGGCAGCAACGTAAAGACTGCCCCCCTCGATGACAACGGACGCTTCAGCGCACGCAGGGTGTGGTGCCACGGTTTTCTGCACCGTAGCCACGGAGTTCGTTTCATGGTCCGCTTTTTCCGGCACGTGAGGGGCCATTTGGCTAGCGAGTGACTCACGGGCCACGGGCTGTATGGGCAACGGCTCAGGGGTTACTTGAGCTTGATGCCGCTGACGGCGAACCCGCAATGCCAGCATTAACAGAGCTGACAGCACCACCAACCCCGTCATCACCCACACGTTCGGTCCGCCGGACTCTTCGGTCTGCGGAGCAACCAGTGGCAGGCTTGCTGCCGGCGGCGCGGCAGGACTGGCGGAGAGCCTTTTGACCTCGGCCAACTGCCCGGAAGTGAATGCAGGCGACTCCTGAGACGGTGCCACGGCGGTTGATTGAGTGTCGTCTGCGGGTTCGGGCGACTTCGGCTGCACCGCTGTCGGTGGCCCGAGCGCAGCCACTTGCCGGGAGAGCGAAGCAGGTGACGGAGATGTCGCGGGTGCCCCTTGCCCGAACGCACTCCAGGGTACGATCCCCGGTGAGCCCGGTGGGTCGATCAGCAGGGTGTATTCACGCAGCAAACGCCCATTGGGCTGATTCACTTGTACCAGAAAGTTCAGGAAAGGCTCGTTGACCGGTTTGCTCGAAACCACCCGAATCGCGCTGCGGTTGCCGTGCAGGATCAGGCTGAAACTCAAGTCATTGAGGAAGAACTCCCGCTCGATCCCGGCGCGGCTGAACTCTTCGGCCGTCGCCAGGCTCACGGACAATTGGCCTTCAACCAGATCACCCGGCTCCACCAGCGCAATCTCGGCATTGAGCGGTTGGTTCAACGCCGAATGCAGCGTGATATCGCCCAACCCCAGCGCCGGGGCCAATGCCGAGTAACACAAGGCACCGCACGCTGCTAACAGCGAGCGGATGTTGAAAAAGCGGGGCTTTTTTTCAGATGAGTTCAATCTGACTGAACAGCGCAATGCGGACTGCAAACTCTCGAGCATGAGCATCCTTTGGATAACCGAAACCAACCTGCGGGCGTTCATGCGTCCTGCACAAACACGGCTATCTCTTATAGTCCGCCAAGCACTGAATCTCAAAAGTCTGCGGGGTTGTAATACCTCAAGATTTTTCCAGATTGGCCAGAATGCGCCCGTGAACCCGCATGCACACGCGCAATTCTTCTTCGTCGACACCGACGAAAAGCTCGTGGCGCAACGCGGTGGCGATGGTTTCAATTTGCTCGATCAATGGCCGGGCCGAAGCACAAAGGACAATCTTTTTCGCCCGGCGGTCTTCAGCAACCGATTGTCGCTGCACCAGCCCCTGAGTTTCCAGACTGTCGAGCAACCGCGCCAGGGTTGGACCCTCGACGCCCACGCTTTGGGCCAACTCACGTTGAGTCGGCGCCTCGTCAAAACGGGCGAGATGCAGCAGCACCAGCCAACGGGCCTGGGACAAGCCAAGCCCGGCCAGACGGCGATCCAGTTCGGCACGCCAGCCTCGAGACATCTGCGCCAACTGCATGCCAAAACGGTGTTGATCGGTTAACGGCATAAAAAACTCATGATTAGACTGAAATAGGGCGAAACTAATTATTAGTCAGCTAAGCATGCCCCCTGCCCCGAGGCAAGACATGCTATGTACTGAATCGTTACATCTATAAACCAGACCACTCAAATCTCGAATTCCGACTGCAAGGCCGCACGCACGCAGTACAGAACGCCTTCGGGAACGCGCCCGGCAAACAGCTCGATCACCTCTGCGGCAGGCGGTAGCTCGCCCTCGCCGTCAAGGAACGCGTCCTGTATTTCACCCAGCAAGTCCTCCGGCAGATCCAGCGCCTGCTCAAGCGATAGCTGCTGCTTGCCAATGGCCTCGGCGAGCAAGGTGTAGACGTTCTTTTCCGAGCACTGCAATTGACCGGCGATCTGCATCGGCGTCATGCCGGCGCGGGCCAGGGTGATCAGCTCGTGACGGATATCGGCGACCACTTTCGGCGCCTCGGCCTGACCGCCCAACACTTCAAGGAACGCCTCGCCGTAACGTTCCAGTTTGCGCGCACCGACGCCGCTGACCCTGGCCATTTCCGACAAGGAGCCCGGCTGGCTGCGGAGCATTTCCAGCAACGTTGAATCGGGAAAAATGACGTACGGTGGCACGCCATGTTCTTCGGCCAGTTTGCGCCGCAGGGCCCGCAACGCTTCCCACTGCTCGCGCTCTTCACCACGCACCAGTTGGCTGGCCTGGCTGGTACTGCTTTTCGCGGTCGTCTGCGGTTTGAGATCGCGGCGCAACTCCAGTGTGACTTCGCCCTTGAGCAACGGCCGGCAACTGTCGCTCAAGCGAAGGCCGCCGTAGCCTTCCAGATCGATGTCCGCCAGACCTCGAGCCACCAGCTGTCGGAACAGAGAGCGCCATTCGCCCTCGGTCCGCGCCTTGCCTACACCAAACACCGAAAGATGTTGATGACCGAAGCTGCGTACCTTGTCGTTGTCTTTGCCCAGCAGCACGTCCACCAGATGCCCGACGCCATAACGCTGGCCGGTGCGGTAGATCGCCGAGAGCGCCTGACGCGCCGGCTCGGTGGCGTCCCAGGTCTGGACACCGTCAACGCAGTTATCGCAGTGGCCGCACGGTTGCGGCATGTCTTCGTCGAAATACGCCAGCAGGGTCTGGCGCCGGCAACGGGTTTCTTCACAGAGTGCCAGCATGGCGTCGAGCTTGTGCTGTTCCAGACGCTTGTGGCGCTCATCGCCTTCGGAGTTTTGCAGCATCTGCTTGAGCATCAGCACGTCTTGCAGGCCGTAGGCCATCCAGGCGTCTGCGGGTAAACCGTCGCGACCGGCGCGACCGGTTTCCTGGTAATAGGCCTCCAGGGACTTGGGCAAGTCGAGGTGCGCAACAAAACGCACGTTCGGCTTGTCGATGCCCATACCGAAGGCGATGGTGGCAACCATGATCAGGCCTTCCTCATTGAGGAAGCGCTTCTGGTTGAAGGCACGCATCTCGTTGGGTAACCCGGCGTGATACCCCAGGGCCGGAAAGCCTTGCTCGCACAGGAACGCAGCGACTTCGTCGACTTTTTTGCGCGACAGGCAGTAGACAATGCCCGCATCGCTACGGCGCTCGGACAGGAACGCCAACAACTGCTTGCGCGGCTGCTCCTTGGGCACGATGCGGTAGAAAATGTTCGGTCGGTCGAAACTCGATAAAAAACGTTCGGCGTCCTGCAGATACAGGCGATTGACGATTTCTTCGCGAGTACGCTTGTCGGCGGTAGCGGTCAGGGCGATGCGCGGCACATTGGGGAACAATTCCGCCAACTGCCCCAGTTGCAGGTATTCCGGACGGAAGTCATGGCCCCATTGAGAGACGCAGTGCGCTTCGTCGATGGCGAACAGGGCGATGTCCAGGTTCTGCAGGAACGCCAGCATCCGCGGCTGTACCAGGCGCTCGGGCGCGAGATAGAGCATCTTCACTTCGCCACGTTTGATTCGCGCCGCCAGATCGCGCTGCTGCTCGGCGCTCAGGGTCGAGTTCAAGGCGGCTGCGGCAACGCCCAGCTCTTCCAGGGTCGCGACCTGATCGTCCATCAGTGCGATCAACGGCGACACCACCACCGCCAGACCTTCACGCAGCAGCGCCGGGACCTGAAAACACAACGACTTGCCACCGCCGGTAGGCATCAGCACCAGAGCATCGCCGCCACTGGCCACGCGCTCAATGATCGCACCCTGACGGCCACGAAAACTGTCGTAGCCGAAGATGTCCTTGAGGACGCGCTGAGCCTGTTCGAGCATGAAAAACTCCAAATATCGCCGAATATCCCTGCGCGCAGGCTGGATGAAAACGTCACGGTCTTCACGGACAAATCCGTAAGCGGACTTTTCCTGATCCGTCGCAACACCTGCAGGGCATTACAAAACGCGGCAGTATACCCGAGCGGTCCAGGGCAAAGGGCGCCAGTGACGAATAGCCGCCCGATCAGGCTTGCCCCCTTCCTCGTAGCAGCTGGCGAAGCCTGCTTTCGGCGGCGAAGCCGTCGCAAAATCGGGCTGTAGGGCGCTTCAGGCGGACCAAGTCGCCAGGGTTTACGACCACTACACGGTCGAACGCAGGCTTCGCCAGCTGCTACGGACCGCGTTAAGGCGTGTTTTGAATGCAGGCAATCGGCCCTGCGACTGGCCTGAGCGCTCAAGAAGGCCTAGAATTCAGCATCGTATATTTCCCCCAAGGTAGCCCTTCAATGTCCTTCGCTGAGCAACTAACCCGCCTGCAAGCCTTCCTCGACGCCGACGAGCTGCATGACGAGGCGCTGGACTATGTGGCCGCCCACGGTTACATGACTGCGCTATCGATCTGCTCCGAGATCGTTCCCGACCGTGAGTGGATCGACGCTCTGTTCGCCGAAGAGCCGCATTACCGCGACGCCGCCCAGCGTGAGGAGATCGAAGCTACCCTGCTGCTGCTCAAGGCGCACATCGCCCGTCAGCTGGCCTCCGATGAAGAATTCGAGCTGCCGTGTGACCTCGATCTCGGCGACGATCCGGACGACTCTGACCTGCGCGGTTGGTGCATCGGCTTCATGGAAGGCGTGTTCCTGCGCGAAGCGGCCTGGTTCGAAACCGCCGAGGACGAAGTCAGTGAAATGCTCCTGCCGATCATGGTCGGCTCCGGCCTGTTCGACGAACAGCCTGAGTTCTCCGATATCGCCAGCGATGCCAACCTGATGGACGACATGATCGTACAGATCCCTGAAGCCCTGACCGCGTTGTACCTGCTGTGCAACGCACCGGACGAAAAACCGGCCATTCTCAAGCCTCGTCACCACTGAGTTGCGGCCTATGGCGGCCAACTCCATAGGCAATCGCCCCCTGATACTGCGTTACGTTCTGCTGGCCATCGGCTGGCTGAGCGTCGCTTTGGGGGTGATCGGGATTTTCCTGCCCGTGTTGCCCACCACCCCCTTTCTGCTGCTGGCGGCCGCCTGTTTCGCCCGCAGTTCGCCGCGCTTCTATCAATGGCTGGTTGAGCATCCACGGCTTGGCCCATGGATCCGCGACTACCTCGACGGCAACGGCATCCCGCTCAAGGGCAAGGTTTACGCCATCGGCCTGATGTGGGCGAGCATTGGCCTGTCCTGCGTGCTCGTCCCCCTGCCTTGGGCCCGTGGCTTCATGCTGACCAGCGCGGTATTGGTGACGGTTTATATCCTTCGGCAGAAAACCCTGAACAGGTCTTGATACTCGAGCGTTTCCGGCTGCGCTCTTTTTTCGCCACAAACCATTCTCACATCGACCGACAATCTGCCTGATCTTTCATAAAACACCGCCTAGACTTCAGAAATCTGCACTTGAGCAGCCAGACATGTCCCGTCGTCCGCGTAGTCCAGGATGGTCAACGCTCCGACTTCGGCTCGGCGGATGGCCGGTTGTGTCGGTTTTTTTGCTGACCGGCCGAGGCAATGTCCGGGCAAACCGGGATTTTGCGCTGTTCCTGCAAACCGCTGAGCAACACTATGGCCCCTCGGCCCGTCCAGCCTCACAACGCGAAGACCCGCTTTCGGTGTACACCTTCAATGCCGAAGGTTTTGTCGTGGGTGAAGGCTAACGCCGCCAACAAGGAGCGCTTCATGTCGCTACTCAAACAGTTGTTTCTCGCCATCTGCCTGTTCCTGCTGGTGGCGTTGAGCGGCAGTTTTTTTGTCAGCCTGGAGACCTCGCGTGAGCAAATGCTCAGCCAGTTACGCTCCCACGCCCAGGATGCCGCCACGGCGCTGGGGCTATCGTTGACCACGCAACTCGACGATCCGGCAATGATTGAACTGATGGTCAGTTCGATCTTCGATAGCGGTTACTTCTCCAGCATCCGGGTGGTGACCATCGAGAATGAAAAAGTGCTGGTGGAGCGCAGTACACCGACCGTTGCCGAGGACATACCCGACTGGTTCGTGCATCTGGTGGACTTGCATCCTCAAGGAGGCGACGCGCTGATCATGCGCGGCTGGGAGCAGGCCGCACGGGTCGAAGTACAGAGCAATCCACAGTTCGCCCTGGCCAGGCTCTGGGACAGTACCCTCGGCAGCCTGGTCTGGTTGCTGCTGTGCGGGTTGCTCAGCACAGTGTTCGGCGGCTGGCTGCTGCGCCGGCAATTGCGTCCGCTCGACAGCATGGTCAAGCAGGCCGAAGCCATCAGTAAACGCGAGTTCCTCAGTTTGCCGAAACTCCCCCGCACGTCGGAGCTCAAGCGCGTGGTGCTGGCCATGAATCAGATGGTTGAAAAACTCAAAGGCCTGTTTGCCGAAGAAGCCGCACGCAGTGAAAAATTATGGGCCGAGTCCTTTCAGGACAGCCTCACCGGGCTGGCCAACCGGCGCCTGCTGGATGAACAACTCGCCGAACAGCTACTGGTCACCGAACAGAGCAGCGATGGTCACCTGTTGATGTTACGAGTCAACGATTTGACCGGCCTGAACCAACGTCTGGGTGGCCAACGCGCCGACGCCTTGATCAGACTGATCGGTGACTTGCTCAAACGCATGATCCAGCAAGCAGATCGCCGCCACTGGCTGGCGGCGCGCAACCGTGGCGGCGAATTCAGCCTGTTAGCCCCCGGTCTGGACAGCAAAGACGCTGCACGCCTGGCCGGCGAGATCAGTGCGACCCTGGAAAACCTGCGCCTCACCGGCTCCAGCGACTGCATGCCAGTTGCACACCTGGGTATCGTCGCTTATCAACCGGGCGACTCCGTAAGCACGGTGTTGCTGCATCTCGATCAGGCGCTGGCCCAAGCCCGACAACATCCGGAACGGCCCTGGGTGCATCTGGCAAGTTTCGATGGCGCGCCCGGGCAGACTCAGCACGATTGGCGTAACTGGATCGACGATGCCCTCAGCTACGACAAAATGCAGCTGTACTTCCAACCGGTGGTGCAGTGTGCCGATACCAGCCAGGTGCTGCATCACAAGGTACTGGCCCGCTTGCTCGACCCGCAGGGCGAAGCAATTGCCGCCGGGCATTTCCTGCCATGGATCGAGCGTTTGGGCTGGTCGGCGCGTTTCGACCTGGCAATGCTCGAACACACCCTGGACTACCTCGCCGAACACCCTTGGCCGCTGGCGTTAAGTCTTTCCGGGAGCACCCTGCTTGATGCACCACACCTGCAACAAATCCTGGCCCTGCTCGAAGGCCTGCCCGATCTCGCGCCGCTGCTGACTCTGGAAATCGACGAGCGCCAACTGCCACCACCGGACAAACTGCAGCAACTGTGCGAAAGCATTCAGGACACCGGCTACCGGATCGGCCTGCAGCACTTTGGCGGCAACTTCAGCCAGATCGGCAACCTCAGTTACCTCGGTCTGGCCTACCTGAAAATCGACGGCAGCTACATCCGCGCCATCGACCAGCAGAGCGACAAACGCCTGTTCATCGAAGCCGTTTTCCGCGCGACCAACAGCATCGACCTGCCGCTGATTGCCGAGATGGTCGAGACCCAAGGGGAGCTTGAAGTCATCAGAGAGTTGGGGGTGTTTGGGGTGATGGGAAGATTGATCGGACCGCCAGAGCCGATGTAGGTGATGTTTTGGTCGTGCTGTGTGCTATGCGCCGGCTGCGCAGTTCAGGTCAGGCCCTGTCATATCAAGTTTTGCCGTCGTGGCGTTGTTCGAAAGTGTCGCGTGCTAACCGTTCGACGCGAGCGTTGCGGGCGCCGATGGGTAGGCGGGCTTCTTCAAAACCCAACAGACGCGCCAGCGCCGGGCGGCGCATCTGGTGTTCGAGCGCTGCGTGAATCGGCAGGCCCAGCCCCGCTTCACAGTTTGCCGCCGGTCAGCTCCAGCCCAGCGTGTCAGGCCGTCAGCGTATGGTCGGCATCCCCGAACCAGATACGCACGAGATCGGCGCCAGTCGTGCCAGCGTTGGCGAGGACCGCCACATCGGTGAAATGCGCACCATTGGCTGCGCCATCGGTATCCACCTTCACGGTGATGTCGCTGCCGGATTTCACCAGTTGGACGAAGTCGGACGCCTGGCTGCTGCCGCTAACGAAGTTGGCTTTGAGCAGCGCGGAGAGGTCGAGCGCGTCACCTTCGGCGAAGTTATAGTCAAGGATGGTGTCGCCGCCGTCATTCGGGCTGAGGTAGGCGAACACATCGGCTCCCGCGCCACCGCTGAGAGTGTCCGCCCCGCCACGACCCGCGAGGATGTCGTTGCCGTCGCCGCCATTGAGCACGTCCGCGAGCATGCTGCCCACCTGTGTGCCGCTGGATGCGCCGTGGTAATCGACCAAGGTACCGGCCTCGCCGCCGGCGGTGACCTGGAAGTCGGCCACCGAGTAGTGCCCCAGCAGGTTCACCTCGGCCCGGTGTACGCCGTCGTCCACCGTCAGCAGGCCGCCGGAGCCAAGGGCGTTGGCGCTGTAGCTGAGCTGGGTGTTGGCGCCGAAGGCGAGATCGCCGAACATCAGCGAGTCATTGCTTTCGAGTCCGAGAATGCCAACCAGCGAGTCGGCATCCGCGGCGTGCTCCACGATCAGCGTGCCCGCACCTTCGCCGTGGAAGGCGACGGACGCGTGGGCAGTGCCGGCGAAGGTCAGGCTGGCATCGCCGTCGATGGTGGCGCTGCCGTTGCCGGTCACGTCGGCCAGCAGGCGCAGGTCGCCACCATTGGCCCACAAGTGGCCGGAGTTATCGATTGCGCTGGCCACCGTCATGCCACCCGCGCCCGTGGATTCCAGCACGCCGCTGTTGACTATGGTGTGGGTACCAGTGTCGAGCACCAGGCTGTTCAGCCCGTCGGCCTGGATTAAACCCGCATTGACCAGCACCATCTGCCCGGCACCCAACTGGCCGGCGCCGGAAATGTGGTTATCGGAATTGGTCAGCACGGTGTCGGCGCTGCCACCGAAAATCACGTTGTGCGCGCTGTCGGATAGCAGCACTTGGCCGCCACCGGTCAAGGTCGCGCCACGGAAGAGGATTTCCAGGTTGGTTTCGCTGCCGGTGGAGCCGAGCTCGATGGTGCCGCTGTTATGGATGCTGCCACCGAACGGCATGATCGCCCCGTTGGCGATGCTGATGGTGCCGGTATTGGTGGTGAGCGGGTCCACATCGAACTGGAAATTCGCTTCACTCAAGCCCGCCGCATCGACACCTTTCAGGGTGATCGTCTGGCCGGAGCCTATGCTGACCAGCGCATTACCGTGTGCGTCGTTAGCGATACTCAAGTCAGCAAAGCCGGTGACGCCCGCGAAGCCGATCAAGTCGATCTTGTCTGCCGCCGCATCGAAGCTGTGGATGACGTTGTTGTCGATCGGATGGGCGAAGATGAAGGTGTCGGCACCGGACGAGCCGGTCAGGTTGTCGTCGGTAGACAAGGCGAAGATCGGCGAGCCGGGGGCGTAGGCTTCGACGTTGTCGGAAACGATATAACTGCTTGTGCTGCCGTCCGCGTTGGTCCATCCGTAGGTTACTGTGAGCTCCATCGCACCGGCATAGGTGGATGGCGTCATGACCGTCAGTGCGGAAGGGTCGCTGGTCTGTATCGTCCAACTGCCGTCACCGTTGTTGGTTCCGGCACTCAGCACCCAGTTTATCGGAACCCCGCTCACCGTGTAGGTAATGACGTCGGAGGTGTCGGGCGTGGGATCGGTCAGTGCCAGATTGATAGCCTCGCCGGCTACGCCAGCCGGAGCTGTCACATGGGTTGTGACGGTGTGCAAGAGGCTATTTGCCGCTCCATCGTTGATCACCACGTTCACGATTCGGTCGGTAGTGCTGTGGCTTCCGGTCTTGGTGTCGGTGTACTGAACGCCTTTGAGGATAGTCTGGTAGGTGGCCTGGCTAGCCGAGCCAGTGATCGTCAGTGTATAGATCCCATTGTTTGCACCACTGGCAACACCGGTCACCGTCAAACCCGTAGCAGCGGTCGATGCCGGCGCGTTCAGGGAGAGTATTTCCCTGACGTTCGCATTGGTGCTGTCCACAGCGTTCGTCAACGTAACAGTCATTGACGACAGGTTCGGCGAGTCGACATCGGTGACCGTCGCCGACGGCGTAATCAACAACTGCGAGATGCCTGTTGGATAGTTCGCCGTTGCGTCATTGCCGGCGCCGCCACCATTCAAGTCCACTATCGGCGCGTCATTGACTGCCGCCACCGTGACGGTCGTCGTTGTGATGTTGCTCGCGTGGTTAGCCGCAGAGCCGTCATCCACTTGGAAGCTAATCGTGCGCGGTGCCGTCGACGGGTTGTCGCTGCTGTCGGAGTAGGTCACCGAGCGTAGCGCGGCTTGATAGTTCGCCACCGACGACGTCCCGCTTAGTGTCAGCACGCCGGTGCTTGCGCTGTAGCTGCCGCTGATGCCGTTCTGGTTGGTGAACCCGAGTACGTCCTCGCCCGAGGCAAAGTTGCTGGTGATCGATACCGTAGCGCCCGTTAGGTTGCTACTGTCGACATCGGTGACCGTCAGCACCGAGTTGATCGCCGTCGCTGCCTGGTTCTCTGTGTACGACAGAGAACCACCTGCCGTCATTACCGGCGCATCGTTGGTGCCGGTGATCGTCACGTCCACCGTGGAACTCGAGAGAGCCCCGTACTGATCCTGCATCTGGTAGCTGAGGGTCACATGCTCGACCACGCCTTGCGCCAGGTGATCGAAGTCGCTCCCCGGGTTGAACACCAGCTGGTTGCCGACCACGCTGGC